>SUVX01000021.1 GCA_015061725.1 Lentisphaerota bacterium
TGAATGAAAATTTTAAAGTTTGAAAACCACCTATAACAAGTTCGCAAAAAAAAGGAGACGTTATCATGATTGACAGAAAAATTGAAACTGCCGCCCATGGGCGGGTGAAGCAGCACTGCTTCACCCTGATTGGACTTCTCGTGCTTACTGCAAAACGCTGCTGCCATTTAATATCGAACGCCTGTATCGTCTCATTACAAAATACGCCGCTTTTCTTGAAAAGAGAAAGGGGGCGTGGGGGAAAGAGGAAAACTTCTTTTCTCGTGAAAAGAAGTTTTCCTTTGTCCCCCACACTCTCCCCCTTTACTTTGATTGAACTTCTTGTTGTCATTGCCATCATTGCCATTCTTGCCGCAATGCTCATGCCCGCTTTGCAGCAGGCAAGAGAGAGCGCGCAGAAAGTTGACTGCCTCTCTAATCAGAAGCAGATGGGGGTTATGATGAATCTTTACGCCGACAGTTTTGACGGACATTTGCTGACTCACTCTATTTATTACACTTTCAGATATAATTTCCTGAATGTCAGTACAACCAGCAGACATTCCATTGGTAATGGTTATCCTTATATTCTGTCGCATCTGGGAATCAGCCGGACAAATCTGGATAAAACAGGAACAAAGAGCAGTCCGTTTGTTTGTCCTTCTGCCATGCTCAAGAGCAACCAATCCCACTGGTCTTCTATTTACAACGGTTATATTTACGGAGTCAATCTGGTGATGACGTATACTGACCGGACTTGGGCAACCCGTTCAATGTGGAAGCAATCACAAATCAAGAACGCTTCTCAAACCATTTATTTTGCAGACAGTTATCATCGTACGAACAAGGTCATGAACGGGATGTTCTATCCGCAAGCCAATCAAAGCGGTGTGCTTTACGGTATGTGGCATAATGGAACGGCAAACGTTTCTTTTATTGACGGACATTCTTCTGCTGTCAAATGTGTCAATCAGGAAACAGATGGTTTTTATTACACTTCTCCCTATGATGATCCGGATTCAACGCATTGGATCCCCAATAAATAATTTAAAGAAAGAATATCAAAATGTGTGAAATGTGCGGTTATGTGGGGCGCAAAAAGGCCGCTGCCCCGATCCTGCTTGAATACGGTAAACGCGTTGAGGGCTTGTGGAGCGGTTACATCACCGGAATCGGTGTGCAGGATGCTGACGGCTCTCTTGAAATGAAAAAAACGCTCGGTTACAGCAAACACTGGGAGGAAAAATTTGATGCCTCAGCCCTGAAAGGAACAGTCGGATTTTTCCACAGCCGTACCGGTGCCGCCAAGGGCGTCGGGCATGAGCGTTACGGACACCCTTTTATCTCTGATGATGCAACTTGTATGGCTGTTTCTCAGGGCGCATGGGGTATTTTTGCTGAAAACTACGGTTCACCCTGTATCCGTAAAATCGGCAATATGCTGCTGGAACAGGGCAGAAGTTTCTGCAGTGCCGATAAAAATGAGTGGGAGCGTTATCATCTGCTTTCTGACGGAACCAGAGTTCATATGTCCGATGTGGTGACAGTTCTCTGCGATCAGTTGATGCGCAAATACAACGATCCCTTTAAGGCGATGCGTGAAACGGCGTTGACCATCCGCGAAGAATCTGCCACGATGTTTATGTTCAAAGAGTATCCCGGACACCTTTTCGGTATCAACATGAATCAGCGTCTGTGCGCTTATTTCCACGAGGACGGTATCTCTGTTGCCACCTGTTCTCTTGCATTCGGAAACGAGCGTGTCAATACGATGGAAATCCCCGGAAACAGTTTGTTTGATATCACGCCGGACGGCATAAAAATTGAAAAACTCAGCGATGAGTTCCAGCTCTGGGAAAAGATTCCCGCAGGTATGCTGGAGTCTTTTTTCAATTGGTGCAAAAATACTCCGAACACTCTGCTGGCTCATGTGATGGATAATGTTCTCAAAACGAATTATCCTGATAACGTTCTCCGTCATGTGCCGACGCACGAGTTGTTTGAACAACTGTATTTTGACGGAAAACTTTTTATCACTAATAAAGAGTATCCCGGTATCGGCGTTGAAAACTCTATCCGTTCTGAGATCAATGTAAAGTAAAAAGCTCCTCTTCTGCTGCAAAAAAGGCTGTTGTAAACTTGAAATTTACAACAGCCGTTACTTTTTTACGCAGCAGCCCCGTTTTTTTGAATGACCGCTGCGGTTTGCTGTGCCGTTGCGGGCGGCGAACAGGAATACTGTGAATACTATCAATACTGTGAATACTATTGTTTTTTTGGGGGCGCCGATGGTGTAAATCAAACCGGTCGGTATTTCTTTGGCTTGCCGCAGCGCAGTCCGTCAAAGCGAAGGCGGGCGCACCATTTTTTTTCTCCTCCCCCCGATTCCCATCTGCCCTTATCGGCAAAGGGCGTTATTTTGAAAGTTTTTCAGCAAGGTCAAGAAGTTTGAGTCTTGCTTCTTCCATGGCTTTCATGTCGCCTGCGGCAGCATTTGAAACGATTTGATCAAGCTGCTTTTTCAGGGCAGGGGAGGGGGATTTTGCAAGCATTCTGCGGCAGAATTGGGCAAGTTTGTAATCCTCTTTGCCCAGCATATTGGCTTCTTCTCTCTTTGAAGACAGATAAGTCCCCATTTCCATATCAAGATAGGTGTTGCCGTAGTCTACGCGGTTGCGGACACCGTCATCGGAGTTGAATCCGTCGCCGCCGGCATGGTTTTCATGGTGCCAATAGGCGGAAACTGCGGTAAAGCCGTCACGGAAATTTGTCCAGTAGTTGCGGCGGTAAACTTCGGGAGAAGTGTTTTTGCCGTGGATACTGTAAGTCCAGGTCTCTTTTTTAAGACTCTTTGCGGCTTTGAGCTGTTCCGGACCAAGTCCCGGACGGTAAAATTCAAAGATGTCATAGAATTCAGCAAGTTTTTTTACTGCCGTAAAATCTTTTCCGCGCAGGTAATTGGGGTGCGGGTTGACCATGGTGACAAAGTCTTTTCCGGCAGATTTGATGATTTTTCCGGCAAGGTGAGCGTAGTACATTCTCGTTCCTTTTTTATTGATGTCGCCGTCGGGTTCATCAACGGTGTAGAAAATAATTCTGTCACGGGTGATATTGTATTTCTTTTTCAAGTGAGCGGTGAAATGCTCAAGGAACGCCTTGAATCCCTTGTTCCATGCGGGGCTGTTGAAGGGAACCTGCCGTTTTCCCCGGTAGTTCAAGCCGTAACTTTGCAGTTCAAGCCAGCAGACAAGTTTAATGCGTTCAAGCGGCATACCTGCCTTGACGGTACGGTCGATGAATTTGTCGATCAAAGCATAGTCGGAGTATTTCAGCACATTGCCCTGTTTGTCAATTTTGGGATAAATATCCATAGAAGCCTGTCCCAGCGCACCGCCGGGATAGATGATGTTGTTTTCTTTATCAACCAGAGCTTTGACCAGATTCTGATGCGTTCCGTTGCGGTAGATATTTGTGTAGTTTGTGGCATCAACTTTGACGGTGCCGAGGTCTATTTTCCGGACGTCAATGTTGAGGGCAACTTCAATATTTTTAAATCCCGGATAAGAGGGTTTGAGGACAATGACAAACTCCTGTTTGCCGGGTTTCATGCCTTTGGTGCTGAACTTCAACCAGATTTGTTTGGATTCATTGGCACCTGCGCGCAGAAGCGTACCCATCTGAAGCGGCAGCAGCGGATCGTGGATGGTGTCTCCGGAAACAAGCGGCAGCGCCTCAAAAAACTGAACGTTGGGGTAAAGTTTACTTTCCGGATAGCAGACGATACCGTTGCGAACTTCGTAAAATTTGCTGTTGAAATCGTTGTAGACTTGTTTTTTCTGCAGACGCTTGACCGGGAAAATCTTTATTTGTCCGAGGAAGGGCTTTTGTGTCAGGTTGCTGAAAACGAAACTTGTGTAAACAAAACTGTTCTGCGGCAGAACGAGGGAAATTTTTTCAAGCGGTTTGCTCAAGGGAGAAACCTGCACATCATTGCCCCAGGGCAGGGGTACCTGCCAGAGCAGATTGGGGGTGCCTGAAAAACGCAGCTGGGTGTAACGCAGACTCATACGGGCGATACTTTGAGAGAGTCCCTCAAAAAATTCGCTTTTATTTCCGTTGGTTTTGATTTCATTTTCCAGCTTTTCAAGTTCAGAAGCAATGGCTTTGCGCAGCTCTTTCTTTCCCTGAATGGCAGCAAATTCTTTTTTGCTTTTTTCAAGTTTCTGCAGCAGAGCCTGTTGGTAGGAACCGAAAACGATGTTGCGGAATTTTGTGATGGCGTGCCAGTTGTTTCCGACGGGGGACCAGGTGGACTGCCCTCCGGCGGTATTGCCGCAGCGGGTGAAGTTGGCGGTGACGGTTTTTCCGTTGATGTCGCCCGTCAGGCGGATTTCGCTGCGGGGAATGACAAAAGTTGCAGTCCAGCAGCCGGGTTTGACGTCAACAGAAATTTTGCTTGTGCTTTTAAAGGCTTTATTGCGGTCGCGGTAATTGACGGCAAGAGCTGTACTCCAGCCTGAAGCGTTGGCGGCGTACTGAAAATACTCCTGATTGTCGGGGTCGGGACGGAAGAAGAATTCCACCACATCTCCGCTCCAGGTGCGGTTTTTGCGGGTATCAGGTTTCATGCCTGCGGGAATCGGGGAAACGATACGGACGATGAGATCATTTTTATTGAGTTCCAGTTCCGCATGGGCGGCGGCATCAAAGAACTTCTGATCCGGCCGCACAAAACTTCCGAGAAACTGCGTGGGTTTATCCAGCACGAGGAATTTACCGGTTACGCTTTTTTTACCTTCGGCAACCAGCAATGAACTGCCCGCATTGACGGCGGAAGTCATATCCGGTTCTTTAAAGGAGTTCCAGATTTTGACATCGTCGATCACGCCGTTGAGTGTGCGGTAGGTCTGTTTCATCGTGGCAAGATTGCCGCCCAGAATCATCAGAGGATAACCTTGCGGTATTTTCGGTGTAGAAAGACGGTTGAAGCCCCAGGAATCTTTTTCACGGATAGCGACAACTTCTCCGTCCAGAAAAATTTTCATCATGCCGCCGTCAGAGGAGGCAACACGGACGGTATAGAATACACCCGGTTTGATATCCAGCTGCTCAGATTTTAAAACCAGTTCCTGCTTGCGGGCGACTTGCGTGAAACGCGCTTCAAGCTGTTTTTTCGGCGTGATCTGCAAAGCAAACTGACCGCGGTTCCAGGAGTTTTTAGCGTAACAGAAAAGAGTATTGCCGGTACGCTTGTTCACATCTTCATTGAGTTTGAATTTCAATTCAACGGTAAAATTTTTCCAGTTTTGTGCTGCGGGGAAAGCGGTACGGGGCCAGACTTTATTGACAAGCAATCCGTTGCCCTTGAATCCGGAAACGATTTTACCGTCGCCCAGACGGTATTTTTTATCAGCAGAAAAAGACACGCTCTTTCCGGGGATGACTTTTTCAAAATCCCATTCCGCAACAGGTTTTGCAAAAAGTGCCGCACCTGCCGCCGCCGCTGTAATAAATAACATTTTTTTCATTTTATATTTTACTTTCTTTAATAAAGAATTACATTCCCCAATAATAACGGGTCAAACGTTCCGGGTCAGAATCCCATGCCATACTGGTCGAACCGGTCAGAACACTTTTGTACGGATTGTTGCTTGTGAGTTTAAAAACACTGCCGGAAAGGTTCAGAATGTTACAGGCGCCGTTATGTCTGGCGGTTGCGATGGCACCGCCGTCGCTTGACGGATTAACACCTGCACCGAGCATATAAAACGCCGATTTTAAATCATGGTTGAGGGAATCCATACAGTAGGCTTTCTTCGACGGATTTTTGACCTTGCTGATTTTGACAGTTTTGCGTTTGCCGAAAGTGGATTTGTTTTCAAAAACGATCCCGTTGCTGATGCCGTAAATCCGCATATAGCGCATTTTTTCATATAAACTTCCGGATGACCGGTCTGAGGGGCAGATAAAAACACTGGGCGCAACTTTGCCGCTTTCCCAGTCCGGAACATATCCAGTTGCACGCAATCTCTGGTGGTAGGCACCGTAAGTGTTTTTGTCCGCATAACTGTCAGAAGCGTTGCTGTATGCTGTTGAACTGTTGAGCGCATAACGTAAATCATGCGGCAGAACCCAACCGCCGCATTCATCGGTGTAAGAAGCGGTCATAAGACCGATTTGTTTCAGGTTGCTGACACAGTTGCTGCCCCGTGCCGATTCGCGAGCCTGACTCAAGGCGGGCATGAGCATTGCCGCCAAAATAGCGATAATCGCAATCACTACGAGGAGTTCAATCAGGGTGAAACAGCGTTTCACCCGCCCATGGGCGGAAGTTTCCATTTTTCTGTCAATCATGATTACATCTCCTTTTTTACTGCCACACTGGCACGTTTTTTTATTTTATGAGGAATGATAAAATCTTTTACACCATCTTCACTGAAATACCATTTTTCCGGGTTGCAGAGCATTTCTGCTGCTGTTTTTCCGGCAGCGGCATAATCACAATCGACCGTTGCAAGCGGCGGAGAGAGCATTTTTCCGCCGGGATATCCGCAGAAACCCATTACAGAAAGATCTTCCGGTATCTTGAGTCCCATCCTTTGTGCGGCAAGATAGACATAAAGTGCCACAAAGTCTGAAAAACAGTAAATTGCTTCAGGCACTTCCGGCTGCGCCATCAAATTTTTCAGACACTGTTCCACTTTTTCGCGAAGTCCGGAAGCGTTTTTTATATTGACAAGTTCGATCATGCTTTTATCACTGAGCATACCGTTTTGTTTGAGCAGTGCAAGGTGTTCATCAATGGTAAATCCGCGAATTCTCTTATTGTTGTTCGATCCGGAAAGAATCAGACCGACTTTGTTCATTCCGCACTCTTTGAGATATTTCAAACCGTCCTGCCACGCTTGACGTTCATCGGACTTCAATACGCCGAATCCGGTGATTTTTGAATCGCTGTCTGCGCCGCGCGGAATGAGAACAGGGATATTCAGTCTGCGGAATATCGGCAATTCCGGTTCTGTTCCATTATATCCGCTGCAGGCAAGCAGAATGCCCGTATACTGATTGTCTTTGAGCTGGCGGACTGTTCCCGCAACGGGACTGTGACGCAGAAAAATCAAATCCGCTTCATCAACTTCAACGCCCAATTCATTACACCGCTGAAGAAAATAAGGCAGAAGATAATGGGCGGGGACGGCACTGTCAGCCATGCCGGGACGGACAATCAGAAATTTGCGTTTTTCAGTGTGACGCTCTGATACAAAAATCCCCCTGCCGTGAATGATTGTGATATCACCCGACAGCTCCAGTTCGCGCAATGCCCTGCGCATTGTCAGGTGAGCCACGCCGAAGTCATTGGCAAGTTCTATGCCGTTTTTCAACTTCTGCCCCGGCTGAAGTTCGCCTGACAAAATCAGTTCGCGCAAGCGTTCTACAACATTGGTCTTTTTATTCATAAATTACAACCGAGTATCACTTTGTATCACTTGTTAAAATAATATACATCCTGTTTCAACTGATGTCAAGTTTTTGCTTTTAATTTCTTTTGAGCAGTTGGTAAATTTCGTCGATATCGGCGATTTTCAGAATCCCGAAAGGCACAAATGACTGCGGAATCGGGGCTTTCATATCTTTGATTGCCTGTTCGTAGGTGACAGGCAGACCTCCGACAAGTTCAAGAGAAACATTTTTATTGCAAAGCAAAGCGGCGTAGACGGCAAGATACCGGCTGTTGCCGAAAGCCTTGATGGTGATTTTTTCTGCGCCGTGTTTGACAAGCAGATTGATTGCACAGAGGATATCATAAATTCTGCGTCCGATGTAGGGCTTGTCAAGCAGAAGTCCGAGGGACGAAAAGTGATAATCCGCGCCGTAGTCCCAATAGAGACGGCGCAAACGCTCCACGGTGGAGGGTTCAGATTCGCCCATGCCGCGCGGATCAAGCGCAAAAAGGGAACGCGCTGTTTCAGGTGAAAAATATTTGACCAGCTCTTCACGGACAGATTGATCCGGCAGCATAAGTGTCACCTCTTTGTTGGCGCGCAGTTCAAAATCCATGCCGGTATCCTGATAAAACAGCGTTGCAGTGATAAATTTTTCAGTCATAATACCGACACGCTGAAAGAGTTTTTCATCAATGTCCGTCATGCGCAGGCAGCGGTAGGCGGGAACGGTATTGATTGAGCCGACTTTGAGCAGCTGCGCAATTTTTTTCTGCATTCCTTTTTTGTCAAGGGGTTTTTTTGTGCGTTCACGGCGCAGCGCTGCCGCTTTTTCTGCTGCGATAATATGGACACTTTTTTCGCCCTCAAGACCGGATACGCCATCTTCATCAAGACAGAACAAGTCTGTATATTTGGTCACGCGTTTGTATTCTTCCGGAATATTTTTCAAGCCGAAAACCTGAGAGAAAAATTGATAGGCTGCCAGACGTCCTGCGGCGTTATAACCGTGCCTGCCGGGGGATTCATGGAGAGAAATATTCTCTTCTTTGCCGAGAAGAGAATAAATTTTCTTTACCATTTCAAACGTTTTACGGGCGCCGCGTACATCAAAAAAGTCACCTTTATTGGCAAGGATTCTGAAAGGCTGCGGAGCGCGGGCAAGAATCAAATCAGCCATTTCTCCGCCGTTGGCGAGAAATTTTGCGGGAATTTGTTCCCCGTCAACGGCAAGTTCGTTCTGAACGTTGTGACAGAATGTTGTGATATAACAGCTGGGAGCCGCCGCCATGATTCTTGTGTCATTGGCAAAAATCATTGCCGTCATGGTACCGCCGCCGGAGTTGCCGTTGATACCGATACGCGCAGGATCCACTTCCGGACGGGTGAGCAGATAGTCCACAGAACGGATACCGTCATAAGTTCTCCAGTCAGACATGGTTTCTCCGAGAGCCATCAGCTGACGGTTCAAGCGGTTGTGTCCCAGCGTACAGCTGCCTTTGAGGGATTTGTTGAATTGATCGCGTTCCCCCTGCTGGATGGGGTCAATCGAGAGAACCGCAATTCCCCGGCGGGCGAGATTTTCACAGGCTATGACATAAGCGCCGCTGTGTTTACCGATATTGCTGTGGCCCTGCACAAAGAGGAGCGCGGGAATTTTTCCCTTTATCTTTGCCGGCAGATAAAAGTTCGCCGTAACGGTGAAGTTCGGACGGCTTTTGAAGATAATGTTTTCAACAACAATATCGCCATAATTTATTCTCTTTAAAACTTCAGCTTCAAGCGGACACTTTTTTTCGGGGAAATTCCAGGCTTTTTTCACCCTTGCCCGGGCGGCGGCAACAATTTTCAACGCGTCTTTGCGGGTCTTTGCACGGTTGATCTGTCTTTCGTATTTTCTGAGATTCTCTTCAAAAATGGTCTGATAATAATTCTGGACAGCTTCTCCGAAAATGCGGTGGTCCCTCATTGAGTAGTCCGGTTTTGAAAAAAACGGAAACCACGAAGCGGCAGAAAGTATTGCCGGAACAACGGCAGCAAGGAGAAATAATGACGTTTTCATGATAAAAATCCTTGGTTTTGGTATCACATGATATCACATTGTTGAGAATAATATACACCCCGTTGACGGCAATTTCAAGGCATATTGCCATGGAGTCGCTGTTTTTCGGGTTGTAAAAACTTGAAATCAGGCAAAGGCGTGTTATCTTATATTGAATGAATATATTTTATTATCCGGGAAACGCAAAATGCTTGAAAAAATTAAGACAGGCGAACTTAAAATCGCCATTATCGGATTGGGATACGTCGGCTTGCCCCTTGCCGTGGAGTTCGGGAAAAAATTTGATACCGCAGGGTTCGATGTGAAAAAATCGCGTCTGGAAGCGCTCCGCCGTTTTGAAGATGTGACACTTGAAACATCTGCTGAAGAACTGAAATCCGCCCGCCGCCTGATTTATACCGATGACCCTGAAAAACTGCGTGACCGTGATATTTTTATCGTGACGGTACCGACGCCTGTTGATAAACACAACCGTCCTGATCTTCTGCCGCTTTACCGGGCAAGTGAAACCGTTGGTAAAGTGATGAAAAAAGGTGCAATCGTCATTTATGAATCAACTGTTTTCCCCGGCTGTACCGAAGAAGAATGTGTGCCGGTGCTTGAAAAATTCAGCAATCTGAAATTCAATACGGACTTTTTCTGCGGATACTCCCCCGAGCGTATCAATCCCGGAGACAAGGAACACGCGCTGACCAAAATTTTGAAAATCACTTCAGGTTCCACGCCTGAAACGGCAGATATCGTTGATGCGCTTTATAACAGTATCTTGAAAAACGGAACACACAAAGCAGAAAGCATCAAGGTCGCCGAAGCCGCCAAAGTGATTGAAAACAGTCAGCGTGATATCAATATTGCGTTCGTAAATGAACTGGCTAAAATTTTCCGCCTGATTGGAATAGATACGCATCAGGTGCTTGCCGCCGCAGGAACAAAGTGGAACTTTCTCAAATTTTCCCCCGGACTTGTCGGCGGACACTGTATCGGTGTTGATCCCTATTATCTCACGCATAAGGCGCAGGCTCTGGGGTATCTGCCTGAAGTTATCCTTTCCGGACGGCGTATCAATGACGGTATGGGCAAATATGTTGCCGCTGAAATCGTCAAACTGATGATAAAAAAAGACCGCAAGATCAAGGGCGCAAAAGTTCTTCAACTTGGGATCACGTTTAAAGAAAACTGTCCTGATATCCGCAACAGCAAAGCTGTTGATGTGGTGACAGGCTTGCAGGAGTTCGGCTGTGATGTTCATATTTTCGACCCCTGGGCGGACCCGGAGGAGGTTGCGACGGAATATGGAGTGACCTCTTTCCGCAAACTTTCTGACTTGGACCCCGCTGGTTACGATGCCGTTGTGCTGGCAGTCGCTCACCGTGAGTTTGTCAGTATGGATGTTTCTTCTTTGAAAAACGGAGAAGCCCCCGTCTTTGACATCAAGGGTGTTCTGCCGCTTGAAAAAGTGGATGGAAGATTGTAAAACAGGAATTTTGTATTATGGGTTACAATCAGCTTGAATTTGCTCCTGAAACGCTTTTTCTGGTGACCGGCGGCGCAGGATTCATCGGTTCAAATCTCTGCGAAGCGCTGCTCAAAAAAGGCTGCCGTGTCCGCTGTCTGGATGATCTTTCTACCGGATTTCAGAAAAACGTTGATCTCTTTGCGGAAAACGGCAATTATGAATTTATCAAAGGAGATATCAAAGACTTTGATACCTGCCTTGCCGCCTGTTGCGGCGTTGATTATGTTCTTCATCAGGCGGCATGGGGAAGTGTTCCGCGCTCAATAGAAATGCCGCTTTTTTACTGTGCAAACAATATTTCAGGCACGCTTAATATGCTTGAAGCGGCGCGGCAGTGCAAGGTTAAAAAGTTCGTCTATGCTTCAAGTTCCTCCGTTTACGGCGACTCTTCTCTACTGCCCAAACAGGAGGGGATTGAGGGCAGTCTGCTTTCGCCTTATGCGCTGACCAAAGACAGTAACGAAAAGTGGGCGCAGCAGTATTTTTTGCATTACGGATTGGAAACCGTAGGTTTGCGCTACTTCAATGTTTTCGGACGCCGTCAGAATCCAGATGGTGCTTATGCAGCAGTTATTCCCAAATTTATAAAACTTCTGCTGGAAGGAAAATCCCCCGTTATCAACGGCGATGGCAGACAGAGCCGGGATTTCACCTATATTGAAAACGTGATAGAAGCCAATTTAAAAGCGTGTCTTGCTTCAACAGAGGCTTCCGGAAAAGCTTTCAATATCGCCTGCGGGGGCAGGGCATATCTCATTGATGTTTACAATGAATTGTGTCAGGCGCTCGGAGTGGATATTTCTCCCGTTTTCGGACCGGCGCGTCCCGGAGATATCCGTGACAGTCATGCGGATATATCCCTGGCTTGCAAGTATCTCGGATATGCTCCTGATTACAACTTTGAACGGGGCATCAAAGAAGCGATTTTCTGGTACAAAGAGAACCTTGTATAAATTTTCTTCAAAGTTCTCTTTGCAGCGCAGGTGCTTTTTTTATCACATCAAAATTGAGTTTCCCAAGAGTCTCCGCTGGGCGGAACGGGTGGAACGCTTGTACCGGTTTCTGCGGTCAGATCAACATTGTTGAGTTTGACATTGCGGCAGAATTTTATGATCAGCGGGGACTCATCTGCGACGGTCCCTGAGATATTATTCAGTGTGATATCGCTGAAAACCGCATCCGCATGCCCTTCAATCAGGATCGGCTGACGGGATTTGATACGGAAATTGCTGAATGACATTTTGCTGATCCCGCGGATATTGATACCCTCCATACACTTGAGATAAATTGCAAATCCGTTTGCCTGAATATCAAAATTATTAAAGGATATATCATGGATATCGGCGTAGCCTGTGTCGTCTTTGCGGAGATATCTCGGCGGATGCTGACTTAAAATTGCCGTACCGCGTCCATTGAAAGTGATATCGCTGAAGCGGCAGTGGCGGATCGTGTCGTCACTGGGGCAGCCGAGGCGGATGCCCTGACAGGGACTGTCCAATAAACAGTTGGTGACAGTCACATATTCGCAGATTGCCGGTTCCTCTTTTTTGCGTCTGATGGCGCGGAGAACCAGACAGTCATCTCCGGTTTTGAAGAAACTGTCGCTGATAGTGATATGGGAACAGGCGTCCATATCAAATCCGTCATTGTTCATCATCTGCTGACAGCCTTCAATACGAATGCGGGAAATGTGGACGTAACAGCAGTTGACCATCCACATAGTCCATCCGGGGGAGTCAATAAGATTGATATCTGTCAAGGTGACATTTTTGCAGCCGAACATCTGAATAAGACGGGGACGCGGGGTGGACGGACGGTTGAAAAAACGTCCGGGAGGAACATCGGTATCATAAAACGCCGGACCCTGTCCGTTGATTTCCCCCTTTCCGGTAATGGCGATATTTTCTGCGTTGCAGGCAACGATCAGGGCCTTGCGGCTGTTTTCAGGTGTGACGGGATAGTCCGGATGGGCAAAGTCATCGTACTTTGTGTAATCGTCATATCCCTGAATGACGGCTCCGGCGGGAACGTTCAATTCAACGTTGCTTTTAAGATAGATTGTTCCGGATTGATAAATGCCGTTTTCTAAAATCACCCTTCCGCCGCCGGAAGTGTGAACTTCATCAATGGCCCGCTGAATTGCGGAACCGTTTTTTTCTGTAACTGTCAGTTGCATGGAGTGTACCTTATCGTATATTTTGTAATGCTTTTTTACGCAGAGAGGCAGTGTCCGTCTCTGCCTGAGTGCTGAAAAGTTTTTTGTATGCCGCAGGATTCTGTTTTTTCAGAATGTCAAGAAGTGTAAAGAGTTCAGCTCCCTCTCTGATTGCTTCGGCGCGCTTGGAAGGATACCATTTGCCGTCAATATCATCATAGAATATAGCATAACTCTGTCCGCCTGCGGGAACCCAGCGCGGAGAAGCATCATAAAAGCACCAATAGGAGTATCCCCTGATATTTTCTTTGCTGAAAGTGACGAACAAATCCCGCATTTTTTCTGCCGGATAAGAGCGGTTCTGAACGTGATAACTCCACAGTTCTTTACCGGACTTTTTCAATATCTGCATTTTAGCAGGATTCATTTCTGCGATTTCCGGCGCGGCAATATCAACGATTGAAAGCAGTTCCGGCAGTTTCTCAGCTGTGATGCCGTGGTGGAAGTTGTTGTAGATCCTGATTTTTTTATCCGCTTTACGGACAGCCTGAGCGACTGTTTTCATGTGAGATAAATCATTGACTGCGGGTTCATCTGCCAGAGATACGGCGAAACGGTCATAAGAAATTCCGCGTTTTTTGAGTCCTCTGACCAGTTCTTTGAGCCAGAGACCGAGACGGCGTTCCCACTCTTTTGAACCGAATTTGATCGGTTTGCCGTTATTTGTTCCCATGAGGGTTTTGATATGATCCGCAGTTCGCGTGGGAATCGGAATAATCAGGTGCTGCGGCGGAACGGTCATCAGCAGGATCAGGTCAAGTTTGTCCCAGTCCATTTTTCCGGGAATGAATTTGCCTTTGGCATCAAAGTAAGGCATCGGCGTACAGTATTGATAAGGATGGGCGCCGTTGTGGAGCAGATGAAAGCGCAGTTTTCTTGCCTCTTCCATCTTGTTGTAAAAACCGAAACGGTAAGGATAAGCGTAACCGAAAAGGACAATCGGCTGTTTTTCAGGCATGGCGGTTGCAGCGGGATCACAGATAACTTTAATCTGTCTGCTTCCGATGGAAATAATGCCTGATCTCTTGTAATCAAGTTTGACTGAAAAGTAAATCTGCCTCGTCATGCCCGCAGGAATTCTGATTTGTTTTGCCGGGAGCAGGGCATCATCAAGTGACTCCTGACGGTCGGATTCCACATGCGTGACCAGATATGCGGTCAAACGGAGACTCTCCGGCATCAAAACAGATACGGTTTCTTCTTTTTCTGAACAGTTGGTAACATTGACCGCAAAGGTTTCAATTTCATTTTTAAGTCCGCTGAGTGTGACGGTTCCGGGCAGTTTGCCGCCGGGAACTTTATAGGCACTCTGGCGTTTCAGCGGGTCGGAAACCAAACTGAAAACCAGCTTTTTGCCGGGGAATTTTTTACGCAGATATTGTGAAAAAAGCACTCCCAGTTCCCGCTGCGGCGCATGAAACGGCATACCCGAACGGATATTTCTTGCTGACGGGGTGAATTTTGCGATTTTTTGCTCAATCTGCTTGAGCTGTTTATCAAGTTCCGGTGCGATTTTTGCAATGGTTTGAACATCTTTCTGCATCAGAATTCTTGCGCGTTCAGTTTCACGGCTTTTGCGGACATCCTGTCCGTATTCGCGGATTTCCACATTGTCGAACCAGACTGTGCCGGAAGCCTTGTGCAAAAAGAGTGTCACCCCGAGAGCCGTGCTTTTTCCGGAGTTGAACACCGGACTTTCATACTTTGTCCAACCGAAAGTCCACGGATTGGGAACGCTGCGCTTGAACTGTTCCAGTCCGGGACCGAAACTTGCAATCGGACGGTTCAGTTTGCCGTCCGGACCGATAAACATTCTGGCGCCGCCCCGCTGAGAGGTGGCGATGTTATCTCCTTTGCACCAGAATGAAGCAATATATCTGGTGTGCGGTTTGCAGGGCACATTGAGCTGCTCCACCCGGGTATAGCATTTTTCATCGGGATTTTTGATGCAGAGCGACTGACCGCCGCTTTTGCTGTTGGTGTTATCCAGTCCCACAAAGACAAATTTTTTTCTTTTGGCGGGAGATGGTGTCCAATGCAGAGGCTGCCCCTTGCTGTCTTTCAGGATAAAGGAGCCGTTTTGAATGATATTTCCGCCTGCCGCTTCAACGACCAAAGCCGGCAGGAGTACAAGTGAAAGAATTGTTTTTTTCATGGGATGTGCCTGTATTATTGATAAAATTCAGCAGTGCTGACATTTTCGGGGAATTCTTTGTTGATGGACTTGTAAGGATAATATTTGACGTGTCCGTCGTAATGGACACCGTTGGTTCCGCTGTTGTTGTGGTGCGGCGCATAGCGCAGACGCTGAGCTTCTTTTTTGTAGTTGCTGTAAGCCATCAGGTGACTGTTGGTATTCTTTTTGCCGAAAATACGGTATTCTTTGAAACAATCTGTTGCGTAAAGGAAGTTTGAGGGCTTTTTGATTCTGTGCGGCATGAATTTATTGGCTTTACCGGTACCGACGATGCCGTAAAAAACAACCTGTCCGTAAGAGGCTTTATCACCGGTCGTTTCCCTTTTCAAATTATCGCTCGGGCAGAGGAAGGTTTTTTTATTGTTGATATACAAGTTGAGATTATAGTCAAAAATGTGCGTTGAAAACGGAACTTCGTAAACCGAAGCCCATGTCAATCCCTCGGCGTGTCCCTTGTGATCTTCTGTATACATGAGAAGAGCGGTACCGATCTGTTTTAAATTGGTGGTGCAAGAGGCAAGACGTCCCTGTTCTCTTGCCCTGTTCAATGCGGGCATAAGCATCGCTGCCAATATGGCAATAATGGCGATCACAACCAAGAGTTCAATCAGTGTGAAATGTTGGTGTCCGGTTGGAAATAATTTGTGTTTTTTCATTTTCAATACTCCTTTTTCAGATAACTGTTATAAAAAAGTGTTAAATTTTTGAAAGAACGGCTGTTGTTTTTCCGGGGATAAATTCCGGTTTCTGAAAGTAATATGCCGGTTCGGCAGGGGGATTGTCTGCCAGTTTTGCCAACAGACGGTCAATGCCCCAGAAAAGCATTTTTTCTTCATCGTAAACAATGCGGGTGAAATCTGCGGAGACGGATTTTTCTGAAGCGTAATTCATGCTTGCCAGAGAAATATCCTGGGGAACGCGAACACCTTTTTGGCACAGGATTTTGTGAATTCTGTTCAACAGGTGGAAGGGGGCAATGATTGCAGTCGGCGGATTGGCCAGATTTAAAAAGTGTTCCACGGCGCGGCGGGGATAGATGTCCCAATATTTTTCACCGAATTTTTCCCACATTTCCAATCCGGTTTCGCGGGTGTAAAAACAACTTTCATCAAATGAATCGCCTATTTTTTGAGCAAAGAGAGAATAAATATCTTCAAGATACGGACGATATTCCGGGATTCTTCCAAATTCGCAGAAGGCAATACGGCGGTGTCCCATAGATAAGAGTTTATCAAGCAAGAGATTGTAACCAAACATATGATCGCAGTCGGTTTGGTCTGTCTGCGGCAGATCTTTTCTTCTTGCACAGGCAACAAACGGGATTTTTTCTCTTAAAAGCAGTTCTGCCTGATCGTTCCTGAGAGAAGAGAGGCGGAAGAGAAAACCATCCACAGGAAAATTGAGCAGAAGTTGTTTGTTGTCTTTAAAAAGCGCACTGTCAAAACTTATACCGATAAGATTGTAACCATGGTTTTTCAGATACTGTTCAAGTTTGGACTGGATTTCTCTGTTTCCCGGCTGGTCAAGGTTGGCGGATATCAGCGCAAGAACATTGTGACGCGGACGCTTTCTGCTCAAAGACGTGAAAATCCCTCTTGCCGGTTCAATGAAAATCACACCTTTTTCTTCCAGCAGGTGCAGCGCTTTGAGCAACGTGATATGATTGACGCCGAACTCCCGCGAAAGCTGCCTTGTTCCCGGCAGTTTTCCGTTGATGTTGTTGTCAATAATATATTTTTCAAGTTTCAGACTCAAGTCTTTGTAAACCGGTGCCGCCATAAAAAGACTCCATTTTTTCTTTTACAGCTATACTATATCAACTGCTATATATGGCTGTCAAGAAAAAATTGTCTGAAAAATCAAAAAAAATTTCCGGAGTATCCGTTACATGCAGATACTTTTATTTCAATCTCTTACCGATAACGAAAAGACGTGTTCCGGCGTCTCCGGGGAGCTGATAAGTGTCTGTGGTCTGCCACTTGAAGTTTTTGAAGTCTTTGAGCAGAACAGGCATATCTTCTTCAGCCTGTCCGGGCGTTTTATACAAAATAAAACTGCCGTTTTTTGCGGGGAAATTTGAGGCATCCCGGGCAAGGCTCGGCGCCGTTGCCACAGCGCGGGCGGTGACCACATCAAATTTGAATTGAAACTCCGCTTTGCGGTTGAGTTCGTTGACCCGTCCGTGAACGGCAGTCAAATTTGAAAGCCCCAGCTTTTCGGCGGCACTGCGGACGAAATTGATTTTTTTGCCGGTGGAGTCGATGGAGGTGATATGCCAATGCGGAAAAGCAAGGGCAAGAATCAGACTCGGGAATCCTGCGCCGCAGCCTAAATCCGCAATACGCAGGGATTCTTTTGTCAATTCCGGAAAGCACAGCGCAAGTCCCAGACTGTCGGCAACGTGTTTGATGTTGAAGTCGTTTTCTTCAGTAATGCGCGTGAGATTGGTCGTCTGATTGATCTCAATCAGGTATTCACGCAGAACGGCACACTTTTTTGCAAAGTTTTCAGGAGACGCAACACCGCACTTGGCAGCATAATCAGAAAGAGAAAAATTCATACGAGAAACACTCCTGAAATGATAAGCAGAATACCTGTCAGCAGCAGGGGAAGACCGAAAACATTTTTCCACAACTTCTTTTCAGAAGCCAGACGGATGGCATCGCGGAAAGAGCAGGGAATACCCGATATCCAGATACCGCACGCACCGAGAATCCAGGATAACACGGCAATGACTCCTGCAAGGGGCAGGGCAAGGGCAAATGACTGGTGCAGTGCTTCGTAAGAAATAATGATAAGCAGTCCGCCGAAAGCACGCGCGGTCATGTAGTCCAGACAGAAAAATGCTGCAATGGGAGCAATCAGGGCAATCGGCCACATAAAGGGAATCAGAAATTGCGGCGCGACCGCCTGAGCGTGGGGAATACACCAGATCAAGCCGAACCAACCGGCAAAAAGTCCGAAATACCGATTGCGGGGCAATGATTCAAAACGCTTGAGGTTTTCTTTGGTTGGCAGCAGAAAAAAGATTCCTGATATCAGCAGAAAAATTCCGCCGGGGATCATCCAGATGCGGTATAAAAGTTGTGCTGTCATACTTCAAACTCTTTCAGGAAAAAATATCGATCACGTCAGCCCATTCGGACTCCGGGTCACGGGTGATGTAGGAAATTTTCTGTTCAAGCTGATTCCACATACCTTCGCTGTCCATCATCTCGTAGGTGTGTCCCCAGAAATAGAAAACGCCGGTGGACTTTGCCTTCTCGTAACGCTCGTAGAAATCCCGTGCCTGAAAGTGGCAGTTCGGGGTAAGGAGCATGGGATCGCTGTATTGGGTGATATCATCTGTTTCACCGACCAGCCGGGCGTAGGCAAACCCGTTTTCGCGGAGCAGATCACAGGTTTCTGGCGTATTGCAGGAGCAGGGCCAGGCGAATCCGCGGCACTCTCTGCCGAAAACGTCTTCAAGGTATTTGCGGGCATCAACGGCGGCTTTGATGAAGTCGGCATCGGGGACTCTTCCGGCACACTCGTGTTTCCAGCAGTGTGAGGCAACTTGAAAATCTTTGTAGACAGAGTAAAGTTCCTTCAGACCGATATGTCCGCCGAAAAATCCCTTGTGACTCCAGCCGTTGTATCCCTGTTCTGCCCAGTGAGAGGGGATACGTTCATCGGTCATCAACCCCGGACAGAGGTTGAAAGTCGCTTTGGCATTGTATTTATAAAGCATTTCAATCAAACGCAAATCGGTACAGACACCGTCATCCCAGCATTGAACAACTTTCATGTTTTTTCTCCTGATAAATACTTGGATTTTACTTCTTAAAAATATATCACGTTTTTCTGCTTATTTCAAGGAGAAACAGAACTGAGTTCTGCCGATAATCTGATCAGAACCCTTCAAACAATACGGGAAGGGCAAGTCCGTCAAAGAAAAAGGGATCCCAGGCGTTGTGCTGAGTTCCTGCAAGTTCTGTGTAAACAAAGTTTGTGCTGCCCGCTTTTTTCAGAGCTTCTGCCATATCTCTTGCCCGGCAGACAGGTACAACATTGTCATCAGCGCCGTGATAAATGCAGATGCGTGTATCTTTGAAACGTCCGGCAAGGGAGATGTCAGCACCCCCGCACATAACACCCAGCAGATCAAAATCTCTGCGGCATGCCATATCCCAGACACCGTAACCGCCCATGGATATACCGATTGCACCGCGCGAGCACGGCGAAAATCGGGCTGTTTTTTCATCCAGCAGTGCCAGAGCCGCTGTCATGTATTTTGATGGCTTTTCAGGCAGAGTGTGTGCGGTCGAACTCCAGGGAACATCCACCCATTGGTGGTCAACTTCGCATTGAGGAAAAATCAGTACATATTTGCGGTTTTTCTTTTCCAGAAAACGAATCAGCGGTTCCGCCGGAATCCGTACCTGCAAAAAGTTGTCATGTCCAACGGAGCCGGCCCCGTGAAGAACCATAATCAGCATTGGCTTTTCCGGCAGATTTGCACCGATGATTTTTTCGCAGTAGGGCAATATACAGTTTCCGGAAACAAAAGTTTTCTGACTGATATCCAGTCTTTCAAGCAGTTCCGGAGTCTGTTCCAGTTCACGCTTGCTGTTGTGGACAGATATTTTTAAGGTCGTTTGCGGTGTACTTTTTCTGACGGTTTCCGAACAGTTCTGTTCCCATAGAGAAAGTTTCATTTTTTTATCTGCCTCTCTGTTTTTTACAACAGAAATAATATAATCCGTTATTTGTGTATTTACAAGAACGATTTTGTGTAAATCAGGCAAACTGAGATGTTTACTGATGAAAAAAAGTTTGACAACTTGCTGATGGGGTTGTATATTACAATTATATAGTTTTTATTCCGTTGAAAATCCTGAGGGTAAAAAATGTTTAAACCGTATTTGAAAATCCTGTTGTATTTTGCTGTGGCTCTGCTGAGTGTATCCGCTTCCGGAAAAGAAACAGCGGAAAAAGAAAACTTTGATGATGATGTTATCGAACTTCAGGTATCTCCGCAGATGCGCGACCGTGTCAAACAGGCGTTTGAACGGGGAAAAGTGTTTGATGAGGGCGATGTGACAGTCGTTGAACTTGATGAAAAAAGCAGTGCGGGGATTTTGTCTCAAAACGATGATGCTATCGTGATTGCGCCGCCGGAAGACCGCAGTACGCAAAGTTCGTTGGGAGATACTTTAAAAAGCGCCATATCTCCGCGCGGCAGAGATAACGATGTTGTTTCCAATATTGCCCGGGCGGGAGCGGGAGTTATGAGCAAGGCTTTTCTGGCAGTTTTTCCGCTTGCGGTCCGTATGGGGTACGGACTTGATTTGATGACTGAGGGCGTTGCCCGTTCCATCATGGGGAAAAGACAGCGGACTCCGGAAGAGCGCGAGGCTCTCTGGCAGGAATATGCCCAATGGGAATTAAAGATTCAGAAAGCCGGACGTTCCATTCAATATATGGTTTTTGAATATGACGAATATGTTGACGGAGAGAAAATACCGCCTGCTCCTCCGGCTCCGGTTCTTGCCGTCAAAGAGGATATTCCTCAAAAAATTGTCATGATAGATAATGTTGTTCAGACCCGTTATGTGTCGGGAAGAAGAACTGTTGTTATCGGACACTCCAAGCGTATCCGTCCCCGCGGGCACCGTATCCGTCACCGGGTGCATTATCTGCCCGGTATCCGTCGGCACAGCAGACGGAAAGGACTGCCGCCGCGCCCGGTTGTCATCCGCAAAAAAAGACATCATGCTGTATCGCATCCGGCTGTGAAAAAGTCCCGCGGATACAAGGCTCCTGCAAGGATAAGACGTTCTGTTTCGCATCGTCGTCCGCGTGTGGTCATGCACACAAGGGGATACCGCGCTCGCAAAGCCGCACCGTCCCGGAGCGGAAAACGCCGTTGAAGATCCTTGACAATAAAGAATTGTTACAGTTTTTTATTTTTCCATTTCCCTGAAAGCAGATACGCAAGGCAGGTCAATGCCGTTGTGGATTGATAGAGAATTTCTGAACTCCAGGCAACCGCGGGGGAGGGGCGCATTTTGATAATGACAATCCAGACAAAGATGACATAAAGAAAAAGATTGAAAAATTCAATAAAAACCGTCATTTTGACCGCCCCCGTACCCGACAGCGCATTAAAAAGAATAAAGGCACCGATCTGGATACAGCTTGCCAGACACATCACATAGATCGCATCAATTGAAGCTGCTGCAAGTTCGGGATTATCTGTGTAAATTTTTAAACTCAACTCCGGAAAGATGGCGAAAAAAATCAGCAGCGGCACGACAACGATGGCGGCGCAGAGGTTGATTTTGTTGACAAGACGCCAGAAATGCTGAGATTTGTTTTCTCCGATCAAGTTGCTGACGAGGGAGTTGGCGGCAGTTGCAAAGGCGTGGACGATGATAAAAGGCAGAGATGATAACGAGCGGATCAAATTGATGACTGCAAGCGGACGCTCGCCCAATCTTTCAACAGCAACAAAGAAGAAGAACCAGATGCCGACAGAGAGAAATGGCTGAAACATCATCCAGAGCGAAACGGAGAATACTTTTTTGAGGATTCCCCGATTGAACATTGAGGAAACGGAGTCCAATCCGTACTTCTTCAAGTTGACACATTTGAACGTGTATCCGATATAAAAACACATGGCGACACCTTCGGCAAGACTTGAGGCAAGTGCTGCTCCGGCAATACCCATTTGCGGCATACCGAATTTGCCGAAAATCAATGCGGCGTTGAGAAGAATGTTTGACAGCACCATGGCAACCGAGCTGACCGTCATGATTTTTGTCTGGGCAATTCCAACATAAAAGGCTCTGAAAATGGCACAGATAAAGGCGAAAACAAGACCGAAAGTCCGCCAGTTGAGATATTCGATCGTCGCCTGACAGACATCCGGAGACTGTATCAGGCGGGGAAGCAGAAGAGGTGAAAAAAATCTGATTGCCAGCACCAGCAGCAGAGAAAAGATCAAAAGAAAGAATCCGCCGGCATAACAGATTTCTCCGATATTTTTGAAATTTTTCTCTCCGTTTCTGCGGGCGATGAGAATCTGTGCGCCGAAACTGAATCCCGATCCCAGCACGAAAAACGCCAGAAAATAGACTGTTCCCAGAGCGGACGCACCTAAGGCTACTTCGCTTACTCTGCCAAGAAATGCCGTATCCGTCATGCCGATAATATGTTCCATGAGCATACTCAGCAGAATCGGCAGCGTGACTGCAATGATTTTTTTCAGGGAGTAACAGCCCTGTTTGTCAAATTCATTAAAATTTTTCATGGTGGTAAGTTTATTCCCGTTATCTTGCATCAAAAGAGAAAACGCCGCATTTTGTTTGATTTGAGCGTGTTTTTCTTATGACAAGCTTCAGAGATTTTGCTTTGACGGATACGGGAATTTTTACCAGACGCTGAAAATTTCCTCTGATTTGAGCAATAACTTTTCCATCGGCAAAAATGTCAAAATCTTCAACCAGTGTTTCGGGAGGTGAGAACGTGCCGTCATTTAAAAAATAGAGGGCGCGGATGTTGAGGTGCGGACGTGAAAGGTCGGAGTTGAAGACAATTCTGACTTCGTGAATTTCCTGCTCTTCTTCAAAATCATATTGAACAAAACTGTTTTCCTGACAATGCCAGAAGTTTTCATTTCCGTTCAACTCCCGGTCAATGCCATTGCGGAGAACTTCCGGATTTCCGCTGCTTGACGACAATTTTGCCTTACGGCAGATTTCGGGGATTTCGCGGGCAAAACCGGGCAGGTAACAGTCATCATCAAGCAGGATAGACTGAACTTCTTTAATATGTTTCTGCGCTGTTTCGCGCGGAGAAATGTATCCGTTTTCAACGGCGGTACTGACGGCGGCACCGACAGCCTGTCCCAATGTGGCGCAGGTCGCCATGACCCGGCAGGAACTCAAACCGATGTGGGTCGTGCTGATGTTTCTGCCGGCAAAGAAAAGGTTTCCGATATTTTTGGAATAGAGGGAACGCAGGGGGATACCGTAAATTCTGTCAAGAATGATATTGCGGTTGGGGGCGCCCCGATGTTTGAATCCGGCGGGGTGATGATCGTCAACGGGCCAGCCGCCGTAGGCGACGGTGTCCGCAAACTTGCCGCCGGAAATCATATCATTCTGATTGAGAATGTGATCTCCGATACAGCGGCGGCTCTCACGTTTGCCGGGAAGAAAACCGACCCATTCCAAATCCCAGTTGTCTGCGTGATGATCTCCGCCATTTTTGATATGATCCCAGATGCCGAAAGCGGTTTTGAGCAGTTCATCGCGGAGTGTTTCACTGTCAGCGATGGAATCCTGATCTCCGCCGAGTTCCAGCCACCAGAAGTTTTCAAGCCCTGCAAGTTGGTGATCCCGGTGCGCCATATCCTCTTCTGTATAGACATTTGCCCACGGCGGCGGTACAAATTTGCGGGGAGAATCATACTCTCTTGCCTGAATAAGACAACTCATGCCCATCGTCTGTCTGTCGGTTGTATCATGGGCAAGGGATTCGCTGAATTCGTTTTTATCCTCCCTGCCGATACGGAACTCTGCACCTGAAAGAGGCGCAAGAATACTGTCTCCGGAGCAGTCGGCAAAGTATTTCGCTTCAACTTTATGAAAAGTCTGAGTGGTCATCTGCCATCCGGTGACGGATTTTATACAATTGTCTTCCATTTCTGCACTCTGACAGGAGCAATTGAGCAGACTTGTGAGATTTTCCTGAAAACGTATTTTTTCAAAGAGAATGGAGTCCCAAATGGAAAAATTGACATGCGGATTACGGTTGAGATTTTCAAGACGGAGTTCTTCAACGATACCCGTTTCCAGACATCCGGGCGCACCGCAGACCCACATGCGGATCTCACTTGAAGCGTTGCCGCCGAAAACGGGACGCTCCTGCATGATAAGGGTTTTTACGCCGTGTCTTGCGGCTGTGATTGCGGCGCACATCCCGGCAAGGCCGCCGCCTATGACACAGAAATCAACTTTATGGGTAATTGTTTGCATAAGTGGAAAATCTCAAAATTAATCTTTTTTCTTTGAAAACTTTTTAAGTTTTATATTTTGGGCTCTGTTTCCTATATGGGGAGATATTACCGACAGGGAACTGTTCTTACTTTTAAAATACCTCGCTTTTCTTGAAAAGGGTTTCCGCCTTTGCACAAGGCTACGGCGGACAAGGGGGGAGAAAATATACCGAAGCCGACGTTTCGGCCTCTTTTCTCGTGAAAAGAAGTTTTTCCCTTCCCCAAGAGCCATCGACCCTTATCGGGAACAGCGCGATATTTTTTTGAAAAGACCGCTGGTCCATTCTTTGAGAGAGAATCGTTCGATTTCTTCAAAACCGAGGGCGGTAAAGACTTCGCTTACGCCGTCAAATTCGGCATTGAGGATACCTGCAAGAGCAAGATACTTACCGGGTTTGACCCAGGTGACGATATTTTTGCTGTACGCTTTGAGCAGATGTCCGAGGATATTGGCGCAGACAAGATCGTATCCTGCGGGATCTCCGGCATAGTTTTCTGCGTTGCCGACTTCGGGAACGATGTTGTCAAGATTATTCATTGCAATATTTTCTTTTGACACGCGTACGGCATCCGGATCAAAGTCAAAGGCATCGATTTTTTTATATCCGCGCAGACCGGCGGCGATAGCGAGGATGCCGGAACCGCTTCCGGCATCAAGCATGCTTTCAATGCCGGGCGTCCCTGCCAGACGGTCAATGACTTTAAGGCAATAAAAGGTCGTCGCATGCTGACCTGTACCGAAACTCATGCCCGGATCAATGGTCAGAACAGCCTGACCCGGTTTGGTTTCAGCCGTTTCCCAGCTGGGACGGACGATCAGGGTGTCTGAAATTTCAAGCGGTTTAAAAAATTTCTTCCACGCTTCTGCCCATTCAGCTTTTGCAAGTTCGTAGATTTCCCCTGCCTCAAGTTCCGCACCGAATTCAAGCCACAAAGGGAGATTTTCTTTGACACGATTGAGATTTTCTTCAGCAAGTTCTTTTGTCAGAGAATAGACCGTGTGGATGAAAGTTCCGTCTTCGCGGTTTTCAAAACTGCTGAAATCAAGTTCCAGTCCTGCAAGAAGTTCGGGAGCAAGGTCAAAGGATTCTGAGTCGTCTTCAAGGTGAAAGCAATAGAGAATATCGTTGTTCATTTCTGTTTTTCCTCAATTTTAGCGGACTGAACGGGAGTGTTGTTTTGTTTTTTGTTATCTTTGATTTTCTTTTCAAGAGTTTTATTCTGTTTTTCAAGAGCCGCATTTTTACGGTTCAAATCAGCATTTTTCTGCTGAAGAATATTGTATTTCTCTTGAGAATCTGCAAGTTTTTTCTCCATGGAAGAAATCATTTTGACAGCGGCGGCAAGTTCATTTTTCAGCCGGGCGTTTTCCTGTGTCCGGAATGAAAGTTCTTTTTCCAGACGGCGGAATTCTTTTTCGCGGCGTTGTTCAGCCAGTTCAAGTTTTTTCAGAACTTTGTCGAACTGTTTGCGCTGGGCAGTCATCTTCTCCTGAAGCGCGGCAACGGCTTTGGTCCCGGAGACTCCGGCAGACTCCACTTTTGCTGCCATCATCTTAAACTCTTTTTGGGTGTTCTGACGGAGAAGCTGCGTTTCTTCTTTAGAGGCAGCAAGGCGCATTTCCAGAGTTTTTGAGGATTCTTTGAGCGTCAAAAGTTGTCCGAGCAGCAGAAGCGTGGCGCAGGCGGCTCCGAGGAGCAGAACCAGCAGCACAGCAACCAGCAGGAATCCCCGGCGGCGGATATGATCCTGCGCCCGGGCATGTTTTTCCAGATCCTGACCGCAGCGTTCAAAAGCCTGCTGCAAAGCCTGAAGAACATCCGGAGCAGGGAGAGACGGCAGATTTTCCGCATTTTCAGGGACCTGAGTTTCTGTGTTTTCTTCCGGTTCATCTGAGATTGTGGAAATTTCAGGACGGATGGCACATTTTGCAGCAAGTTCTTTTTCAAGTTCAGCAATGCTCTGTCCTTTATCTTTTGAAGCGCTGATGATTTGGAGGACATCCAGAGAAGCTTCGGTATAAACTTTTCTCCTGCCTCTGATTTCAAAGTCGATATAGCGGTCAAATTTTTTAAGCCAGTCATTGATGGTTGTCCGCGGGACGTTCAGTTTTGCCGCAAGATCACTTACTGAATAAAAGTTGTTCTGATTTTCCATGTGTTTTTGTTCCTGCTTTAGTTGAAATTTTATTTTTCACATATATAAAATACCTCATGTTTTGCAGGATTTCAAAAAAAAGTACAAGGAATACTGGAATAATTTTTTATAAAGGGTTATATTATTTGCAGGTATCGGGTATTCTGTTTGAAAAATCAATCAGAAAAGACAGACAAATAGAGGACGATTCATGATAAAATCACCGATTGCAAATACTCTCGGAGAAGAAATCCGGCACTGCATGCGGCAGAGAAAGATAACTCAGCGTGTCATGGCTGAGAAGATTTTTGTCAGTGTCAATGTTTTGTCGCAGATGTTGAAGGGATTGGTTCTTTTTAACGGTGAGCAGCTTGAAACTGTTGTCAGCCTGCTGCGGCCGGAGCCGTCTGAGGCAGACCGGTGGCGGAAAATGAGTGAGGCTCTCCGGAATGGTTTGAGCAGCAGTTCTCAGGGAGGAAATACCCATTGGCGCTCTTTGCGCGAGAGCAGAGGATTGACACTTCCCTCTCTTTCAAACCTGACAGGATTGATGACTTCGCGCTTGAAATATATTGAGAGTGTCGGTGCTGACGCTCCGACTTCAGAAGAAAACGACATTCTCCGCAAGGTGTATGTGTTGTCGGATTCCGACCGCGAGACCGGAGATACTCTTTTTTCTCTGGCAGACAATGAACTGCCTCTGGTTTATCTTGATGATTTGCGGTCGTTTGAACGCAATACTCCTCTTGCCGATCTGGTTGCAAGATGTGCCCGGGAAAAGGCTGTTTGGGAGATTTTTTATTCCGGACCGACTTGTGTTGTTCTGGCTGATTGCCGTCAGTTGCAGATGAATTTTCCGGGATTTGCTTTTCTTGTTGTTGCAGAACAGACTAAATCAAATTCTCATTTGCTTGAACTCTGCCTCGACCGCAAGGAGAATTTCTTTTTGCGTGAACGCTGCAACGGTAAATGGTGTCCTGCAAAATTTCTGCGTTCAGATGCAGTTTGCGTGTCTCCGAAATGGCGTTTGCCGATATTGGATTTAGTGATTAAACCCTTTGATTTAACTTTGGGAGTTTTGTAAATGAGTTTACCCGGTTCTGGTTGTTGCTGTGGAATAATTGCCGGAATGTTTTTGGCTGTGCTTATTGCCGTAGTTGGAACGATTGCTGTTTATTGCTGGCTGAAGCCCGAAGCCCGCAAAAGCGGTATATCATCCGTTGAAAGAGTTTGGAATAATGTCAAGTCAGGCGGCGATAAATTGATTATGCAGGCAAAGGATGTGAAAACACCGCAGATTCCGGAGCCTGAATTGAAAATAAAGATTGATTGAGGAGTGGTTGATGGCTTCTTTTTGGCAGATTTTATTCATGGCCGTATTACAGGGCGTAACCGAGTTTTTGCCCGTCAGTTCTTCCGGACACCTGGTTATAGCCGGAGAATTATTCGGATATAATCCTGAAAAGGTTTTTTCTCTCGGCGTATTCATGCATGCCGGATCGTTTTTTGCAATTGTGATTTTTTACTTCAAACTGCTGTTGGGATTTTTGAAAAAAGATCAGCTGCATTTGATGTTGATGATTGTTCTCAGCTCAGTTCCTGCGGGAATTGCCGGAGTTCTGCTGATGAAAACCAACTGGGCTGAACGGCTTTTTTCAGATCCGGTTGTGACCGGAATGGCATTTCTTGTGACCGGAGCCGTTTTGCGTCTGACTTCAAAAGAAAAACTTGTACCCGATCAGGAAAAGACTGTCGGTGTCAAAGAAATTTCATGGAAGCAGGCTTTGATTGTGGGAGTTGTGCAGATGTTTGCTCTTCTCCCCGGAATTTCACGTTCCGGCAGTACGATCTCCGCCGGATTGTTCTGCGGAATCAAACGCGAAGATGCCGCAGCTTTTTCGTTTCTTCTGGCTCTGCCGGCTGTCGGCGGAGCAACTTTGCTTGAACTGCTTTCAATGAGTGGAGAAAGCGGTGCTTTCAATTGTCCTGTGTGGCAGATTATTTGTTCTGTCGTATTTTCTTTTCTTGTGAGTTTGGGCGCATTGACATGTGTCGTTAAAATTGTGAAAAAAAGTAAACTTTCGGTTTTTTCATGGTATTTGTTTGCTCTCGGAGCAGCGGTTCTTGTCTGGCAGATCGCCTTTTAAAACGGAGTAATTTAAAATGAGTAAAATTTTTTTTCTCGGAGCCGGAAAAATGGCAACAGCCATTGCCGGTGGTTTGGTCAAATCCGGACTTTACAAGTCCTGTGAACTGGCGGCTTTTGATGTCAGCCCTGTTGCCGGAGAAAATTTCACCCGTGAAACCGGCGTGAAAGTTTCCTCTCTTGAAGATATTGTAAACGCTGAAGCTGTTCTTCTTGCCGTAAAGCCCCAGATGCTTTTTCAGGCTTTGGCTCCGCTTCAGGGAAAACTTTCCGGCAAATTGATTATTTCCATTGTCGCAGGCGTTAAAATCAAACAGATTGCTGAATTTGTCAATTCTGAAAGAATCGTCCGTGTTATGCCCAATACGCCCGCTTTGGTGGGGGAGGGGGCTTCTGCCTACGCTCCCGGTGCCGGGGCTTCTGCTGAAGATGCCGCGCTTGTCGGTAAAATTCTTGAAGCTGTCGGAGTTGCTTATCAGGTCAAAGAAAGTGATCTTGATGCAGTAACCGGTTTATCCGGCAGCGGACCGGCTTATGTTTTTGAGTTCATTCAGGCGCTTGCAGACGGCGGTGTTGCCGAAGGTCTTGCGCGTGATGTTGCCGTGAAACTTGCCGCGCAGACTCTTCTCGGAGCTGCCAAAATGGTTCTGACAACCGGCAAGCACCCCATTGAACTTTGTGATGCCGTGACCAGTCCCGCAGGAACAACCTCCAGAGGTTTGGAACTTTTAGCTGAACGCGCGTTCCACGCTGCCGCCATGCAGGCGGTTCGTGCCGCTGCGGCGCGTTCCAGAGAATTGGGTAAGTAACAAGTGAACACTCTTCCGTCATATATTCAAAAGGCTTGTGAGATTCAATCTCAGGTCGGCGAAGACCGTGAAAAATTTGCGGAAATTTTTGAAGAAATTTATCCGCATACCACCAATTTTGACCGTGAGAATATTCCCTCTTTTTCTCTGCCTTCTCCGTTGAAACGTGCTGACGGAAGTTTCGTAACCTCTGCTTCTGAATGGATGTCCCGCCGCCGTCCTGAAATCCTGCAATTGTTCAAAGATGAAATTTACGGCGAACAGCTGCCCCGTCCGGATGAGATGCGTTTTGAACTTCTCTCCTGCAAAGAGGGCGTGTTAAACGGACTTGCCCGCCGTCAGGAGGTCAGAATCCATTGTGCCATGCAGAACGGTAAAAGTTTTTCATTTGATCTGCTTTTGTATCTGCCTCTTGAAGTCAAGAAACCTGTCCCCTGTTTCTTCGGACTTAATTTCAAAGGCAATCACGGTTGCACTGACGAAACGGATGTTTTGAAAACGCCCGTCTGTTTCAATAACGGAAATGTCAATGTCGTTACCCGTGTGACGCCTGAATTTTTTGAAGAAACTTCCCGCGGAATCCAGTCTTACCGCTGGTGTTTTGAAGAAGTCATCAAGCGTGGGTATGCAACTGCTACAATTTGTTACGAAGATATTTTTCCGGATGTGCCGGACGGTTGGCAGGACAGTTGTCTTTCGCTTTTCGGAGACTTTGACGGATTTTACGGTGCTCATGAAAAATATTCCGCCATCGGCGCCTGGGCTTGGGGAATCTCCCGCGCTCTGGATTATCTTGAAACTGTTCCTGAAATCGATTCTCAGAAACTTCTGCTTCACGGACACTCCCGCCTCGGTAAAACTGCTCTCTGGGCGGGCGCTCTGGATCAGCGTTGTCAGCTTGTTATATCCAACGATTCCGGCTGTCTTGGCGCAGCATTATCGCACCGTATGTTCGGAGAAAACTTTTTTATTCTCGTGAATTACCGTCCGCACTGGTTCGTGAAAAATGCCCGCAAATACATCAATAAAGAGTATGAAATGCCCTTTGATCAGCATTTTCTGCTTTCTCTGATTGCTCCGCGTCTGCTTGCTGTTGCCAGCGCAACTTCAGATTCCGGTGCTGATCCCGAAGGCGAGTTTTTAAGTGCAGTTCATTCAGGCAGTGTTTATGCGCTTTTCGGTTCCAATGGGCTTGAATGTGAACTTATGCCCCCCCCGGATACCTTTGTGACCGGAGATATCTCCTATCACATCCGGACCGGCAGGCACAATCAGATGCCGGAGGACTGGGCGCATTATCTTGAAATTACTGATAAATATTTTTAACAGGAGGTTGTGATGAAGCGTTTGATTCTCTTTTTGTTCGTTTTCTTTGCCGCAATCAGTTTATTTGCCGGTAACCGAAAAGTTTATCGCGATTCCTCCGGCAGAATTCAGAGTTCCGCGACAACTCATGGCAACCGCACCGTTTATCGCGATTCCTCCGGCAGAATTCAGAGTACCGCCACAACGCATGGCAATCGCACCGTTTATCGCGATTCCTCCGGCAGGATTCAGGGGACTGCGACCGTTCAGGGCAACCGTACCGTTTATCGTGACGCCTCCGGCAGGATTCAAAGTTCTGCGACAACTCACGGCAACCGCACTGTTTACCGCGATTCCACCGGACGCATCAAAGCTACCGGTACTCAAAATGGTAATCAAACCGTTTACCGCGACTCCTCCGGCAAAATCCGCTTTTTTTCCAGGTGAAAAAAAGCTTGGCAAAAAAAGCCAGGTAGCGGTCGGGTGCGTTGCCCGACCGTTTAAGGGAAGTGTCCCTTAAAAATCCCTCACAGACTTGCCCGTGGGTACGGCGGCTGGCTCTTCGAGCCTCGCCACCGGAGTTTTTTGCTGGTTTTACCCCTGCGGCAACTTTTCGCCCGAGCCATACCAAACTGCGGCAGGCAAACCCGCGGGGTATACCGTGGCGCCCCATTTTTGTCCATTTGGTCCATCTGGTCCACTTGGTCCATTGGCAAGCGTCACGCCCCCGCAACACGCATACCGCCGCCGCTATCAAGTTGCCTTGCATACCCCTGCGGCAACTTTTCGCCCGAGCCATACCAAACTGCGGCAGGCAAACCCGCGGGGTATATCGTGACGCCCCATTTTTGTCCATTTGGTCCATCTGGTCCACTTGGTCCATTGGCAAGCGTCACGCCCCCGCAACACGCATACCGCCGTTGCTATCAAGTTGCCTTGCATACCCCTGCGGTAAATCTGCGCCCAAATTCTGAATAACCGCTGCAGTTTGCTATACCCAGCGGGCGGCGCTTATGAGAATTATGAGAATTATGAGAATTATGAGAGTTGCTGTTGGGGCGCCGATGAGCAATAATTACCCCTGCGGCAACTTTTCGCCCGAGCCATACCAAACTGCGGCAGGCAAACCCTCGGGGTATATCGTGACGCCCCATTTTTTGTCCATTTGGTCCATCAGGTCCACTTGGTCCATTGGCAAGCGTCACGCCCCCGCAACACGCATACCGCCGCCGCCATCCGGCAAGCGGTCTTATTGCCACAGTTTCAAACTTGAATCTGAGGGCATGCGCCAATCGCTTTTTGCGCCGAGGCTGACCGTGTTGGTGCGCGGTCCCTCAGGAGACGCGTTGCGCTTGAACTGCTGAGTCACAAAACGGCGGATAAATATGGCACAGGTGCGGTCGATTTCTTCATCGTCAAAGATTCCTGCAAAAACTTTTTTCGCAAGGAATGCGAGCATTTCAGGTGTTTCTCCGTAACGGATGAGGTAATAGAGAAAGAAGTCATGCAGTTCATAACTGCCAATGATATTTTCTGTGTGCTGGGCGCCGGGGAGAAGTTCCGGAGAAACCGGCGTATTGCAGATGTCGCGCAAAGAGGCACCAAGAGCCTCATCGGACTCAGAGGCTGCGAACTCCACCATGCTGCGCATGAGGGTTTTGGGAACGTCGCAATTGACACAGTACATGGACATGTGATCTCCGTTGAAGGTACTCCAGCCGAGGGCGATTTCAGAGAGATCTCCGGTGCCGATGACGATACCGTTGACGGCGTTGGCAATATCCATTAAAATCTGGGTGCGTTCCCGAGCCTGACTGTTTTCGTAGACGACGTTACGGTTTTCCGGGTCGTGTCCGATATCTTTGAAGTGCTGTTCAACGGCATCATTGATAGGAATTGTCCGTAATTCGGCACCGGTTTTTTCAGCGATGATTTCGGCGTTGCCCTTTGTTCTGCTTGAGGTACCGAAGCCGGGCATGGTTACGGCACAAATCGTATTGCGTGGCAAATCCAGAATATCGCAGCATTTTGCGGCAACAAGCAGAGCAAGGGTGGAATCCAATCCGCCTGAAAGTCCAAGAACCATACGTTTTGCGCCGCAGCTTGTAAATCTTTTGGCAAGAGCATTGGCTTGAATTGCAAAAATTTCTCCGCAAGTGGCGGCCGCTTCCTGCGGATTTTCGGGAACAAAGGGATTCTTTTCAAGTTTTGCGTAAGTTAAATCTGCCGGAACTGATTTTGTATCAACAGAAACATAAACAGCTCCGGGGGAGGATACGGCATTAAAATTGCTCCAGGAACGGCGGGTGAGGTTGATCCATTCAGGATTTATGTCTGCAAAAGTGATGTTGCTTGTGCGGTCAAAACGGTCATTTTCTGCGATGAGTCTGCCGTCACAGGCAATCAGAGCGTGTCCGGCACAGAGCTGTTCTCCTGAAGACTCATGGACTCCCGCACCGCTGAAAATACAGGCTGAGAGCGTTCTTGAACTCTCACTTTTTATCATATTCTTGCGTTCAACAGCGGCATTGGCGGTTTCGGGCAATGCTGCGGGAATGAGGATAATCTGCGCTCCGGCTGCGGCAAGATCGGCACTTTGCGAAGTCATGGTTCCGAAGTTGCTGCCGAAATCAATTCCGAAAGAGAAAGAGGGTGTTTCAAAGACGATATCAGAGGCAAGGGGGATCATTTCTCCCTCAAACATGACAAAGTTGTCAATCAGCGTATCGGCTGAAGAAAAATACCGTCCTTCAAAATTGTTTCTGTGATTTGAAAGATATTTTTTGACGGCAAAGCCCAGAATTTTACCCTCAGCGCAGACCGCGACAGTATTATAAAGGCGGTTTTTGCAGAGCAGGGGGAGTCCGACAGCAAGGATTGCAGGCTTATTCAAAGTTGCTTCTGCAAGTTCTTTTAAAACTTTTTCCGCAGCGTTGAGCAGCAGTTTCTGTTCAAACAAATCTCCGCAGGAACTGCCGGTGATGGATAACTCCGGAAAAACCACCAAGGCGGCATTTTCTGAAAGTGCTTTGTTATATAAAGAAATGATTTTTTCTCCGTTGAAAACAGGGTCGGCAACCTGCATTTCCGGAACGGCTGATGCAATTCTGAAAAAGTCTGACATATTGTATTCTCCTGTCAAAAAAATTTATTTCCTCTTTAATGTAATACCATTTTTGTTCCTGTTCAAGAAAAAAATGCAGTTTCAGGTTTGAGAAATTGAAAAATGGGGATATATTGTACAAAATACAACTTTTTTTCATGTAAGGAATTTTTCTATGCTGACTGAATTGTTTCTTGCCGGACGTTATTTGATTCCGCGCCGGAGTGCTGTTTCGCTGATTACAGTGACAAGTATTCTCGGAGTGACATTGGGCGTTACGGTTCTGATGGTTGTTCTTGCCGTTATGACAGGATTCACCGATCTTATGAAAACCAAACTGGTTGAGACCCAGGCGCATTACCAGATCCGTCACCGCCGTTACGCCATCAATGATCCGCAGAGACTTCTTGATGTTGTGAAAGCTGCGGGGGGAAAAGCGGCGCCGGTCATTCAATCATCCATTCTTGTCCAATACGGAAAAAATCGTCTGGATACCCGCGTGGCGATGTTCGGCGCAAATGCAAGTGATTTGATAGAACACCTTGATTTGAAGAATAAACTCCTGCAGGGAAAAGTTTACCTTGACCGCCGTCATGTTGTCATCAGCAGCGATATGGCATCCCGCTGGGGAGTTAATGTCGGAGATAAAATATTGTTTCACTCCGCACAGAAACTTACTGATCTGGTTGAATTCAAGCCTGAGGGCGGTGTTGCCATCAGCAAAAAAGGTTCAGCCTATCTGCCGACGGAGTTTACCGTTTCCGGCATTTACTCGATGGGCAAATACGATTTTGACCACATCGTTCTTTTTGCCGGATTGGATGATGCCGCCGAAGTTGTTGACTTGCCCTGGGGGGCGGCAACCGCCGTTTACGGCTGGGGACCGGATGCTTTCAATCAGAAAGAACTGCTCGCAAAAATCAGAAAGAATCTGCCCGCGGGATACTATGTGTTCTCATGGGAAGAAAGCAATCAGCGTCTGCTCGGCGTGCTGGCAGTAGAAAAGCGCATGATGTTCTTTCTGCTGATATTCATCGTTCTTGTTGCCGCCTTCAGTATCGCCAATACGCTGATTACTTCAGTCTATCAGAAGACCCGTGAAATCGGTTTGCTCAAAGCGCTGGGGGCTTCGGACGGCATGGTATCGCGGGTTTTCGTCGCCCAGGGATTTCTGATCGGAGTCATCGGCAGCGGTGTCGGAACTCTTTTCGGCTGGCTGGTGATATTTTTCCGCAACGATATTCTGCAGCTGGTGTCAAAGTGGACACACATGGAACTTTTCCCGAAAGAATTTTATTACTTCAACGAACTGCCTGCGCACATTGTTCCCGGGGATGTTCTTTTTATTGTGATCTCAAGTATTGTTCTTTGTACATTCGGGGCGCTTCTGCCCGCCTTGAGAGCCGCTTATCTTGACCCTGTCAAAGCATTGAGGTACGAGTGATGGATAATGTTGAAAATATGCTTGAAGTTTCCGGTGTCAAACGTTCTTACCGCATGGGAAATAACACCCTCAACGTTTTGCGCGGAATTGATTTTTCTCTGAAAACCGGTGAATGGTGCTGTATCGTCGGAGCTTCCGGCAGCGGCAAAACCACATTGCTGAATTTGATCGGTACTCTGGAGCGTCCTGATGAGGGCATTATCCGCATTGCCGGAGAAGATGTTTCCGCTATCGGCAGACGTGCCGCGGCAAAATTCCGCGCAAAAAGAATCGGATTTGTTTTTCAGAATTATCAGCTTCTGCCGGAACTTTCTATTCTTGAAAACGTCTCCCTTGCCGCCCGGCTTGGCGGACTTTCAGCCAAAGCGGCAAAGAAAAGAGCTGAAGAACTGCTCGTTTCCGTGGGACTTGCGGAGCGTCTCAAACACCGTCCCAATGAACTTTCAGGCGGAGAACAGCAGCGTGCGGCGATTGCCCGCGCTCTGGTCAATAACCCCGATCTTCTGCTTGCAGATGAACCCACGGGCAATCTTGACTCCAAAACCGGAGAAGAGGTGATTTCTCTCTTTGAAAATCTGCGTAAAGACAATCCGAATCTGACGATTTTAATGATCACCCACAACCGCGAACTTGCCTGCCGCGCCGACAAAACTGTTGAATTGGTTGATGGTTTGCTTGTGTAGGCTGTAGCCCAAAGGTGTTTTGTGGGGGAATCTGACGGGACTCAATCGGTTAATGGATTTTCAGATGAAAAAAGTTTTTATTACAGAAAATCACCATGAAGTATTGACCTTCTGGGCGGCATACCGCCGGGAGAATCCTGAACCTCTTTCTGTTTTGACGATTGACCACCATACCGATGTGGTGCAGGCTTTCCGTGACGGAAACCGCACGATAGGGCAGGGCGCATGGCTGGAAGAGAAAAGTGTACAGCAGGCGGTATCTGAACTCAAACACGATGAACACTTTGACTGGGCTGTCCGTTCAGGATTGATAGAAGAGGCTTTTATTGCTTCGCACACCTGCGCGACTGTTCCGGCAAATGACAAGTTGCATATTTGCTGTGATCCGGCATGGCCCGATGAAAACGAATTTTTCCGTGACCCTGAAAAGTATCGTGAACTTGCGGATTCGGTGCTGGAAACAAGTTATCTTTTCCGTCAATTCGGGAAATTGGAACAGTACGGCAAATTCATTTTTGACATAGATTGCGACTATATTTTAACAGCCCGCGCGTTAATGCCCCGTGATTCAAGATATCTGAAACAGCTTTTATCTCAGGCGGCATTGATTACCATATCGCTTGAAAGCGACTGGGTGCGCCTGCTCAAATACCGCGGAGAAAATATAAACTCTGGTTTGATTGCAGATAAAATAACACAAATGCTTGAGCTTTTGTGATGACTGCGCTGTAAAGTTTTGCAGAAAATAAGACTTAGATGACTTATAAGACTTATCTTGCGCTGGGGATGACATCTCCCGAAAAAAGCAAAAAATCCCCTCAACAAATACCCCGCTTTTTTTGAAAAAGGGATAGGGGGGTCGGGGGAAAGGGAAAAGTATACCGGAGCCGACGTTTCGGCTTTCTCGTGAAAAAAAGTTTTTCCCTTTCCCCCGATTCCCACGTCTCTTTATCAGAGAAAGACTCAGGCCTTGATGTCTGAGTTGAGACCGCTTGCTTTGTTGTAGGTGTTGAACAAGCTGATTGAAGCGGCAAGTTCAATAGCTGAAGTGATATCTTCGTCAGTAGCACCGGCGGCGAGGGCGGCGGCGCGGTGGGCGTCGAGGCAGTACTGGCAGCCGTTGGCGGCGCTGACGGCGATAACGATCAATTCTTTGGTTTTGGGATCAAGTCCGCGACCGGCGGATTCGGCGACTTTCAGCACGCCTTCAAGGAAATCGCCGTTGCGTCCCATGATCTGGAAGACTTCGGGCAGAAAGCCGAAATTCTTTTCAAGTTTCTCCTGAATGGCGACAGCTTTTGCATCGCCGCTTTTGTTGTACATTTTGATAGAAGCCATGATTTTTCCTCCTCTATTTTTTTATTTTAACTTCTCCGGATCGTCCGGGGAAAAGAAGTTTGACGCAGGAATCAATGTTGCTTCCTCGCTTGTCTTATTAGGATAATAGCGATTATTTCTGTATGCATCTCCATTGACAGATTCAGCGTGACCATCAAGCAAGAAAATATTTGTAGCATCATTATGAACATCAACCAAAAGGCCTGTATCAGTTTCTTTGCTGGCATTGGAAAGATCCAGCAGGGAACGGGCTTTCCCAAAGTCAGCATGCGTATCATCGGAATTGTAATAGGCAGAGCAACCTCCAAGCAACAACTGGTTCGGGGCAATTTGAACTCCATTACTTCCTGAAGTTCTTAAATATTTTGTTCCACGGAAATCAAAACCATTTATTCCTGATGAGATTGCAATTGTAGAAAATACAACGCCATAGTTTTCTTTAAGCCGGGTCGTATAACTTGCACTTGTGTCAGGCAGAGCATTGACGGGGGTTTCTGCCGTTGTCAGAATTGAAGGGCATCTGAAGGCTTTTAAATCTTGAACTCTATTGCGATATGCTAAATCCCAAATCCAAGATGGAGGATTGGAGGGACGCTTAGAAGAATCCACTGCTGTATTATAATTTACCCCTGATACCAACTTTTGATCATTTGCATTCATTGCGGCGGTGATGGTTTTCATGGTTTGTCCCTGATTGCTCAGGCACTGGGTTTTGCGGGCGCTGGCGCGGGCGCTGCCGAGGGCGGGGAAAACCAATCCTGCGAGAACGGCGATAATGCCAATCACAACCAGCAGTTCGATCAGAGTGAAATTATGTTTTTTCATCTATTGTTTACCTTTCGTTATTGGGGTGAGATACACTCATCTGCATTAAAGATAACCGTTTTTTTACCTTTTGTCAAGTAAAGAACACAATATTTGAGAAAAAGTTTGCAAAAAGCCGCAAATCTCGCAGAAAAACTTGACAAAATACTTGGAATGGATTATCTTTAATAAGAAAATGTCCGTTTGTCGTTTGGCCTGACGGACAAAATGTTCAACAAAAGAAAAAAGGATTAAAAGTATGAAAAAGTTTCTTTTGACGGCAATGGTCGCCGCTGCTTCACTTGTCGGAGCCGGTGAAGAGTATGAATTTGATAAAGTTTCAGATTGGCTTCCCTCCAAGGGCGTCACTCAGATTGATGACGGACTTCTCGTCAAGAACCGGGTCATGCTGCGGAGTAAGAAACTTTTTGATGTCAAGCCCGGCAAAATTTACAAACTCAAACTTGAAGCCAAACGTGTTGACGGTGTGCCGACAATGATTTATTTCGGTTTTGAGACTTACCTTGCCAACGGCAGAACCCCTGTTTCAAATGAACACGTCAATGCTATTTACGGAACTTTGAGCAGTTTTGCCAAGGATGTCAAAAAAGGCGATACCGTTATTTACCTTGACAAGACCGCTGCGAAATGGAGAAAACTCGGTCATTCTTTCCTGGCTCTTGATGCAAAAAAAGATTTTTCCGATCTGCCGAACTACAAGATTGTCCGCGCTCCGATCAAAAATATTGAAAAATGCGCAGAGGGCTACAAGGTCACTCTCGGTATCAAAATCCCCCGCGATATTGCCAAGGGAACGACTGTCCGTCAGCACATTTCCGGCGGATATATGTATGCCGGCGGATATAAACTGCTCAAAGATCAGGAAGTCAAACTTTCCGGTAAAGTCATTGATACTCTGCCCAAGGGACCCGGCTATGCCTTCAATAAATGGACCAGTTACGCCGGCAAGGCTCGTCTGATTGTTCTGGTCAACTGGACCGGCAAGGGAAGCACGACTGCTCTGAAAGATATCGAACTTGAAATCGAAGATAAAAAATAAATTGTCTTCACTTTGATTTCTCAGTAAAACAAAAACTGCCGCAAAGTTTGAATAAGCAATGCGGCAGTTTTTTTGCATTGCCGCAAACAAATCACCGTGAACGTCGGCTCCGGAATCACGCCGTCTTGCCCTGTCGGGGAGACGGCAGAACAGTAAACTCACCACAGTGGCAAATCATCCCCTTAACAAATACTCCGCTTTTTTTGAAAGGCTCTGTTTCCTATACGGGTAGATAATCACCCGTAGGGTACTGTTCTTACTTTATAAAATATTTCGCTTTTCTTGAAAAGGGTTGGGGTTTGGGGAAGGGGAAAACTTCTTTTCTCGTGAAAAGAAGTTTTCCCCTTCCCCAAGAACCATCTACCCTTATCAGAAACGGAGCGTTTTTAAGACGCCGCGTTCGGTGATGTGGGCGGTGATGAGTTCTGCGGGAGTGACATCGAAGGCGGGGTTGTAGACATTGACGCCGGGGCAGTGATAGATTTCGTCGCTTTTGCGTTCTTCTATTGGAATCAGACTGCCGTCAGGGAGACTGTAATCAATCGTGGAGTAGGGTGCGGCAACGTAAAAGGGGATGTTGTGATATTTTGCTGCGATTGCCACTTGATAAGTTCCGATTTTGTTAGCGCTGTCGCCGTTGGCGGCGATGCGGTCGGCACCGACGATGACCATATCGATTTTTCCCTGCTGCATGACACTTGCCGCCATGTTATCGCAGATGGTAAAAGTTTCAACGCCCGCCTGCTGAAGTTCCCACGCGGTCAATCTTGCCCCCTGAAGCAGGGGACGGGTTTCATCGGAATACACTTTGATTTTTTTACCCTGTTCCAACGCGCGATAGATGGGGGCGAGGGCGGTGCCGATACCGCAGGTGGCGAGGGCTCCGGCGTTGCAGTGGGTGAGGATAGTCATGCCGTCCTGCAGAAGTTCAGCTCCGGCATCGCCGATTTTGCGGCAGAGCATGGCATCTTCTTCAACGATCAAGAGGGCTTCGTCAAGGAGTTTCTGCTTGATAGATTCTATGTCGGTCAACGGACTTGCCGCCGCGCAGCAACGGTCGATTGCCCACATTAAATTCACCGCTGTCGGACGGGAACTTTTCAGATACTCCGCCGTTTCTTTCAGGTGATTCATAAAGGCTTCTTTGGTGTTTTCACGGAATCTTGCCGCACAGACAGCCAAGCCTACTGCGGCGGAACATCCGATAGCCGGTGCGCCGCGGACACACAAACGTTTGATGGCATCAAAGATTCCCTCTTGTGTAAAAAGCTGCAGACGGCAGATGTTTTCAGGAAGACGGGTCTGGTCAAGAATATCCAGCAGGGCAAACTGCGAAATTTTTGCACCGGGGACAACGTGCCCCGCACCATATTCATCAATGTATTGAACTGTTACCGGCAGAGCAAGTGACTTCATTTTTTATATCCTTACGCTTAATCTGGCAAGCAGAGCTGCCACGGCAAATTCTGTGCGGAGAATATGCGGACCAAGTCCGACTCCCGTAAAGCCGTTGGCAAGCAGAAAATCGTTTTCGTAATCGGTGAATCCGCCTTCGGGACCCACGGCAAGCAAAACGGGTTTTCCGGCAAAATCCTCAGGAACGCTGTCTGCACCGGGGATTCCGGCAATGCGGGCGGCGCCGGGAGAGATTTCCGGTAATTCATCTTCAATAAAGGGTTTGAAACGGGTATGAAAATGGATTTCAGGCAGAATGGTATCAGCGCACTGCTCAAGGGCCAGGCGCAGTTCGTTTTCAATATATTCTTCTTTTAAACGCGAACCCTGCCAGAAACTTTTTTCAACTTTGAAGGAATTGATAAAATCAATGCGTTTGACGCCCATTTCCACCGCACAATTCAAAACTTTTGTGTAAGTCTGAGGACGGGGCAGGGCAATCAGCAGCGTTACCGGCAGCGGCGGGGGAGGGGCATCTTCTGCCGTAAAACGCAAGAGAGTTTCTTTTTCATCACAGGAAAGGACTTCAGCGTGTCCGCGCATTCCCCCGAGTACACCCGCACGGCACAGTTTGCCGGGGTGAACTTTGATGACGTTGCGCAACTGATCGTGGCGCCGTCCGGAAACGCGCACCACGTCGCTGCTGATAAAATCCTGTTCGTCTAAAAGTAAAAGATTCACTTGACTGAATAAATCCAGGTTCCGGAAGTTGTATCAAAGGTGCGGGAAACGTTTTCCGAATTCAGCGCCGCTTTATCCAGAAGTCCTGCAATTTCAACGGTTTTGTCAGCTTTTCCGACCTTTGCGGCGATATCCGCCGCGGTGCCGGTCAAAGGCGCAAGCGTTTTGAGGGAAGTATTCAACTCTGCCGCCAGTTCCAGAATGCCGTTTGCCGCAAGTTTATATGCCTGAACGCCCGGCTGATGGAATGCGTTGATATTGATGAATTCCGCATAAACGGCAACAGCCCGTTCATAAAGGGCAATGATTTGTCCCAGGGTGAATTCATCCAGTTTCGGCAGTTTGATCTGAATAGTCTGCCGTCCTTTTCCGCGCAGAGCCGCAGAAAGTCCTTCAAGGAATCCGTGGAGATAATCGCCCATGGCAAAACCGTCGCCCATGGCAATTTTCTTTGAATCGGACAATACTTCAATAAACGTGGCGAAAAAGTCATCACGTCCGTCATTGAGCTGCTGGATAAAGGCATGGGCATCGGTACCGCCCTTGTTGCCGAAAACGTTGAGTCCCTGATGGACCTCTTTTCCGTCAAGATCAAGAGCCTTGCCCAGACTTTCCATAACCAGCTGCTGCAAATAACGTGAAAGCAGTACCAATCGGTCGCTGTAAGGAACGATCACCATGTTGCGGTCACCTTTGCCTTTTCCGGCAATGTACCACATGGCAGATAACATCATGGCGGGATTGGCTGTCTTTTGAGTGTTTCTTGTCCAGCTGTCCATCGCACAGGCTCCCGCGAGGAACTTTTTGAAGTCCACACCGGTCAATGCCGCCGGAACGTGTCCGACGATACTGGTTTCGCTGGTGCGTCCGCCGATGGAATCAGCCATTTCAAAGACTTTGAGCCATTTATTGCTGCGGGCATGCTGATCCAGCTGGCTGTTTTTCATGGTGATTGCAACGGCGAACTTTGCAAAATCAAGTCCGTTGGAAGCGTAAAAATCTTCCATCGCAATCATATTGTTTTTGGTTTCCCTGGTGCCGCCGGATTTGGAAATAACCAACTGAAGCGTTCTTTCCGGATCCATCACTTCAAGCAAATCAGCAAACTCAGCAGAATCTGTGTTATCCAGAAAGTAGAGCTTCAGATTGTTCTTGCGTTTTTCGCGGTCAAATTCGTTCCAGTAAGGACCGTTGACAGCGAACTGCATCAACTGCGGTCCCAGTGCGGAACCGCCGATACCGTTGACGACCAGGGCATCAAAAGATTTTCCGGTCGCGCCCCGGATTTCTCCGGAACGGACCTTTTCCGCAAAGTCTTCAACTTCAGCGTAAAGAGCGCTTTGAGTGTAAGTTATGCGGTCGGTGAAATGGGTGACCCGTCTGTTTTCATCAGGATTTTTGATTTCTCCGGCTTCGATTCGTGCGACTTCTTTTTTTGCGCGTTCAAAAAGCGGCGAGAGTGCATCAATATCACTGTCATTGAAATTCATTCCTGCAAAAGCGATAGAAAAACCGCTTTCTGCATCGGTCAGCGTGTACTTGCTGTTACGGGCAACCCAATCCATTTGAAACTCCTGGAAAAATTATTCTTCGATCTGATCGGCGATGGAGTCGTCGATTTCGTGGTTGGCAGTGACCTGCTGGACATCATCCAGATCTTCCATACGTTCCAGAAGACGGAGAACCTGAGAGGCAACTTTGGGATCGGTCAAATTGACAACCATATCCGGCTTGCGGACGATTTCAGCCTGATCGGTCGGGATGTTGTTGTCGGCAAAGACTTTGCAGAGGGGTTCGAAGAATTCGGGATCAGCCCAGATTTCAGCGACTTCATCTTCAACAGAAAGATCGTTGGCACCGGCATCAAGGACCAGATCCATAAGTTTTTCTTCATCAGCCCATTCGCCGGTGATGATGAAGTGAGCCTGGCGCTGGAAGATACGGGAAACCGCACCGGAACCTGCCATATTTCCGCCGTTGCGGTCGAAGACCATGCGGACTTCGCTGATGGAACGGTTGCGGTTATCAGTCAGGCAGTCAACCACGACGGCAACGCCGCCTGCGGCATATCCTTCATAGACGATTTCTTCATAAACGACATCGCCGAGTTCACCGCTGCCTTTTTTGATGGCGCGTTCGATATTGGCGTTGGGCATGTTGGCGGCTTTGGCAGCGGCCAGAGCAGCGCGCAGACGGGGGTTGGAATCCGGATCGCTGCCGTTTTTGGCGGCAACCATGATTTCTTTACCGATACGTGAAAAAGCCTTGCCTTTGAGTTTGTCAGCGGCGTCCTTTTTGTGCTTGATGTTAGCCCATTTACTGTGTCCAGACATTTTCAATCTCCTTTATAAGTAATGTTTGTGTAGAAAATGTTATCCTATTAATATAATGTATCAACCGCAAAATTTCAAGGAGTCATGTTTTTGACCATTGAAAAAATATTTTGATTCGCTTGACTTCTGTGAAAATATCGCTGTTTTGACTCTTATTGAGGGAAATCAGATAAAAAACTCGTTTTTTTACATAAATTGGCTTGAAAAGTGAAATAATGAGGACTATATTATAAAACAGCGCAGGAAACTGCGATGAAACCGATTCAAGTCGGGGTGTGGCTCAGTCTGGCTAGAGCGCTGCGTTCGGGACGCAGAGGCCGGAGGTTCAAATCCTCTCACCCCGACCATTTTTTTTTGCAAAAAGATGGTCAACGAAGCCGTCAGGCTTCACTTCGTGCGGCGACAGCCGCTCTTCTCTTAAAAAACGAAGTTTTTTCTTCACATCTTCACATGTCTGGATTCTGCCTTGAAGTGGACCACAAACTGGACCTCACCCCAAGGAAAATGTGTTTCATGGCAGCAGAAATCCCGAATCTCGTCAAGCGTAATGGCATCTATTACTTCCGGTGTCGTATTCCCTCTATTTTGACCAATGGTCGTGCACGTGAGTCGGAAGACTTCCGGGCTACGGAGAAGTCATCAGCATCTCCATTACGGAGAGCAAAGCGGAGACTTGATGGCTGACCCGGAAATGGAATTCACCATCATCGGAGACGACTATTACCCAATCAGCTTCCGCAATGATTATCTGTGCAAACAAAACAGCATCTTTGAAGACGACGGCATAAATCTGCCCCTGCAGCACGACTTAACCACCTTCGCCAACCAATGGATGCGAAACATTGCAGAACAACAGAATATTAAGACATTCTGACAACTTACAATTGAAAAGCACTCAATGCCGTGATATATTACGGTGTTGAGTGTAAAGATAAACTTAATCACAAATTGGAGGATAGATATGGGGAAATACACAATTTACAAAGACGGAAATGCTGGTCCCTATTTAGCCATAGAACCGCAAGATATCTCCGAAGTGGAAACGATGCTTAAAAATCTTGATATTACGTACTTTAAAGGCTCTCATGTGGTAGATGGGGAAGAGGCAGGTAAGGATTATTTGAGAGTAATTAATATTGACAACGAGAAACATACTCAATTGCAAAACGAACTTGATACTCATTTCGCTGAATGATAATTAGAGAAGAAGGATAAGCGTACAAGCATTGAAAATTAATATTTCCTAAAGATTCTTTTAACAGTGCCGTTGTATAATTATCTGATTTTTCTGCTTTAGGCTGTTCATCATTTCTCCTCAAAAAGAGACTTTATATACCGATTATAGCAGAACAGCCGATTGCGTTTGTTGCCGGTGGTTTCTTCGATGATGTTGAATTTCAGCAAGTAATTCAACATCTTGCCGATGGTGGCGTTGGTAAGACCTGTCAGTTCTTTCAGTTTTGCTATGTCTGCTATCGGGTGACGGAGCATTGCCTGATGTACTGCCAAGGCTGATGTTGCCGCTCTGCCAAGTGTGGAAATCTTTGCTCTGTCGCTTTCGATTTGATTGTGCAGATTCAGTATGATTTCGTTGCTCTCTTTGGCTGTTTTGATGACTGCTTCCAGAAAGAAATCCAGCCAACGTTCCCAGTCGCCGTTTTCACGGATGCCATTCAGCAAGTCGTAGTAGTATTGACGGTGGCTCTTGAAATAGTAGCTCAGATACAGCAACGGCTGTTTCAGCATTCCACCATTGCAAAGCAGCAAGGTAATCAGCAAACGCCCGACTCTGCCGTTGCCATCAAGGAACGGATGTATCGTTTCAAACTGGACGTGACTCAATGCCGCCTTAACAAGAAGCGGAGTGTTTTCATCGTGCAGAAACTTTTCCAGTTCGCCCATGCATCTTGCCGCTTCTTCCGGCGGTGGAGGTACAAAAAACGCATTCCCCGGACGGGTTCCTCCTATCCAGTTTTGACTGTGACGGAATTCTCCCGGATTTTTACCGCTGCCACGCCCTTTGGCAAGCAATTCAGCGTGGATTTCCCGAAGCAAACGCAGCGAAAGCGGGAATCCCTCTTCCAAACGCTTCAAACCGTAAGTCATCGCTGCAACATAATTGCTGACTTCCTGAACATCATCAATAGGAACGCCCGGTTTCTCCTTGAGTTCAAACAAGAGTAAGTCAGAAAGCGAAGACTGCGTACCTTCGATTTGCGAAGACAACACCGCTTCTTTGCGAATGAACATATAGAGGAATATTCCGACATCCGGAAGCAGATTTGCTGAACCATCCAGTTTGCCAAGCAAAAAAGCAGCTTCATCCAGCTTTTTCTGCAACTCCCCCGTAATTTCCAATGCCGGAAACGGCGGCAACGGATTGGGGATAAAGGCTTTTACCGTTTCCCCGACCGTACTGACTGTTTCATAACGTCCTTGCAGACCCCGTTTCATAATCCTCTCCAAATTAAAATAACATACCATCTTGCTTTAAGATAACGCAATATCGTAAAATATGCAAGTCATTTATTTCAACTTTTTCAGAAAAATCCCTGTTTTTTCTGCTGTTTCTACTGTATCTGCTGTTTTTTTTCAAAAATTTTTCACAAGCGGCATAAGATTTTTGTTTCGGGGGCGCATTAGATAGCAGTTACAGGATAGCGGTTCCTCTCAAAAACGCTGCTGTTTGACAACCGAATCAAGTTTGAAGAAAAGTCTGAAGGAATCGAAACGAAAAACCTGTTTGCGGCAGATGCCGTGAACGCAAATATTATTCAGACTTCGGCTTACCAGTCGAAAAATAAACGCCTTGAGTGGCGAAACAGTGGTTTATCAGTATCGTTCCAGAAAAACGAACTCATAATAATTACCGGGAAAGTGATGTCCCAACATCCTCTCAAATGTTGAGTTGGAATTTGTTCTTTTTTAACAATAACAACTTATATGAGGTATTACTATGAGTAATAAATCTGAATTCGTTGCTAGCATTCTTGAATCTTGTGAAATCAAATTTGAGCTGCCGCCTGTTATCCTTCCCGGCAAGGGAGTTTGTATCACAGATACGGCAAATATGCTGGCAGAGGCTTATCAGGATTCCCATGCAGAAGCCCGTCTTTATAACCGTGGAAATGCTGTCTTTTGCGTGACAAGAGACAACAACGGTGCGATGCTTACTGCATTGTCTTCGCAGCGTGCCTGTTCTGAATTTGAACTGGTCTCAACGCTGTTGAAGATAGGTCAGTCTGGGCTGGAAAAAACAATCAGTTCTCCGGCTACAGCAAAAACTCTTCTTTCGTCTTCGACTTTTCTTAACTCAATTCCCAAAATCAATCTTGTTACCAACTCTCCGGTCATTCTCAAAAACGAGGATAACACATGCCGTGTCGTAAATTCTTATGATGCAAAAAGCGGTATCCTCTCAACGGGAGTCCCGGCAGAAGA
>SUVX01000022.1 GCA_015061725.1 Lentisphaerota bacterium
ACAGTAAATGCACCATTTGTAAGACTAAACGCACCACTTTTCATTGTTTGTAAGACTAAACGCACCGCCAAGGCTAATTAACACCCTCAAACTTGACTAAATGGTGCATTTACTTTTACAATTCACGGTTTTTACTGAACGTCATCATCGACCCATTCTTTGTAAAGTCCGCCGTTGTTCATATTCCGGCTGCCGACATGACCGTCAAAATACAGTCCGTTCATTGAACTTTTGTGCGGAAAACGGCTGGCATGTGTGACCGAAGGTTTTTCCTTTGCCACAAGACTTGTGTTTTCCAAACCTAAGGCCAGATATTTGAGCCAGTAGGAGACTCTTCTTACATCAACTTCATACATTGCTTTGTGCGCCCAGCCGGTCGCTTCCACTGTCACGACAAATGCCGCAGGCTTTTGGGGTCCTTTTTTGAAGTGCCCGACAAGCAGATCTTTGCTTGTATCTTCGGAGGGACGGACAACTCTGCCGTAACTTGCTGTGACATAAGACAGTTTTTTAGCTGCAGCATTGTCCGTTGCAGCATAACGCCAAGCCGTGGGACAGAGAAAACTTGCTTTCCAGTAATTTGTATCCTTTGCAGGATTACCCATACCGGTGTACCTTTGAAACATCTGATTCCGGTGCCAGGTCAAATCAGATTTGCCGGCTCTGCTCGGAACCATCCAGATAAAATCTGCCTGATAGAGAGCTTCGGCAACTCCCAACTGCTTCATATTCGATGCACAGGTCGATCCCTTGGCCGTGTCTCTTGCCTGCTGAAGCGCAGGCATGAGCATTGCAGCAAGAATTGCGATGATGGCAATCACAACCAGCAGTTCAATCAGCGTAAAGGATTTTTTCTTTTTGGTCATACAAAACTTCTCCTTTTTTTATTTCTGTTGATATTTTTTCTTGCCGGAAACGACTTTTTCTTTGATATCCTGTTCTGAGAGGGCATAGTTGAAATAGCGCAACTCACCGATCAGCCCATTGAACACCCTGCTTGTTCCGTTACCGGGATTGCTGTAGTGAGTTCCCAGAAAAACCGGTATCAGCCGGGATTTGTGTACGCCGCTGATTTTGAATACGCCAAACGGCGGAACGACTTCTTTGCCATCGACATAAAAACGGATGATATGTTTGTTCCAGGACGCCGCAAGATGTGTCCAGACACCATCCTTGACGGGAAGGGTGTTCGCCCAGATAAAACCGTTGTAACTTGTCTGATGATGCCATTTTTTGTTTTCAATGCCCATAGCAAAAGTCATATTTCCATGGTGCAGAACGATTCCGGATCTTTTTTTGTTTCTGACCGTCCATGCACTGCCGGGAGACACATTGGGTTTGACCCACATTTCCACGCTGAACTCCTGCATTTTATTGTGATCGACCGGCGGCAGTTTTCCCAGTCCCCAGGTGCGCTTACCGTCGAATTTCAGAGCATAGCCTTTGGGGATCTTAACAAATTTTACACCATTGTGAAGTTTGATTTTTGCGCCGGTGACAGAATCTTTTACAACATTGCCCTGTCCTTCACTGAACTCCCATTCTGCAATGATTTTTTTGTCTTTGACAGGAATGTCTGCAAGTTTTTTTGATTTGCAGAGATCTTTCCAGGGGCGTTTGATGACCTTGCGCTGATACTCTTTTGCACAAATAAGCGGCTTTCCGAATTTCACATTATTGATGCTCAAAACTCTGAAATCCCCGGCGGGAACAGTCAGGGTGTACTGATTGCCGTTCTTTTCAACTTTTGCTTTTGCATAGAGTTCTCTGACCACAGCCCCAGCCGGAACCGTGACCGTTACCTTTGAATCAAATTCGTGATGTATTTTCTGGAAAGAGGAAAGGGGCGGCTTGGAAACGCCGCGATTGTTCATTAAAATCAGTTTCCAGTTGTCTTTATCCATTTTGTTCACGAGGAACTGCACATCTCCGGAAACCTGAAACGGCATGACTTCGCTTTGGATTTTTTTCAGCAGTTCCGAAATAAGCGGACTGCGGGATTTTTTATTATTTTCAAGCATAAAATACGGAGCTGTAAAAATGACACTGCCTTTGCCGTAATTATTTTTTGTAATCAGAGGACGGGCTTTTTCATCCGTAAAAATTGGTCGTGCCGTATTCAGTTTGACTGCGGCAACTTTCATATTTTGACTGGTGAAAGAGGATTTCTCAACTTCAAGACCGAGAAACGCTTTGTCAAATGCTTTGGCGTGTCCTGAGTTGACGACGACTGTACCGCCGAGTTTGACATATTCTTTTATATTATTGACCAGCGGAAGCGTAAAACGGATATCTCCTGTCAATATAACGGCGGCGAATTTACCCATTTCTTCAACGGCGGCAACGCCTGAGGGCGCATTGGCAAAGTAGACATCAAACAAGTCACCGACAGGGGAGTTTGCCAGATTTATGCAATGTTCAGGCGCTGTGAATTTCGCCCGCGGATGCAGCGGTGAAACAGCATCGAAGAAATGCTTTATCATGTAATCTCCGTCTTCCATGGGCAGATGATACCAGACTTTCCAATCAGGACGCCCGGTTTGTCCGTGGTGATAATCCAACAGAAAGAGCATGGGGGAATAGCAGATGCCGCGTTTACCCTCTTTTGAGGATATCCAGTCGTAAAACGTTTTGAGCGCCTTGCCGTTGGCGGTCAATTCATACTTGTCTTTGCCGGCTTTTTTTACCTGTCCCCAGGGTTGGGATTCAAGCCACTGCAGATTGCTGCCCATGTAATAGTTGAGCAGCAGTGCCCGTGTTCCATGCGACGCAGATTGTCCGAAATCAAGACCGGTACCGCCCGGTCCTTTATGAAGACTGTTTGGATTTCCAAGTCCGGCATAGTATGCCATGTAAAATCCCCAGGGCAGTTTGTACTGTTTGCCGGCACTTTTCACAAACATCATAAGAATACGTGCGGAACGATCGGTACGGCAGGAGTATTCCAAAAGAAGAGTCCGTGCGCCCCATTCGGCAAAATACGGACTGCCCATAATGCCGCCGCTCATGGCAAATGTGTTGTCAAAAAACAATTCTCTCTGCAAATCCCAGAGATTACGCATATATTTTACGGCATCTTCTCTGTTGCGGTCTACGGCAGGAGCGAAACCATCCAGCATGCGCAGATAAGGGTTGTTGGTCCGGCGCATCTGACCATAGTTGGCATCGAATTCTGATATACTGAAGCCTAAAAAAGAATTCTTGTAAGTATCAAGAAATTTTTTAAAAGATTTCTGATCCATATTTTCTTTGCCCAGTCCCAGAAGATCATTTTCGTTGACACGGGCAATGGAGGCAACAGTAAAGGGCGTTCTTTTCAGTTCTTCAGACAGTTTTTGCGGGAACTCCCCGATCTGAAGTTTGTACGGAACTGTGGCAAAATGAACGATGAACTTATCCGGCGCAACCGGTGTTTTGAAGCGGACAGTATACATCGTCTGATTGTAAAACTCTTTCAACAGCGGAATCTTTTTGCCGTCGCAAGTGGTTACTGAAAAATCCTGCAAATTGCCTTCAGCACGGTTGCCGTGATAAATCGTCAGATGGGATATTTTGCTTTTGCCGGAACTCCTGATGATTCCCTTTACCTTTTGAAAGCGGGTTTTGTTGTTCCGGTGGTCTGCAGTGATGACGGCAAAACTTTTTTTATCGCCGTCATTGAGTTTTTCCACCCCTGAAACAACAGTATCTTCAGTTTGGGGAACGATTGTAAAAACAGTCTTTTTCGAGACATTCTTTTTATTGACATCAAACAACTCTATTTCACGGATCAATCCGGTACGCAATGCCCGGTTGTTTGTCTTTTTTATCTTTGCCTTGATTCCCCAGATACTGGCTTCCCGGACAAACTTCTCATGTGAAACACCTTTGAGATTACGCCATTCCGGCAAAAGCATCAGCCAATAATCTTTTCCCAACAGATTGATCGGCTTCCAGTCGGCACTGACAGCCGCCTGCGGATTGGCAGTCAAAGATTCTGTGAAAACACCGTTTGGCGCAGCACTCAGCGAAAAGGCAAGCAGTGCTGCACCCAAAACAGCTCCTTTGTTGTATCGGGACAGGGCAAACATTTTTCAGATTCTCCTTATTTATTTGTTTTCTTGAGAAAGACAATTCAGCAGCCAGCAATAATAGACATCTCCCGCCTGAGCGTACCCTTCGGCAGAGGGATGCAGCGCATTACTCTGCCGGGAAATTTTTTTCTTACTGTGGATATTGGCAGCTTGGAGTGTAACGGGATAACCGTTTTCCGGATCAACGGCGTATGACATCGGGATAATGGATATTTTCTTATCTGTCTTTGACATTTTAGAAATCTTGTCCATGTAGAATTGGTTGAGTTTCCAGAGGTTTTTCTTAAATTGATAAGAATTGCTCCTGCAGCCGTAGGCTTTTCCCCAGGCATCCTGACCGGCAGTGACCGTGAACAGGGTAATTCCGATAAAGGCATCGGGTACAGATTTTCGGATTTCGCCGATCAACTTGTCCATGCTTTTGCCGATTCTGATAAGGGCATTGTCGATATTTTCATCTGTCAAAGCGTAAATGTCATTGGGACCGAGACCAATGGTAACAAAATCCGGCTTTTTCCCGTTGCTGTATTTTGCAAAATAAGCATCAAAATCATGGCTCCATCTGCCATTCTTTTCAACCAGAAATTTATTTGTCCGGTAAGGCATTGTTCCGGGCGGTACCGGTTTGCGTTCCAGGGCAAACCGCCCCCAGGTCCAACCGCCGTACCCCTCATGTGCAATACCGGTCTTTGCGGGATCTTTTCCCAATCCGCCATTGGAACCGATCATTTTAAGTGCCGGAGCAAGTTTTTTCAAACGGTGAACATAATAAGACTGATCTGTCCAGCTGTCTCCGATCATAAGAATTGAAAGATTTTCCGGAATTTTCTTTTGCGGCAGGATTTTCAGTTTGACGGTCTTTTCGGCAACCTTTCCGTTATCGTCAAAAACAGTCAGTTTCCAGGAGTAAGTTCCGATGTCTTTCTTTTCGGGCGTTACTGTCCAGAACTTTTTCATCAGTTTGCCTTTGGGACAACTTACCTGAAAGAAATAATTATCCGGATTGACTGTTTTGAAAACATTTGCAAAATAAACGTTTGTTTCGATGCCCTGAACAGAGATTATTTCATCCGGCATCAGCAGTCGGGGCGGTTCTTTGGCTGCAAGTGTGCTTCCGCATAACGCCCCCAAAGCAAGAAACAGAAATTTTTTCATAATGTCCTCCTTTTAAATATTTTCCTGACAAGTCATTAGCTTAAATGCAATATCACTCATCAAACTGATGAATTCCGGACGGGTCGATTCGGATTTGGTGTGATTGTCGCTTCTGCCCATGGCAAGCAGACACACTTTCAATCCGAGACGCGCCAGATGATTGGCGTCGCTTCCGGCAGAAAAGTCTTTAACAACCGGCGTTATGCCGCAGGACGAAAAGATATTTTTTGTCCGGTTGAGAAAAGTTTCATCCGTTTCTTCATAAGCCGGATAACCGGCAAGCTGTTCTATTTCTGAAAAATCCTGCCATGCAGAAAACAATTCTTCTGTCAACTTTTCAAGCAATGCGGTGTCGCGGGAACGGATTTCTCCGGTCAAAACGACCTCTTCCGGAACGATATTATCAGCTTTTCCGCCTGAAACCGTACCGTAATTTACCGTGGCATTATCCCTTCTTCCCGGCGGAAACGCTGTCAATCCCTGAACGGCAAGCATAAAGGCATTGATGCCTTTTTCCGGAGCAAGTCCTGCGTGAGCGGCTCTGCCTTTGACTTTGATGATAAAACTTTTTTTGCCGACACCGTTGCGGTAAATTGTTCCGGGCGCACCGGGACCGTCAAAGACCCAGGCACAGGGCGCAGAGATAAAATCTTTTTCAAGATATCTGCTGCCGGAAAGAGATTTTTCCTCTCCGGCAGTAAAGAGTATTTCCAGAGGTGCGTGCGGAACATTCTGCTTTTTTACTTTACGCAAAGCGCAGATGATCGCCGTTATTCCATCTTTGTCGTCAGCACCGAGGATGGTATCTCCGTTTGAACGGATAACACCGTCAGCACCCAGTACCGGTTTGATGCCGCAGCCGGGGGCAACGGTATCCATGTGAGAACTCAACAGCCGGGGCGCGGTATCAAGTGTGCCGGGAACGGTGAACTTGATATTACCTCTTGAATCCGTTTCCCAACCCGACACAAGAGGTTTCATCAAGTTTATCAGATGTTCCCTGATATTTGCTTCATTTCCGGACTCGCTGTCAATTCTGACCAGTTCAAAAAAGAGATCAAGACACGCCTGCGTATCCATAAAAATATTCCTGTTGTCAGAGACCTGCACGGTCAAGAAGTTTTTTGGCATTGTTGTAGAAAAAGTCCTCTGCGTGCGGCGCAAAGAAGGGATTTTCCATCAATTCCGTCCAGCGTGTGACGAAACGTCCGGCGGCGCCGGGGGCTCCGGCAGTATCGGAACCGAAAAGAAAACGCTCCCAAATCAGACGTCCGGGACGGAGTTTGTCAATCAAATTATATGCCTCATAGCCCAAGCCGCAGGAAAAATCAAGATAGATATTCGGGAACATATATGCCATTTCAAGAGCTTCCAGAGTCCAGGGATAGGCGGTATGGGCAAGAACAAAAGTCAAATCATTGAAAATACGCGCCGGGTGATCCAGCAGGACAGGCTGTCCGAATTTTGCATTCATGCCCGCCATGCGGTTGACCTTTTCTCCCAGATGCGGACGGACTCCCAGCATCCCGGTATGGAAAATGACTGTTGCTTTCAAGTCATTGAGTTTTTCCCAGACCGGGTAGATCATCGGATTATCCGGAGAGTAGCCGTGTCCCGGCCACATCTTGAAAAAACGCACACCCTTGTCATAATAGTTCTGGATCTGAGTCTGTGCTTCCATGACATTCCGGGGTTCGATATATGCCGCCATGACCAGACGGTCGGGATGGGCGGAAACGAATTCATACACCTTTTCGTTGAATCCGGTCATGCCCATCAATGTATAGCGGGGATGATTGGGCAAGCCGAGAATCATGGATTTTTCAATGCCGAATTTATCCATTTCATTCAGAAAGACTGTATCAACTCCCGGGTCGTCGCTGGGGTGATAGTGCGTGTGAAAATCAATGTATTTCATAATGAATCAACTCCTTAAGTAGTGGGAACTGTTTATACTATACCGGAAAAATCATATAAAAACAACTTTTTCAACACCCGGAAAAATATAAAAACAAAGATAAAATATATAAAAAAACAAAACTTCTGATTTTACTGCACTTTGCGGAAGATCAGGTCTTGCATTTTTTATTTTCCGGAGTATTGTAGATGAAAGTTACTTGAAAAAAGGGGGAATATGAGCTGCAACAACAAAAAATTGACAGGTTTGATAACCGGCAATACTCTGCGTCCCGGCGTTTTTGCATCAAAGGGAAGTTTGCTTGTGTGCGGATTTGTCGGCGCGTGCAGCTGGCCGTCAGGATACTGGATCAGCCATACTCAGTTCCAGTATCTTGATATCCAGTTGATTTCAGAGGGTTCTGTTTCTGTTTCTCACAATGACAGAAGTGTGCAGGTGCCTGCCGGCTCCGGCGTGATCATTCCGCCGGGGAATACTGTTTTGAAAGCCGTCTCTCCCGGCTTTATCCGCAAAAAGCATATCGGAATCGGCGGACCGCTCTGTCTGCACAATCTGGGCGCGATGAACCTTGATCAAATGACCGTTGTTCCCGATTTGGCGGATGAGGTTTTCATGGCGTATTTTGATCAAATATTTGATATGGCAAACGACAACCAACTGCGCTGCAGCAGGGATTTTTCTGCACTTCTCTTTAAAATGCTTCTGCTGCTTTCTGAAAAGGTGCAAAACAGGGCATATCCGGCGCTGTTGACATCTGCTGTCGCATTTATTGAAGCACATTTCATGGAAGACCTTACCGTGGAAAATATCTGCCGCTACTGCCGCTGCAGCAAAACCACGCTGCAGCAGCTTTTCAGAAAACATCTTGATAAAACGCCGATCCAATACCTGACAGATATCCGTATGAGAGTGGCGGGACAGTTGATCCATGAAAAGAATTATCCGATCAAGGAGATCGCTTTTATGTGCGGATTCAATAACCCGCTGTATTTTTCAAATGTGTTCAATAAATACTTCGGCTGTTATCCCAGAGAATACAGAAAAAAAGAAACGGACGGAATTTAAACGGGTACTACCGTTCTGTTCCGTCCGTTTTCTCTGTCTGAAAAGAAAACAAAAAGTTATTTATTCTCTTTGATTGCCGCTGAGGCAAGTTTGATGAATCCGGCAACATCTGCTAAATTTGCGGGAACAACAAAGGTGTTGCCCTCTTTGGCAAGACGTCCGAATTCAGCAATATACTGTTCGGCAAGGCGCAGATTCATGGCTTCGTGTCCGCCGGGTGTGTTGGAAATGGCATTGGCGATTGCAGCAATACCGTTGGCGGTGGCTTCGGCAACCAGACGGATCTCTTCAGCCTGTCCCATTGCCTCGTTGATACGTCTCTGCTTTTCACCCTCTGAACGGCTGATTGCTTCCTGACGGTCACCCTCGGCGCGGTTGATTTTGGATTCTCTTTCACCTTCGGATTCAGCAATCGCGGCACGTTTTTCGCGTTCAGCACGCATCTGTTTTTCCATCGCATCCAGCACTGAGGCGGGCGGGGTGATGGTTTTGATTTCGTAACGGGTGATCTTCACTCCCCAGGGATCGGATGCCTGATCGACCTCTTCGCAGATGGCGTTGTTGATGGAACTGCGCTCTTCAAAAGTACGGTCAAGTTCCAGTTTGCCCACCTCTGAACGCAAAGTTGTCTGCGCCAGCTGCGAACAGGCAAAGTAATAGTTTTCAATGCCGTAACTTGCTTTGACAGGATCCATCACCTGCAAGTAGAGGATACCGTCGATTTCAACCATGATGTTATCACGGGTGATACACTGCTGCGGCGGCACGTCCAGAGCGATTTCTTTGAGATTCTGACGGTAACGGATCGTGTCAATGAAGGGTACAAGAATATGAAATCCCGCTTCAAGTGTCGTGTAATACTTACCGAGACGTTCCACGATGCACGCCTGCTTCTGGGGAACAATCACGATGGATTTGAATAAAAGAACAAAGATGAATGCAACAAAAATACCAATGACAATCAGCATAAAACAAATCTCCTTTTATTTTACATGATAGGTTAAATTGACCCGCCGGATAATCGTTACCAATTCACCGACGCAGCAAACTCTGTCGGATTGGGCACTCCAGATTGTGCCGTGAAAGTTGATTTTGCCGGGTTTATCCGGCGTGATTTCTTCGGTAACGGTGGCAAGTTCGCCTGAAAACTCTTCTTCATCAAGAGAAATGTTTCCAGTTTTTGTCTTTCCTTTGAAGATCTCCGGAAAGAACCGTCTTGCTCCGAAAAAGAACACAAGTGAACTTGCAAGAAAAACGATGAATTGTCCGGCAGGCGCAATCGGGGATATCCACAATGCACCTGCTGTACACAAGGCTCCGACACCGAAAAAGAAGATGACAAAACCGGGAATCATAAATTCCGCCAGCATCATGGCAAATCCGGCAATCAGCCAGATGATTTGAAGATTTATCTGCATGTCAACTCCTTTTTACTTTTTTATTCAGAATTTAAATTCTTCCGGCATTGCATTTTTTGCAATATATTTACGGCGCAAGGCATCGCAGGAGGCATCGTGTCCCTCATCGCAAAGCAGAATAAAGGGATCAAGAGTCATGATCTCTCTGCCGATTGAATACAATTCCTGCATGTCCATCATTTTAATTGTACCCGTACCCAGCTGGACACGGTGAATGTTCAAGCCTTTTTCTTTGGCGGCTTTGAAAAACTTGATCGTATCTTCTGTGCCGTGATAGAAGTCGCGGCAGCCGGGCAGGTTGCGCGGAACACCCACGTTGATGGTGGTGTTTCCGGTCTTGACACAGCAGAGGACATCTTCAACGCCGGGCATACTTAACTCGTCTTCAATGCAGTGCAGGAAGGTTGTTGATGTAACTTCACTGCCGAAATGAATGATTTTTCCGCCGGCACGCAGCATTTTCATCAGAGGATTGTTGACACCCATCGGCGGATCATTGTATTTGAGTCCGTCGGCAATTTCTTCAGCCATTTTGCCGTAAACGCTCCAGCTGTGCGACAGGTGGCGTGTGCGGATGACACCCGGCATTTTCACCATGGCACGGGGCAGGGAGCCCGTCCAGATGGAGGCGATATTTTCAGGGTCAAAGGGACGCATCATACTGGCGCCGTTGGGGCCGCCGATATTGACAAAGCAATGGTTGAACGCCGGCGTCATAAAGGTTCCCTCTTCTCCCACAGCCTCTTTGAAAGCCTCAAGGATCGTTTGGGGTCCGCCCTCGATCAATCCGAATTCAGACAGCATGGAGTGCAGCGCGATTCTGTCGCCCTTTTTAACGCCGAGTTCACGCAGCGCATTGACGATATCATCTTTGCTTATGCCCTTGAAATTGCCGAGAGAAACGTAGCCGGACTGAGCGTAGAATAAAATCTGGGACAGCATTTGTCTGATCTGTTTTTCAGGCATGATGGTACGGGTTTCGTGTTCCGCCATACGGAAAAGTTCCGCAAGATTCCGCTTGCCGTCCATGTTGGAAAGAATCGCACCCATCGGACTGTAAAGCGGATTGGTGAAACGTTTGCGTTTGGCATAAGGCAGTTTCGTCTGGTCGCAGGGCAGTCCCACGGTCAGGCGTGAGGGCGTGATCTGTTCCGCATAATCTCTCCAGCGGGAGTGCGGGATATCATCGGTAAGACCGCTGAGGCAGTCTTCATATTCTTCATCAATCAGGGCAAGTCCGTCTGCAAGGTCGATGCCGGGGAACGCGCGTTCAAAGTTTGCAAAGTTCTGACGGACAATCTCATAACGTCTTGTCATGTGTTCTTTTTCTGAACCGGCACAATAGAACAATTCATCACGCAGCTGTTTGAGAGAAACGGCAAGCGCATCGGCTAAAAGTGTTTCATCGGGATTGATGACCATATCAACAAAGAGCGCGCTGATGGCCGTACCTTTGGCAAACTCTTCTTCTTCAACATAGTCGATGGTTTGTTTGGAGTTGTGCCAGAAGTTCTTTCCGTCACGGATGGGCCAGACAGTCGGAACGCCGGTGGTGCTGTCTCCGAGGAAAGAATCATCGTCGTACATTGTCGGATAACTGTTGCGTGAAATCACTTTAGGCGCATCAAAACGGGCATTGATTGTATCGCAAATCATCGGAATAAAGGTGTTTCCGTAGAAAGGCAGGGCAGGGGATGCGCAGTTGAAATTGATGTACCAATTTTTACGCAGATACATGGCATCGCAGTCGATGGCACCGACGACTTTATCACTCATGTTGCAATTTCCGCCGCGCAGAACGGCGTAGGCGGCAAAGCCGTAAAGTTCCAAGCCGAAAATCAGGCGCAGAGAGAACTCCGGCGTGCCTTTGGACATGATGTATTTTGCAATTTCCATGGCGCAGGCAATGCCGCTTGAGTTGTCATTCGACAGCGGCTCGTACAAGTGGGCGAAAATCCAGAATTCCTCTTTTCTTCTGCCGGGAACCATTGCCGTTACAAGATTAACCGTCGTTTCAAAACGTCTGGCGTTGCTCTGAACATCAATGGATACAGCACCGCGTGAAAGCGCTCTGCGAAGTTTTGTTCCCATATCCGGCGTCACGGCAAAGGCGATGAAATCCCGGTCTTCGGCACCGACGTGCCAGCCGGTCTTTTCAACGAAAGCGTTGTTCCACTGGGTGCCGTCGGGCGCATCGTCCGCATTCATGGCAAAATCGCTGATGACTCCGGCTGCACCCATATCAAGAATGTGCGGGAGAAATGCCGCACCCGGTCCCATCGGAGCTTTAACCAGCACCAGCGCATTGTACGGGTCGGCTCCGGCAAGAAGAGCTTCTTCGGTAATCAAACGCATACGCACCATTTTGCCGTCAGGCGTTGAGGTGGAGCCTTTGATCAGAGCAAAGGAGCATTTTTCATAATCGGCTACCACGGTTCCCGCCTCCATACCGATTGCTTCGGCAATGATGACTTTTCCAACGGTGGCATCCCAGCCCAACGGTGTCAATTTATCCTGATAGGAGTCCTTACCGTTGGCGGCATAAGTGATTTTTTCAGCATTGGGAATGCCCATTTCCTGCAGGATTTCAAAAGTCCGCTGAGCGGAGGCGTGATAACTTGAAAAGGTTTGCCCCACTTCAAGATCAAGAAGTTCTTTGGTCGTTTTCATCATCCTTGCCGTATCAAGGGAGGCAAGGATTTTTTCGTATTGAGCATTGAGTTCCGGATACATGATTTTTCAGTTTCCTCTTTTGATATTGGCTCCGAAAAGCGTAATGATTACTTCATTGGCAACGGCTTCCATCGTGAAGGATTCGACCTCTTTTTCTTTGTCAAGCGGAATACGGCAGACGATACCGTGATTGCCGCGACTGAAATAGAAGTAATCAAATTCCTGCTGAAGCGCCGGAACCAGGAAGTCATCAAAGTTGACGGGGTGAATAAGTGAAAGCGTTTCTTTACTGCCGTCGGCATAATTGACGGTGATTCTGCCGTTTTCAACGAAACTTTGCATGGCGTTGGTTGAACCGCAAAGATAAAGTTCAAGTTCAACGCCTTTGCCCGTCACAGGAACAGTTGCCGTGGTCGGGAAGTTGTCCCAGATTGAAACGCACAACACGTTGTTGCCGCTTGCCGGGGTCTTGAATGCGCTGCCGCAGGGCAGGGTGTATGTGCCGCCGCAGGTGCGGAGATTTGAATCATCCACGACGTAACCGTTGTGTCCGAACTGATTCCACTCCCAGGCGTAACGTCCGTTTTTCTGCATACCGATCGAGTAACCGGCGGGACGGGGGGACATGAAACTCTGTTCGTGGATTTTGGTGAATTCACAGTTGAAATGTGCAGACAAATCAATGCTTTCAACTTTACCCGATGCCGGAGCCGCCTTTTCCGCTTCATCAGCTTCAATGGTCAGGGCGACCGGCAGATAAAGTTTTGCGTCTTCAAGTTCAGTTAAAACCACACCCCGGACAATTCCAGCTGCAGCACCTGCGCGGAAACGCAGGGCATCGGCGGAACTGCTTATAAATTCAACCTTGCTGTCGGGCATGACAAACTCTTTGATCTTTCCGGAAGAAAGTTTGAAGTTGACGATGTTTCCGGCAAAGGTTGTCTGTTCTGCCGCTGCAAATGCGGGCAGGGACGTGTTGTTTTCGTAAATCTGGATTTCGATTCTGCCCGTGGCACTTGTAACAAAACGCACTTTGGGTGTGTCGAAGGAGGCGATACTTTCAAAGGAAGTTTCCTCACCGTTGACCAGGAATTGTTCCACGCCTGCGTGATAAATCGGCAGGTCGATCTGTTTGTTGCCCTCAAGTTCCGTAAAGAGTATCAGTTTGGTGCAGTTGGTGCTTCTGATATATTCCGCTTTGAGTCCCGGCAGGGAGATGGAGGCGTTCTGCCAATCCTGCGGCAGACGCGGCGCAATGCGGATCTCATTTTCAAGCAGACGGAAGTTGATACCCCAGAGACCTTCGCAGAGCAGCCGGGTCACGCAGCCTGAAACGTCAGTGAAGTCGATATCTCCGCCGTCGGGTGCACCGGTGGCACTGATGACGTGGGAGATGGAACCGGGATGATTGGTGCGCTCATAGGCTTCCATGAAACCTTTGAGAATCTCGTAGCCTTTGCGTTCATTTCCGATACGGTACCAGGCAAGAGCAAGACAGGCGTTTTCAGCCGGGAAAAGTCCGCAGGTGGAGTACTTTTTGGGTTTCCAGTTGGCGGAATAATAAAATCTGCCCTGTCTGTCGGGGAAGACCACACTTTCAATATGATCTTCGGCAAAGGACAATATTCTGTGCATTTCAACATCGTCAAAGAGTTCACAGTCCCCGGCAAGATACAGCGTTGACAACTCGGGAGACTTGTGCAGCAGTTTGTTGCCGATTGTGTCAAAATATTCTGCCAGAATTCCCTCTTCATAAAGGAAAAGTTTTTCGCGAACGGCTTTTTTGATTTTTTCAGCCCGCTTTTCAAACTTCTCGTAAGGCAGTCCCAGTGCTTTGCCCAGTGACGCCGCACGGAGATTGGAGTAATAGTTGTAGGCACTTGCCTGGGCGCAGCCGCCGCCGTTGTAACAGTGTCCGTCTGAAATCCAGGTATTGAGAAAACTCTGATAAACGCCGTCGCCGTCGGGATCATAAACGCGTTCCTGATGATCCAGCTGGGCTTCAAGGCGGTCGTAGATTTTTCTTCCGGTATCAAGGTCGCGGGTGGCTTCAAGATAGAAGAGCGTCATATCCGTTGCCACTTCCTGCATATCATAGATGTCGTCCCGGTGGAGCAATGCAGGGATACGACCTGAGGGATTTTCCATGTGGTGATACTGCGTTCCCACATGGTCAAGGTCGGGGCGGTCGGCTCCGTCATACCAGATTTTTTCAGGCTCGTCAGAAAACAGCATGGTGTCAAAGTGGGCGAAAATCGCCTTTTTGACCCGTTCCTGAGGTCCGGTCAGGGCGTTGCCGTACCAGCCGCGCCAGCCGAGGAAAGGCGCGTGGTAACCGATTGCACCGTGATAGAACGTATTGCCGTGAAATGCGGCATCCAGAGCAATCTGAAGATCTGAAAACGCAGAGTTCAGCACCACTTCAGGCGTCTGCATGAAAGCCGCCGCATATTTTTTGCGGATGGCATTTTTGATTTTCTGTTCCAGTTTTTTATCGGCAAGAAGTTCGTTCAGACGTTCAACGGAACTGTTTTTAAGGATGATGAGTCTGCCTTTGAAGTGTTCCCCGGGACGGAGTTCTCTTGAACACTTGGCAATGACCTTATCCCCGTCATGTTCGCAGAGCATTGAAGAGGGTTTTGCCGCAAGCATGGCTTCGGGCGCATCCAGTTTCCAAACAGCGTTGAAGTTGTCGCCGACGAGCATTTTTGTGCCGCTGCCTTCGATTTCAGCTCCGGCAGAGGTGAGTTTTGCGCTGTTGCCCTTGCAGTCCTCAACGGAAAAATCCTTGCGGGCGGAGTGATGATATTCAAATCTGCCGAAGGGTTCGGTAATGCCGCCGAAACCTGCCGCAAAGAAAATCCGCTGATCGGTGATGATATCATAACAGACCATGAATCCGTCTTCATCCTGCAGCGGCAGAACAGTGATATTGACGTCCACCATCGGGAAATATGTGGACATGTGGGTCAGATGATAGGTGAGATATCCATGGTGCCAGCGCGTTTCAATATCGTTTGAGTGATGAAAGAACTTGCCGTACACATCACCGTCAAACTCCGGTGTCAGGCAGAGTCCTGAAATCAGCACGCCGTTCTTTGCCTGATAGCACCAGGTGTCGCGCATGAAGTCGCTGGTTGCACCCATGAATATCGGCGTGTCACCGGCAAAAGTGAAGAATCTGTCAGGAGATTTGTCGCCGTTGTGACCGCCGTAGAGAACCTTGTTGAAAGTCTCGTATGAACCGAATACGGAACAGCCGGTATCTGAATAAGTATAACGTTTTGCCATTTTTTTGAGTTTTCCTTACATTTGAAACTTAAAATGGATAATTTTTGAGAATGAAATCAACCAGCGGAGAGGGGTCATCCAATCCGTGCGGATGATGTCCGTAAAGAGGACGGTCGAGGATTTCAATGATACCCCCGGCATTGCGCAGGCGTTCTGCAAAGATATCAATGTTCTTTTCGGGAATGACGGATTGATCCTGTCCGCTTCTGATGCAGAAAACCGGAATTTTTGCATCGGCAATCGGCTGATAGTTGTTAAGCGGTGAAAGCGGATGATTGCCCAGAGCTTCAACCGTCGTACCGTAAGCGGCTGCCCGTTTTTCGGACTCCTGTTTAAAGAATTCCTGCAGACTTGACTGCTGAGAAGCGCCGAATCCCAGATCGCAGACGGGCGCATCTGCGTAGATTGCCGCCACAGTTTCAGGGTGTTCAGCCGCCCAGCGGAATGCAAAAAGTCCGCCGTAACTCATGCCGATCAATGCCGCCTGATGATAGAAGCCCAGGGACATGAGCAATTCATAAAACTTTTCAAGAACAGCCAATCCTTCAGGATTGAGATAGGTTGAAAAGACATCCATATAAACATGATGGAATCCGCGTTCCAGAAGTTTCAAAGCAGGAGTGCGCGGAACAAAAGACTCCGCCCACTGAAGACACCAGCTCCAGGGAAGTCCGGGCGCGGGATTGTGCGGTTCAACAATAAAGCCCTTGTGTCCGTCGATTTCAAAATTGTGACGTTTGAAACCGTACCACTCCACCGTTTCCGTTCCGGGATAAACAATTTCCGGACGGCGGGTGGAACGGTAATTTTCAGTTCCGGCATAATTGAGGCTGTTGTAATCAAATTTCATATTTTTCACCCTTTGGATTTAAAGAGATTTTTTCAGTCTTTTCCAACGTTTCTGCCGATATCAACGATTCCCGAATTCTTTTTGGGAATCGCCATGTATTCCTGATTGAGTTCCCTTGTGGTATAACGGTTCTGATCGGCGGATTTGAAGTCAATTCCCGGGCGGGCGGCTGTTCCGCCGATACGGCTGACTTTGCCGGATTCAGGATCGCGGTAAAGCGCGGGGATTGTTGCGCCTTTTTTCCAATAGCTGCTTTCAATGTTTTCGCCGTCCAAACCGAATGTCAGATAATGAAAAACTTTGTGCGACATGGGAACGAGCAGATGGATTCTGCTGAGCATATCCGTCTGAATCTGAAGCTGATTCTGTCCGTACTGGTAACCGATGTGGGTCACGCCGTAAACGCGGGTATCGTCTTCAACGACCAGATAATAATAGCGTTCACCGTGGATGTCCAGCGCACGGATGGAGTAGGTTCTGGATTGTGCCGGCTGATTTTTTCTTTCTCCTGTGAGGTCGGGAATACCGACGGTCAGACGGTTGACTTCTATGCCGGAGTGAATACGGATGAAATTGGCTTTCTGCGCCTGATATTCGTTATCAAGAAGATTGTGCGAAACGTAAACACGCACCTGAAAGTTTCCGGTCTTATCCAATTCATAATGTTTGCTGATTGGAATTGTGATACTTTTGACTTCTCCCGGTCCCAGGAACAAACCGGTCACATTCAACTCCGCATCTTTTTTTTGCGGGATACGGTTATTGTTGCGGTCACGGATGTCAAACAGAATAAATCCCTGCAGTTGGGGATGATTCCCGAAGAGCAGGGCTTTGCCGCTGTCGTTCCGTATAGTGACACATGCATAAATCGGTTCATACAACATAAAATCCTTGCGGTTCAACTCCATTTTGATTCCGATTTGGGCAGAGAGCAGGACAGGCAGCAGAAGTACGGCAGAAAAGAGTGTTTTTTTGTTCATGACTGTTCTTTGGGGTAAATTTGTTCAAGAATTGCGGACGATACAGCCTGCGGATCAACGGCATGACATACCGTTTCCGGCAGAGGACACTGTTTTTTCATACAGACGGAGCAATCACAGCCGGTTTTGAATACCCGTTCCTTCTGAGCCCACGGACCGGTTTTTTCAGGATCCGTCGGACCGAAAAAGGCAAAGACCGGTGTCTGAAGCAACGCCGCTATATGCATGGGACCGGAGTCATTGCAGACAACGGCATCAGCTTGATTTATCAGGGCAAACAACTCTCCAAGAGTGGTTTTACCCGTCAGATCCGTTACGGGGAATTTTTCAGAAAAATGTGATTTCAACTCTTCAGCACGGGGAATTTCAGCTTTGCTTCCTGCGATGACAAAGTGAAGCGTTGTCTGCTGTTTACTGATATTGACGGCAGTTTCAGCAAAGAGTTTTGCGGGGAAACATTTGCTTTCCCATCTGGCACCGGGCAGCAGCAGAATGTAAGGCGCAGGTAAACCGGATAAAATCTGTTTGAATTTATCATCTATCGGCACCGCAGGGGAGGGCACTTCTGAATTTACGGAAATGGCAAAGTTTGCAAGTTCAACATTTTTTTCAACCGCATGACTGCTTTTTGTTTCAACTCTGCGGGAATAAAATATTCTTGAGATTTTTTCCCGGGGAGAAGCAAATCCGCAGACAGAGTTTTTGCAATGCGACGAAATCCGGGCAAAAAAAGAACTGCGGAACAATCCCTGAAAATCAATGACAAGGTCGTATTTATCCTGCCGCAGATTTTTTATCAGAGAAAAAAATGCTTTGGGCGCAGTTGTCAACGCCGCCAGTTTTTTCCGTTCAAACAGAATCCTTCTGCGGACGGGAAACGGTGAAAAATCCAACAGCGGCGCAAATTCCGGATTGACAACAAAATCCAAATCAGCTTCAGGATAATTGTCATGCAGTATCTGCAATGCCGGAAAAACATGGAGAATATCTCCCAGACTGCTGGGTTTGAAAACCAGAATCTTTTGAATGTTTTTCTCTTTTGCCATAGCTATCGTCAACACCCCTGAGCAAGGCGCCATGCCAGACGCTCCGGCAGTCCCTCTGCGAGAATTTTCTTCTGGACTGCCTCAATATCGTAAGGCACTCTGAATCGTGAAACTTTTTTTGTGTCGGAATCGTAAACGGCAAAACTGGCTCTGGGGTCTCCGTTGCGCGGTTGTCCGATACTGCCGATGTTGAAAAGATACTTATGCCCCTGCTTGCATTCAACCACAAGTTCATCAGAGGTTGAAAAATCATAGTCCTTGTTTTCGTCGGTGCTGTTGTGGAGCCACTCCTGCAGACTGTCTATGGAACGCTCCGTTCCGCTTGCGATCGGTTTTTTGCAGAAAGCTACCGGCACATGACTGTGACCGCAGAAACACAAAGGCGTCCACTGATAAGAAAAATTATCTGCCGCGTGATGTGCATCAAAAATATATCCCCAATTTTCAGGTGTATCCAGCGTGGCATGTACGACCGTGATGCCTGCCGGAGCAACCTGACAGCGCATCTGCTGACTTGCCAGCCATCTTTTCTGCTCATCAGAAAGCCGGGAGGCTGTCCACTTGATGGCGATCCGGGCATTGGTGTTGAATCCGGATATTTCCTGATCTCCGGAGGAAGCATACTCGTCATGATTTCCCTTGACCGAACCTGCCAGCGGCAGTTGACGGACGATATCAAGACATTCGCCGGGATTAGTGTTGTAACCGACAACATCTCCGAGAGAGATATATTTGTCGATTTCCAGTTGACGGCACAGGGCGAGAACCTCCTGCAAAGCCTCCAGATTTCCGTGAATGTCACTTAAAATTGCGTATCTTGGCATTTTCTTCTACTTTATCCTGAAAAATGTTTATCCGTAAAAAAGGAACCTGTGACCGCTGTAAGCCGGATTCTGTCCTGCGGAAAACCGCATGGGCAATCATCTGTCTTTGCGACCAGAACCCGGAGCTGATAACGCCGTGGAGCGGCGGCTTGCTCTCTATTTGGTCTTGCTGCGGGAGGAGTTTACCTTGACAACGGCGCTTTCGCAGACCCGTCCGGTGGGCTCTTACCCCACCATTTCAACCTTACCTCATCCCGGAGGATGGCGGGCGGTATACTTTCTGTTGCACTTGTCTTTCCGCGGCTTATCGTCCGCGGCATCCCTCTTTTCAAAGGGACTCCCTGCTCCATGCAGTCCGGACTTTCCTCAGCCGGTAAGCGGACGGCGCACATTGCTGTACGCTCTGAACCCTCCCGGCCGCGATTGCCCGCGGACACATGTTCCAAATCATAATATATATCTTGCGGCAGAATATGCAAGTTCTCCGCAAACTTTTTTTATCAGATAACGCCGATACAATACAAAAATGCGAAAACAACCAGGATCGGAGTGATCCAGCGGATCGACAGCGCCCAGAACACAGCCGGAGAGAAAAGGGACTTCTGCGGAAACTCCTTGCGGTTGAATCCGCTTAAAAGAACCAGCATATTGGCATCAAGTCGTCCTGACTTAGTACCTCTGCGGATCTCTTTCATCGCACGGGCAGTTCCCCAGTACCAGCCGACAAACAGCGCGATTGCAAGACCGCCCAGGGGCAGCATCCAGTTACTGGCAATATTGTCCGACAGTTCAAAGAAGCTGACATTGGCGCTGCCGAAAAACTTTTTGATGACCTTTTCCAGTCCGGGGAGAGTTTTCCAGTCGGCGCAGCTGACGGCAGAAAGCAGTCCGAATCCGTAAACGATGAGCGAAATCAGCACGACCGCCAGATGACGGGACATTTTGAATTGACGGACAGCGTAGTTGACCAGAGGTTCCAGCAGACTGATAAGACTGGTCAGTGCTGCGATCGTCAGCATGATGAAAAAGAGTCCGTTCCACAGCCAGCCCAGATTGCCGGGAACTTTGTTGAATGCAGAGGGAACGACCATATAAACCAAGCCCGGTCCCTGTGCGGGATTCAAGCCCATTGCAAACACCGAAGTGAACACCGCAATTCCGGCAAGAACGGCCGCCATGGTGTCCAGGCCGATGATCAACAGTCCGCTGCGGACAATGTTGACATCTCGCGAAAGATAACTGCCGTAAGTCATGGTAATCCCCATGGCGATACTCAACGTGAAAAATGCCTGTCCCATGGCAATCAGGACGCTTTCAGCACGCAGCGCACCGAAATCAGGAGACAGGAAAAATTTTAATCCTTTTGATGCGCCGGGCAGGGTGAGACCGCGCAGAACAAGTGCAATCAGCAGAATAAAGAGCATCGGCATCAGAACTTTTGAACTCTTTTCTATACCGTTCTTGATTCCGAAAAAGACCACAACAGCGGCAAGAAAAATAAACAGAAAGTGCGAGGCGAACAAACCGAAACGCACTTCAGGCGCCGCTTTCAATATCGGCAGAAAAACCGTGGATGCCTGTTCGGGGTTGGCAAAACTCAACTCTCCGGCAAAGGATTTGACAACGTAAAGAATCGTCCATCCGCCGATAACGCCGTAGTAGCAGATAATGACAAAGGGGGCAATGACTCCAGTGATGACACCGATAGTTTTCCAGCCTTTGAGCATCAGAGCGACACCGAGTACCAGTAGAACAACAGCGTATCCCGGATACTTGTAAAATACAAGACTTATACCGCAGAGGATCATCAGAATGCCGAAAACCGTCATCGCAAGTGTTGATTTGCCGCCGGTAAAACGGTCAAATGCCCAAGCCGGATGGCATCCGGTTGCGCGTCCGAGTGAAAGTTCGGCGATCATCAACGGCATACCGACAATGAGGATTGCCAGAATATACACACAGACAAAGGCGGCTCCGCCGTTGACACCCGTGATGTAAGGAAACTTCCAGATATTGCCCAGACCGATGGCACTTCCTGCTGTTGCAAGGAGAAATCCCCAGCGGGAACCCCACTTTTCATTGTTGTTTTGTTCCATAAAAACCTCTCTTTATTTTGTTGTGATTGTTGAATCATCTTTGTTTTCTTTTGAAGCTGACAGCGCAATTCCCGCCATGAGAAACAAACTGGTGAGCGCGCTGCCGCCGTAACTGATAAACGGCAGAACCAATCCCGACGGCGGAATCAGTGTCAGGTTTATCGCCATGTGCGTCAACATCTGCACCGCTGTAAAAACCGCCGTTCCGGCTATGACAAACTGCGCCTGAAGCGACAGTTCCTTTCTCAGAGCCAGTTTACAGTAAGATAATATCAAAATACCAAAAAGCGCAGCGGGAATCATTGCGCCCGCCCAGCCGATGGTTTCAAGCAGAGCAGCGCCTGCGGAATCATTATAAGAAAACGGCAGATAAGCATTGCTCCACATGGCTCCGCCCATCTTGGAACCCGACCAGCCGCCGCGGGCAATTGCAAAGGTGAACTGACGGATATGCCAGCCGCTGCCCTGCGGGTCAAGTTCGGGAAACAGGAATCCGTAAAAGCGGCGGACCACATAAGGATATTTCAATAACACTCCGCCCAGCGCCACACAGGCGAATACCGGAAGAACCGCCAGATATTTGAGAGATATTCCTGCCAGATATGCCATGACAACAAATGTTATTCCGTGAACAAACACCATGCCGAAATCCGGTTGTTTTGCAATCGGCAGCAGCCAGAATCCGGTGAATACCGCGGCAAGGACAAATCTTTTTTTTTCATCAAAATCTGTTGAAAGCAGTTTTGCCAGCATAAGAAGATAAAAAATCCTGCCGAATTCGCTGGGCTGTAGGGTGAAAGAGCCTATTCTGAACCAGCCGGTCATTCTGTTGATCGGCGTTCCGAAAAAAATCAGATAGAGCAGAAACAGCCAGATGATACCGGCTGTCCACGGGGCGGTCTTCTGCCAGAAACTGAATTTTATCCGGTATGCCGCAACGAGAACGCAAAGACTGAATACCAGAAACGCCGATTGGCGCAAGGTAAAATGCAGAGAGGAAACCGCCGCACTCTGACTGCTGCCGATGGTCAATATGCCGAATAAAGACAGCAGAAAAGAACAGGCAATAATTGCCGTCTCAGGCGGGATTTTTGAGAAAATATTTTTCATTTGTTCTTTTCTTTCTCTTCTTCGGCTTCAATATCAACAGTCAACGTGATATCTTTGCCGTGAACGGGGTTTTCTATGAGTTCAAAACTTCCGTGCAGCCAGTTCTGACGGCGGTCAACAACCACCTTTGCCCTGCCGTTTTTTCCTTTCAATATATGGTCATATTCCAGTTCCCAACCGGAAATGCCGCTGCCGTTTCTCATATCGCCGGCCAGTCGGTCAACCACATCACTGCGACGCTTCATGCGCCGGCGGACGGTTCTGATTTTCAGAGGACAGCCGGTTCTGATCAGCGGCGCAAGTTTGGCGATTTCATCAGAACGCAGCTCCAGACAAAGCGGAATACTCCAGTCTGTCAGTTCCTGAAAGTTCCGTTCCGGAAAAGTCTCTTTCAATGCTTTTTTCCATCTGCGTGAAAATGCTTTTCCTGCGCGCAAAGTACACCACAATTCAAAACGGTGTCCGGTCCAGACGAGTTTTTTGCCGTTTTTATCCAGAATCATTCCCCGGTGTGCCGGAATGGTGATGTTTCTGACGGATATCTGCTCACTTTCTGTCAGGTATTTTTCCCGCGCCCAAAATCCGATATAAAGCGTTCTTGCGGCAATCACAGCAATGCAGACAAAAAACAGAATAACGGCAATGTGCAGCCGGCGGGAGAATCGGTCGTCACACATACATTAAACTCCCCCGTTACCGCGCAGAATGTTAACTGCCTGAGCGTAGTTGAGCGGCTGAACCAGTCCGGTCACGCCGGGCAGTTCAGCCAGTTCCAGAGCAAGTTCTCTGGAATATGCCGGCATAATGACCAGTACCGGCAGTAACGAGGAGCCGCCCGCCCGGCGCAGCTGCGGAATCAATACCTGCGGCGGCGCTTCTGCCGTAAAAGGCGCAGAAATGATGAATCCTGCGGTATCTGAGGATACATTTTTCAGAAGCGTTGCGTTGTCAGAAAAAGAGACCACACTGATATTGCTGAAAGCAAGCAGCTGTTTGAAAGCCTCTGCCTCTTCGGCATCTGCGGCGGACATGAGAATGGTGAGCGTTGCATTATCATCTGTCTTTTGCGTTGAAAAAACGGTGTTGTTTTGCATCAGACAGAACGGACGGCTTGAAGCATTATCCCTTTCTGCGGCACCGGGAACTGTCAGGCGCAGGATCGTTGCGTGTTCATCTTTGGAATCAATTTCAAGCACACAATTTGTTTTTTCTGCGATATTCCGGACCATTTCCAGACCGATAACGCTCAAACTGCAGTCGGCAAGACTTTCAGGTGTTCCGTTTTTAAAGGAATCAAGATAATTTGCCGCAAGGAATTCCCGGTGTTTATCACAGCTGTTGTCACTGATTTCAAATACCGCATTCCCGTTCTTGCCGGAACAGGAAAAATTCACGGCCGATTTTCCTGAAAGAGAACGCGAAACGGAACGGATCAGCAAATACAGCAGATAATACACCAGATCCCGGTTACCGCTGAGATATTCAGGGAAACCTGATTTGTATTCACTGCAGAAAGAAATTTTTCTTGCCTGCAGAGAAACTGTGCATCTGTCGGTCAACTCCTGAATCAACGCCAGAGATGAAAATGCGGATATTGAGGGCGCACTCCAGATTTTGCGTTCCAGTTTCGCCACGTCAGAAATAAAATCCAGTTCCCGGCTTAACCGCGACAGCCGCTTCAAAGAGGAAAGCATCGTGCGTTCATCAGCTGAAGAAACGCCCTGAGTCTGTCTTACCCGGGCAAGTTCAATCAATGAATACGCCTTGACGATTCCGGCGGAACGGCGCATTTCAGGCAGGAGTCTGGCAAATGCCGCCATCTGCAAATCTTCGCAGTACTCTATTTCATTGCGGAGTTTTTCTTCGCTTTCGATCCGGCATTTGAGTCTTTCGGTCAGATTCAGCTGCCGGTCGCGCATGAAGTTCAATGTTGAAAAAAGAGAAACGATTTCATCTTCTCTTATGCCCTCCACTTCAAGGGGAGGGGGAAGTGTACCTGAGAGGATACCGTCAATGAAAACTTCAGCTTTTTTAAGTGTTCTGACCACATTGCGGACAAAATAAGAGCTCCAGAGCAGCAGAAACATAGCGGCAAAGATCAGAACGCTTAGTGCCAGCAGCGGAATGACGGCGTGCATATTTATTTCTGACCCGGAAGTAAAAAGCAATTTTATATCCGCACATCCGTGTGCCAGAATCAAACTGCAGGTCAGACCGATCAGAAAAAACATTGATACGGCGACCGTAGAAAGCTTTTTTACCAGTTTCATCTTAAAAATCCGTTGTCAATAAAAGTAAAAGTTCAAAAAGAAAATATACAACTTCCGTTTCTTTTATTCAAGTTGAAAATATTAAATTTGAAAACTTTTATCCGCCGTCGATGACCGGAATTGCGGGACTTTTTTCTGACAATATTTTACGAAATCACATTTTTTATCGGCTGAATGTTCAATTAAAAGTTGAATATTCATCTTTGTTGATGTATCTTTTATAAAAGGATATTTACAAAGATTGTCAATCGGAGAAAGAAAAATGAGTACCATTCCCGCAAGTGTATCGTCTGTAAAACTGGTTCTGGTGGACGTTCAGGCACGTCTTGTTCCGGCAATGAGTGATTTTGAAGCCGCCGCAAACCGTATCAAACTGCTGCTTTCAGGCGCAAAAGAACTCGCTCTGCCGGTCATTGCCACCGAACAGTATCCGCAAGGGTTGGGCAATACTCTGCCGGAATTTGCCGAATTGCTTCCCGAAAACACCCCCGTTATTGCCAAAACAGGATTTTCCGTCTTTCAGGAGCCTGAGTTTATAAAAGCTCTTGAAAAGGATAAACCCGGAACCCTGATTTTCTGCGGAATCGAATCCCATGTCTGCGTGTTCCAGAGTGTTCTTGACAGTCTGGCAGCCGGATACAATACGATTTTAGCCTGCGATGCCGTTGCCAGCAGAAAAAATGCCGACCGCGATGCGGCGATCGGGCAGATGCGCGCTTCCGGAGCCATGGTTATCGGTACAGAATCCATTTTGTTCATGCTTCTGCGGAATGCAAAGAATCCCGCGTTCAAAGCTGTATCCAAACTGGTCAGATAAAGGCGCAGTATGGGGCTGTACGTTGAAAAAAAGTGGACGAAAACCACCGCTGTTCTTGTTCTTGTTGCGGCGTTTCTGATCATCTATCTGCCCTGGCTATCAGGCAGCAGGGAGTTGTTCAGAGAAGAGAGTCTCTATGCCGTCGAAACTGTGGAGTTCGGTGAAAATCCGTTGCAGGTCACGGCACACGGTATGCCTGTGTATTCCAACGATCCGCTTTTCCCCGCCGTCTGTCAGATGGTCTGGAAAATCACCGGCTTGCCACTTGAACTTGTTATGCGCGGTATCTCCATGCTGATGCTTGCCGCCTCTGCCGTTCTGGTATATTTTGCCTCTGCCAGTCAGCGCGAACCCCGTGCAGGGTGGGTTGCTTCCGCATTCTACCTCACGCCGCTGATCGTTCTTGAAAAAGCCGTTGAGGGAACCCCCGTCACCATGGCGGCATTTTTTCTGATTGCGGCGCAGCTGGTGTTTTTTTATTACAGTATCCGGCGCTCCAACTGGAACAAGGCGTGGATTTTTTCGGCAGTACTTATTTCCTTCGGATTCCTTGCCGGAGGATTGGCTGTTATCTTTTTCTTTGTTGCGCCCATGTTCTTTTTCCGCCGTCCGTTCTCTGTCCGTTCCAGATTAAAAACGCCCGGTTTTGCGGTTGCTGTACTGATATTATCTGCAATCGTTGCCGTTTGGACGATTCCCGGATTACTCAACGCTGAACGCAGTTTGTACGATATCTGGCTTGACAGTTTTCTGTTTTACAAACGCAAATATCTGCTTGAACTTGTTGAGTTTCCCCTGTTGCTCCCTCTGCGGCTTCTGCCCTGGAGTCTGATTGCATGGCTGCCCTTTTGCGTTGCGCTTCAGGATCTGGATAAAACCCCGATTTACAGCCGCTATCTGAGAACGCTCTTTCTGGTGAATCTGGTTCTTGTCTGGATTTTCAACGACAGCGAATCCAGAGCAATCATCTATCTTCTGGGACCTCTTTCCATCATGACAGGGATCACCTATGACCTTGGCACACGCCGTTACGGTGAGCGTATCCGGAAAGTTCTCGTTCTCTGTGAAATCCTTATTCTCATGCTTACTGTGGCTTTTGCGGCAGTTCTTATAATGCCTGAAAATATCCTGTCTCTTTTCATGAGTTTGAAAAACACATTGTCTTTCAGGCACGGAGCTATCTTTTTTGTCACCGCCTGTGTCGGCAGTTCACTTTTGCTTGCGCTGGGAATTTTTTTGCATGTCATGCGCAAAAAGCAGCCTCTGTGGAGCATGCTGCTTCTTTCGATTGTCGGCTGTGGTATTTTTTACGGCGGCGTGATGAATCCCTACCGTTCTCAAATTACCACCAAGCGTAAAGTCGGCGCAGATATCCGCAAAGTTCTTCCGCAGGATAAATCACAAATTCTTTACAAACAGGGTATCAACGATCTTTACGGAGAGTTGTTTTATACCGGTGCAAAAATCAGAAAGTTGTCTTCTTTAAAAGAACTCCCGCAGGAAGAAACTGTCGTCTATCTGCTCAGCACAGAATTTCCCGGAACAACCGACCGCAGCTGGGTCAACCTGCTGCCGCCGGACTACACTTACAACCGCCATCGGCTTTCTCTGTGGAAAGGCGTTCTACGGCAAAACGAAGAATAAATAAAGAGGTTTTTTGTGAATATTGAAAAATGCGTTTTCAACGGAATTCCGGAGTGTCTGAAGCTTTCTGACAGCGGAATTGAACTTTATGTGACAACTTCATTCGGACCGCGTATCATCGGTGCCGGTTTTGCCGGTGGGCAGAACTTTATGCGCGTTTTCGAAGAACAGATTGCCAACGTCGGCAAAAACGAATGGCAGAGTTTCGGCGGACACCGTTTCTGGACGGCTCCGGAAGTATATCCGCGCACTTATTTTATTGATAATTTTCCCATTCCCTTGAGTTTTACGGATGATGTTCTTATTCTGGATTCTCCTGAAGAAAAAGAAAACGGCGTCAAAAAACAAATCCGTATTTCCATGAAAGAGGGAAAAGTCTGTCTTCAGCACATCTTAACCAACACCGGACGTTGGGAAATTGAAATCGCCGCCTGGGGGATTTCCGTCATGGCTCCCGGCGGAAAAGCATTTATTCCGCAACAGAAGTTTGTTCCCGCAGGTATCGGCGAGGGGCATGCTTTACTGCCCTCTCACCCCGTTGCCATCTGGCCCTATACCGACATGTCCGATGACCGCTTGAATTGGGGCAGACGTTTTATTGAATTAAGTGAATCCGGTTCCTGCCCTGATCCCCTTAAAATCGGTATGTTCAACGCAAACGGTTATGCCGCGTATGAATTGAACGGAGAATATTTTGTCAAACACTTTGCCGCCTTTGACAACTGTTCTTATCCTGACTTCGGCTGCAACTGCGAATTTTATACCGAAAAAGGCATGTTGGAAATAGAAAGTCTTTCTCCCCTTGTCCTTCTGGCTCCCGGAGAAAGCATAAATCACGCCGAAGAATGGGAATTTTTCCGTTCCAAACCGGATTTTATGCAATAAATCAGTCTGAAACGTTTGCAATCACAGTTTTTTGCGCTATATTATAAGAACATTATATTTAAACTTTAATTATAAAAAATACTCAAAGGAGTCTGAAATGGGTCAGCAGTTGAACAAAATTCAGAAACGCAACCGCCGCAAAGCTTATCTGGAGCGTGTCCACGCCCGCAACATGGAAGCCAAGGCTGCCGCTGCGAAGAAGAAATAATTGTTTTCTTCAACAAAAACTTTACAAAGGGCTTTTTTCCGGTCTCGGGAAAAAGTCTTTTGTTCTTTATACAGGAGTAGATAAAATGGATTTCAGAACAGGGCAGGGGTATGACGTCCACCGTCTGGTGGAAAACCGCAATTTGATTTTGTGCGGAGAAAAAATCCCTTACGAAAAAGGTCTTGCCGGACACAGTGACGCAGATGTGGCAATCCACGCTTTGATTGACGCCCTGCTCGGTGCCGCAGCTCTCGGTGATATCGGTTCCCATTTCCCCGACAATGACCCTCGATATGCGGGTATAGACAGCCGTATTCTGCTTGAAAAAGTTATTCAGTCTGCAGAATTTTCCCCCTGGGAAGTCGGTAATGTTGACGTTACCATCATTGCTCAAGCTCCAAAGTTGGGAAAATATCGTGAAGCTATGCGCAAAAATCTTGCTGATTGCATGAATATTGATGTTTCACGTGTTTCCGTAAAATTCACCACCACCGAAAAACTCGGCTTCTGCGGCAGAGGCGAAGGCATCGCTTCCGAAGCCGTCGTCCTGATCAAATCCCGCTGTTCCTGATAGAGTGTTTGTTGATGGTATGCAGAGGCGCAGGGTGGGGGATTGCCGTTATTGCCGGTTTGGCTCGGGCGATTGATTTGCCTGCGGAGAGAATCAACGCAATCGGCACCTGAAATAAAAACAATACTATCCATAGTATTCCTGTCAAGCGCCACCAGAAGCAAACCGCAGCAGCTATTCAAAATCCGGTTGCAAATAATTACAGCACTGCACGGTTATTTTTTTGCTGCAAAGAGGGAGCGGCTGCGGATATACAGAACTGCTCCGGTCAGCGTGACGACTCCGATGACGGCAAAGGCGGCAATCCGCCAGAGTTGTGCTAAAGTTGTCAAGTCAAAGAAAAATATCTTGACCGCAGTTGCCGCAAACAGAAAGAATCCGCACAGGCGCAGCAGCTTTTTCCGCTTTTTCAAACCGGTCAGTAACAGGACAAGACCGAGAATGCTCCAGTAAACAGACACGCCCCCGTGCCTGAAAAAGACAAGTTGATTTTTCCAGAACTCAAAGATTTCAAAGGTGCTGTAAAGAAAGAAAAATACTCCTGAAACGGTTTGCGTTACGATCATACATTCCCTGTTGAATTTCCGCAAAGCGTATCCGGCAGTAAACAAAGAGGCGATATAAATTCCGGCAGACAGCAACCTGTGAAAAAGTGCATCGCTGTATACAGAAAATGTCTCTCCGAATACAGTGGACTCAATAATTTCTCTGAAAAAGACTGTTGCAAAAAGCAAAAACGACATGCCCAGCAGGGAGTTTGACTTTAATTTTGCCGCCGCAAAAGCAAGCAGACATGCCATGATGGACCAGGCGGCAACGATCCAGATACCTTTAAGAAGCAGCGGGATGGTCACTCCGAGAGCAAAGACAAAAGAAATTCTCAGAAAAACAGTCAATGTTTGCGGTTGGATTTGTGCTTTTTTCTTCATAATGAACAGTACCGCAGCAGAAAAAACGGCGATAAAAAGCGATAGCAATGCGGGCAGTTTGATTGAGGCGTAATATTTATCAGCGATCCGCAATCCGTAATAAAGGAAAAAGGCAATGTTGCCGATGGAAGGAATCATTTCCCAGAAAGTCATATCCCTTTTGAAAGAAGCAAAAATATTTTGTATATTCATGATGATATAATTCAATGCCAGCAATCCAATCAGACAGAGCGCGGCTCCCCGGTGTGGAAAATGGGTCATCAGAGCAGCGCCTCCGACAGAAGCATACAGCAGAAAATTGGCGGCATCCAGCGGCGGCCAGTTGCGGAAGAATGCGGCAAAACAACTTCCGGCACCCAGAATCGCCATATAAAGAAATAAGCCGGGAATATTGTTTGAACCGGTATTGACAAAAACGGGTGTAAGATATCCTCCGATACAGCCGATCAATGCCATCAGAAGCGACTTTGTATACAATGCGCCTGTTATGGACAATGCGGTGATGGCAAACATGAGGATAAAAGACGGAACTGCGGGGAGCAGGTGATACATCTTGTAAGATGTCATCACACTCAGATAAAGTGTCACAAACCCCGCACCTGAAAGCGCAATAAAAAGCGGACGGTATTTGCCTTTGTGTTTCCAGATACCGCCTGTTGCAAGCAGCAAGCCTGTTGCAGACATGGCAAGCACACGCACAGGCGGGGGAGTCAAGTTGTGGTCAATGGAATACTTGAGGAAAAATCCGGCACTGCAAATCAAAATCGCAATGCCCAGCCGGATCAACCAGGTCGTTGCAATGGCATATTCTCCGGAAACGCGCCGGTCGGGGTGACTTTGACCGGTATAAATCCAATTCCAGACACTTTTCAATACCCGCAGTGAGCGTTCCTCAAAAACGGATTTTTTCCCGGTGGCGATACGTTGGGGAACAGATTGCGGAGCCGCCGGTACGCGGGGGGCTTCCGGAATATCTTTTTTACCGTTTTTCTGCGGCTGCATTTTTTCTTCGATCGTCCGCAGCCGGGTGCTTACGTTGTTCAACATGATCAAAATGATCACAAGCAATACCAAAATGAGATATTCCATAACAATACTCTCCTGTTTGCTATCTTTTCTGAAAAAAACAGTTAAAATAACTTATCAACAAAGATACACCGCTATTCACTACTGTCCGGTAAAAATTACCGGAGTTAATTGAAATTGTCGTGACTTGTTATATATTAAAAATGACCAAATCCTTAATATTTAACAAGAAAATCCCTAACGATATGTATTAGAATAGCATATATTCTCAACTTTTCAACTTCATTCCCCGATATCGTTTTGAAAAAATCGTAAAAAAAGTCAGGCGGAGACCGATATTGCAAGCATTTCACCGCATGGAAACAAGTTCTGACTTTGCTCTTTGCTCAAATTTCCGGCAAGGATTCTTTGCGGGAAATGCTTTTCAAAAACTCTATTCCCTACGCGGCTCCCCCAATTTCCTTACCTCTTCTCTGAAGAGAGGGCGGAGCCGGCGCTGGCGGTAACGATGAACAGGACCGCCAGCCATTGGAGGAGGGAAAGATATTCTTTTAAGAAAATCAGTCCTGAGAGGGCGGCAAAGACGGGGTGCAGACTTTGGAGGACGCTGTAAACTTTAGCCTCAATCTTTTTGATTGTGAATAAGTCAAGCGTAAAGGGCAGGGCGCTTGAGAAGACGGCGACCCCCAGACCCAACAACAGCAGTTTCCCGTTGAGTTTAAAAATATCTCCGCTGAGAATTGCTGCGGGCAGAACAATCAGGGTTGCGACACACATGCCGCAGGCGACGGCATCGGTACTTTTCATTTTTGCGGAAAGTTTTCCGGCAGAGAGAATATAAGCTGCCCACATGACACCGGCAACGGTGACAAAAATATATCCCCACAAATCTCCGCCGCCCTGCCAGGGGACGATACAGATGATTCCTGCGGCGGCAAGCAGAACCCAGAGAAAATCGGTTATTTTGCGTGAAGCATAAATGGCAACGCTCAACGGACCGATAAATTCAATGGCAACGCCGATACCCAGGGGGACACGTCTGATTCCGTAATAGAAAGTCAGATTCATCAAGCCGATACTCAGACCGTAAAAAAGGATACATTTCCATTGTTCGCGGGTGAAAGATTTTATTCGGGGACGGATAAGAGCCATGAGCAATACTCCGGCAATGCCGACACGCAGCGTAACGGCCCCCGCCGGACCCAGCAGATGAAAAAGGTATTTTGCAATGGATGCGCCGCCCTGAATACTCATCATCGAACAGAGGGCGGAACCGATGGCAAGTTTTTTATCTGAAATCATAAAAGTTCATCCAGTAACGCCTGACAACCTTCGGTAACATCGCGCCAGGTGGCATCAAAGTTTCCGGAATACCAGGGATCGGCAACTTCTCCGGGACGGTTCGTGTGATCGAGCAGACGGGTGATTTTGCTGTCGGGATCGCTGCCCCAATAACGCATGGCATTGCGGATATTGTTGTTATCCATACAAATAATGTAATCAAAATTGCCGTAATCCGCCCGGGTGATCTGCCGGGCATATTTGCCAGTGCAGGAAATACCGTGTTCAGCCATGACTCTGCGGGCAGGGGGATAGACGGGATTGCCCAGTTCTTCGGTGCTGGTCGCGGCGGATTCAATGTAAAAGTTATCGGAAACTCCGGCTTTTTCAACCAGATCTTTCATAACAAATTCCGCCATGGGACTGCGGCAGATATTGCCGTGACAGACAAAAAGTATACGTTTCATAAAATATTCAAACTCCTCTTGAGAGCAGTGCTGCTAAAACAGCAAAGCCATTTAATAATCCGTGTGAAAGTATTGAAGCCGCCAGATTTTTGTAACGGCAGCAGAGCCATTGAAAGCCAAGACCGATGACAAACAGTCCGGGAAATCCGGCAAGAAACAGATGGACTGCGGCAAAGACGCCCGCTGTTGTCAACCAGGCAGTTTTGTTTCCGAATTGAAGAAGTCCCGCAAAGAGAATTCTGCGGAACAGCAGTTCCTCTGCAACGGGAACGATCAAAGTCACCAATACGCTCAACATCAGAAATTCCGTTGCAGAACAAGTCTTTGCCAGAGTCAGAAGATACTGTTCCTTGCTGTAAGAAATGGCAAAAAAATCAAGACAGATTTTCCATATCAGATTGACGATACCGCTGCAGAGAATAATTCCCAATGTAAAACAAAGAATTTTCCAACATTCCCGGAACTTCAATTTTGATACGGTCAAAGCCTCTTTGCCGTTGTTTTTCAACAGAATAAAGAGCATTGCAAAAATGCCGCAGAGCGGAGATATATACGCGCTTGCCAGCAAATAAAAAGTACTGCTGCTGCAGATAATCAGCTGGGGAAACGGGGTGATTACAAAGATTGTCCCCCAGATAAAGGCCGTGATTGCTGTTTTATCAGAAAGTTTGAAAGACTCGGGAACTGAGGGAAAAACTTCAAAATTCAGCGGCATATCGTCAATCGTCTTTCGCTGTCGGAGAGGTGTTCAATTTCAACGCAGATAGCATTTTCAGGCAGAATACCGTCAATTCTGTCGGGCCATTCGATCAGAGAAATGCCCTGCGGGTCATCGAGGAACTCATCCACGCCGAAAGCCAAGGCGGCATTGACGCCGGAGATACGGTACAAATCAAGGTGATACAGTCTGCCGCCGTCGGGCAGTTCGTATTCCTGAACGATGGTGTATGTCGGACTTGAAACCGGTTCGGTAATGCCCAACCCCCGGGCGAATCCGCGCGAAAACACGGTCTTTCCAGCGCCGAGATTACCGCGCAGAAGAACAGCGTCGCCTTTAGAAAGACTCATGGCAAGAGATTTGCCGATATTTTCAGTTTCTTCTTCACTTGAAGTGATAAATTCTTTTTTATCTGTGTTCATAGCCGTTTTTATCCATTTTTATTGGTAAATTATTTTTGTCAACAAGAAGACTTTCCCCGCGTTCAATAACTCTGCCGATACAGGAGAGCTTAGCAAAGTCATCTCCGGGAAAAGCGGTGAGTTTTTCAGGAGAAGTAAACAGTAATTCATAATCTTCTCCGTCAGAAAAAGCATTTGGTACAACAGCTCCGGCACGCAGGGGGATACTTGCCAAATCAAGAAAGAGAGAAACATTTGAACTAGCTGCCAGGCGCATGGCATCCAGCAACAGTCCGTCACTGATATCCAGCATGGCAGAGGCGTGATCACGCAAAAATGCGCCCTCTTTCAAACGGGGGACGAAGTGCAGATGATGTCCGGAATAAAAAGAGTTGCCGATACATCCTGTCACATAAACGAAATCTCCGGACTTGGCACCGGAACGCAGAACAGCTTTACCATCGGGGATTTCCCCCAGAATCGTCAGCGTTGCACAAAAGCCTTTTTCTGCAAGAGAGGCGGTATCTCCGCCGCAGACGGGAACATCAAAGACCATTCCTGCCTGTGCGGCTCCTGAAATAAAACGTTCAATGTACGCATTATCTTTGCCGTTGGCAGCAATCGTCAGAAGAGCCGTAAGCGGCACGCCTCCCATGGCGGCGATGTCGCTTAAATTGCGGTTCATTAACTTTTTACCGGCATCTTCCGGAGGTGTTTCAGGGAGAAAGTGGATGTTTTCAATCACTTGATCTGCGGCGGCTAAAAGTTGATTGTTTCCCGGCATATTGATAACGGCACAATCGTCCCCGGCGCCTGTGGCAATTCTTGAATTGACAGGCAGCAGATCAGGCAGTTTTTCAAGTATTTTTCTTTCGTTCATCATAGATATTCAAGTCTCCGGTAAAATATACAGCTTTTTCATGCGATTTACAAGGTGTTTCAGATTGAAAAAAACTCAATTTGAACTATATTAGTTCTGTGACAAAATGAAAGGATTTTGCCAAATGTGTGCAATAAGCGGAATACTCAATCATCATTCAAAAGATGAAGCCTCACGGATTATCCGTTCAATGACCACTGCCCAGGCGCATCGCGGTCCGGATGATGAGGGATTTTTTGTTGACGATACCGTTGCCCTCGGTCACCGCCGTCTGGCTGTCATTGACCTTGAAACCGGTCAGCAGCCCATTACAAGGAGCGGTATTACTGCGATCCTCAACGGAGAGATTTACAATTATATGGATCTCCGCCGCGAACTTGAAACCATCGGGCACACATTTGAAACCCGTTCAGACACAGAAGTATTGCTGCATCTTTACGAACAGATGGGCAGCGAATTTCTGCCGCTTTTGTCGGGAATGTTTGCCTTTGCCATCTACGACAGACGCAAAAAGCGTGTTTTGATGGCGCGCGACCGTCTGGGCAAAAAGCCTTTTGTCTACTTTTTACATCAGGACAGTCTGATTTTTTCAAGCGAATTGTGCGGCTTGAAAAAACACCCAAATATGAATAGAGAACTGGATATCAATGCTGTCAGCGACTATCTTTCTCTTCAATATGTTCCTGAACCGGGAACTATTTACAGAAAAGTCCGCAAACTTCCGCCCGGATATCTGCTGGATTTTCACCTTGACGGCGGTGCGGTTTCTCTGCGCCCCTACTGGCATTTGAGTTTTGCCTTCAAGCCGCAGGATTTATCCTTTGAAGATGCCGTAAAAGGCTTGCGTGAACGGGTGGAAAAAGCCGTTGCAAGACGTTTGGTATCAGATGTGCCGCTCGGCGTATTTCTTTCAGGCGGCATAGATTCCGCCGTCATTGCCGGAACTGCGGCAAAACAGCTTGCGCCGGGCAGGTGCAGTGCCTTCACCGTCGGATTTACCAATCCGCGTTACGATGAACGCAGCAGCGCAAAAATCACGGCTGAACACATCAATCAGCTGACGGGCGGCAATCTTGTTCATCATGAAGAAGTGATTTCTCCAGGCAGTCTGGAGCAGTTGTCCGGCTTGATCTGTCAGATTGGGCAGCCGTTTGCCGATGCCTCGATTCTGCCGACTTCAATGCTTTGTAAATTTGCAAAACAGCATATCACCGTTGCCGTCAGCGGAGACGGTGCGGATGAATTATTCTGCGGTTATGACCGTTATATTGCCATGCGTATCCTCAGGAGCGCGGGCGTGCTTCCGCAGTTTATCCGTCAGCGTCTGTTCGGCGTGTTGACACCGCTTCTGCCCGACAGCGGAGAACGCACTTTGACGGGGCGTTTAAGACGGCTTTTCAGACTGCTTGCCGGAGATAGCGGCAGTGCTTATTTTGATTTGCTCAACCGGTGTCCGGCTTCCCTCAAAAGAACTTTGTTCGGTGAAGCTCTGCAAAATGCTGTCAAATGGAATTCCGGAAACGTTTTCCGCCGGGTTGAAGAAAATTTAACCGCAATCAACCGTGAAGAACGTTGTTCTGAACTGGATATTTTCACCTATCTCCCCGGAGATGTTCTCGCCAAAGTTGATACCGCTTCAATGTCCTGCGGACTTGAGGTGCGTTCTCCGTTCCTTGACAAAGAGGTTGTGGAGTTTGCCGCCTCTCTGCCGATGGAATACAAACTTTGCGGAATGAACAGAAAACGTATTTTAAAAGCCGCTTTTTCGGATGTGATCCCCCATGAACTTCAGGATCTGCCCAAGCGCGGATTCGGCGTGCCGGTTGCAAAATGGCTCAGAACCGATTGGAATAAACAGGCTGAAGATATTTTGTTCGGCAGTACACTCTGTCCATCAGGTTACATCAATAAAAAGCAGTTGGAACACATCTGGAGTTGTCACTGCAAGGGCAGGGGAGATTGGAGTTATCTGCTCTGGAGTCTGCTCGTCTTTGCCATATTCCTTGAAAATGAACGGGAATGACAATATAAAAATTATCCGTTCCGCGCGGCGCAGAAGAGTTGTTCTGCGTGCGGCGGCAAACGGTAATATTGAACTGCTTGTTCCGCAAAGTTTTCCTGAATCCGCAGCGCAGCAGCTGTTGCAGGATAATGCGGCTGTAATTGTCCGTCTGCGGGAAAAAGCAAGGCAGATATCTTCTGCTGCCCCCGTGTTTTCAGAGAATGTACAGTTGTTTTATCTCGGAAAAACTTATCCCTTGTTTCAAAGCCTGCGCTTAAAGCAGTTTGATGGAGAGCGTTTCATGGTTCCGGCAGGAAAAACTGAAGAGCGTTTGACAATTCTTGAAAATATTTACAAAAAACTTGCAAGACAATACATCACTCAGAGGGTAAAACTTCTTGCGGAAAAGTTTGAGATTTCCATAGGAACAATAAAAATCAACAGTGCCGTCACACGCTGGGGGTCGTGTTCAGCGCAGGGAAATTTAAATTTTTCATGGCATTTAGTCCGCTGTCCTGAAGAGTTGATTGATTCTGTTATCTGTCACGAATTAGCACACCGCTTTGTACTGAATCACTCACAGCGTTTTTATCAAAAGTTGCGGAAACTTGATCCGTTTTTTGCTGAACACAGACAGGCGTTGCGGCTCTTTGCCCGGCAGCATCCCTGGTTCAGATAAAACATCAGGGCAGGGGCATTTTTTCTTCTCTTTTGAATTGGGCGGGCGTTGTGCCGAAATATTTTTTAAACACCTTTGAAAAGTGATATCTGTCGGCAAATCCGAGAAAATCCGCTGTTTCCTTGATGGAAAAATCCCGGTCAAGCAGCAAGTGAGCAGCGCTTTCCATTTTACGGTTGATGATCCACGTTTTAAAAGGTAATCCGGTGGCTTTGCGGAAGTGTCTGCAAAGGGTGTTGACAGATGTACCGCAGGCGGAAGCAAGTTTTTCGCAGTTTGCGGGGAATGCCGGATTCTGGTCAAGAATTTTCATCGCCCGGGCAAAAAGCGTTTCTTTCTGTTCGTTTTTGGGGACGAAAAAGGTGTCCGGCAGCAGAAAGAGTGCGGTATGCGCAATCGCATTTGAAGCGTGTTCCAACTGGCGTTCTGAGAGTTCTCCTATGCCTGAAGAGATACATTCAGGAATGACATCTTTCTTTTGAAAAGTTAAAAGTTCCCGCCTGGCAGGTTCCAGATTTGCTTCAAGCGTAAAATGTATGAAAAAATGTGAAAACGGCTGTTCCGCCTCTGTTGAAAACGGGGTGTAAGGTGGAATCAATACGGTAGTATCTCCGCTTAAAGTGATTTTTCCGCCTTTTGAATAAAGATAAGAACTGCCGGCGGGATTCCAGTAAAAACGCCATGTCTGAGTGCTTGAGTGACTGTAACGCCAGCGCGGTACACTGGGGATAAAACGGCATTGCACAATTTTTATAAAAAACTCGTGATTGGTGGAAATTGACATCTTTTTATCCATTATGACATTTACAAAATAACGACATTTGCTGTATAATATACTGGTAACTTAAAAAATTTCAACATAATTTCACATAAGGATAAATTTTGATGAAAGATTTTATTTTGACACAACAGGAGTTTACCGACAGAGCGCTCCGCGCACAGGAAGTGCTGGCAAAAACCGACCTGGATGCATTTCTGGTCTTTTCAACTGAATGTGAACCGGCAGGCGTCCGTTATTTTTCAGATTACTGGCCGAGTTTTGAAACGGCAGCAGTCCTGATTCCCCGCGACGGAGTACCGGCATTGATCATCGGTCCGGAATCTCTGACCTATGCTTCGGCAAGAACGAAAATCCGAACCGTCATTCAGACGATGGATTTCAGAGAGTCTTCCCAGCCGGATTATCCCGGTTCCGCACATCCTGACTGGAAAACGATTTTCAAGCGGTTCAATGTAAAAAAACTGGGTATCACCGGTTTCCACATGTTCCCCTATACCATCATGTGCAATATTGCTGCGGCATTGGGCGGTATGGAAAATATCGTCAATGCCGATGCAATATTGCGTCCTGTGACGATGAAAAAAAGCGCATTGGAATTGGAGTGTCTGCGGAAAGCCGCTAAAATTTCTGAACAGGGATTGAAAGCTGTTCTTGAAAACATCAAACCGGGCATGACAGAAGTTGAACTTTGCGGCATTGCCACCGCCGCCATGCTTGCCAACGGTGCGGAAGCAACCGGTTATCCCGTCTGGTGCTGTTCCGGACCGAACTCAGATCAGGCCATCAGCCGCCCCTCTCTGCGTAAGTTCAGACCGGAGAAATCATCCATTTCAGTATCGGCGCAAAAGTTGAGGGATACAGCGCCAGTATCGGACGCCCGGTCGTGCTGGGCAAGTGTCCTGATGAAATCCGCAAGTTCATGCAGGTCGGACTTGATGCCCTCAATATGACCTTTGACAGTATGCGCGCCGGAGTCCCCGCCTCTGATGTGGCAAAGAAAATTCACGGTTACATCACGCGTCAGGGATACGGAGACGCTATTTTGTACGGTCCGGCTCACGGCTGCGGACAGATGGAGTGTGAATATCCCTTCCTTGAAACATCTTCAACTTATATTCTTGAAGAAAACATGACTTTCATGGGAGACGTTTTTCTGCACCGCAACAACATGGGATTCCGCTGGGAAGACGGACTGATTGTCCGCGCCGACGGTCCGGCAGAAGAGCTTTCCTCTTACGGCAGACAAATCAATATTCTGGAGATTTGAAGATGATTATTGACGTTCACGGTCATCTCGGAAATATCAATTTTGCTCCTTTCTGGCAGGCGGATTCTGAAACGCTTGAAAGTTACTGCACTCAGGCGGATGTCGATTTGCTGTGTGTGTCATCTTCCCGCTCAATCATGTATGATGTGCATGAGGGAAATGCCGAACTTGATAAGGCACTTGCAAAATCAGATAAACTTCTGGGATATGTGGTTTACAATCCCGTATTTCCAAGTTCTGTTGAGGATTTGTCCTATTTGAAAAGCAACAGTAAATTCAAGGGCGTAAAAATCCATCCGGACTATCACGGATACAGTCTTGACTCCCGCTGCTGCCGCGATCAGGTTGAAGCTGTTGCCGATCAAACCTCTGTCATGCTGTTTCATGTGTCCTGTATGCCCGGCACCGGATTTTCTCCGGCAATGACAGTTGCTGAAATTGCCAAGCACCACCCGGATACAAAGTTTATCCTTGCGCACATGGCGGGAATTTTTCAAAACGGCAACTATCCCTACTTTCCAAATATGGATTCTCTGGAAAGAGTTATGGAAATTGCCGGAGACAATTGTTTCATTGATACGGCGCATTTTCTGATGTACGTTTATCCCGGTGTCATGGAAAAGATGTACCGCCTCGCCGGAGCCGATCACATCGTTTTCGGTACGGATGTGCCGCTGCAGGGACCGTCTCAGATGAAGTTTGCCATTCAAACCATCAATGAGTTGGATATTCCACAAGCTGACAAGGATAAGATTTTTTACAAAAACGCACAAAGTATTTTTTCCGTTTAAAATAACAAGGAGTATTATAAAAATGAAAAACAAACTGCAGAAATGGATGGAAAAAAAGGAACAGTTGACCCGGGATTTTGAACAGCTCAGGGTAAAGGCGATCAAAAGAAAAATCTATCCTTACTGGGATAAATTTGCGACCCCGGAATACCACCGTCTGCTCCGCAAAACCAATGCTGCCGCCGATGCCATGCTTGAGGGATATTTCAAATATGACTTATCTCTGAAAGGTCCGGAACATTTCACAAGAGAAAACGTCTTTGTCTGGGGCGGACCCACGCCGAGCTGGGGCGGCTCCATGGATAAGGATGCAAGTCTCAAAGCGCAGGCTTTTTTTGACCTTGACAACGTAATGTATGTGTACGGACCGTTGAACAGAGAAATGATGGATTTGCATAAAAACTGCAAAAAACTCATCTGTCATCTCGGGCGCAACTGCCGCACAAAAGATGCCGCAATGAAGTCCGATGCAGAAGAAGCTGAACTGCTCAGCAAACTGTCTCTTGAGTATCCGAATATCGTCGGCGGGGTGGTGGACGATATGAGCGGAAATTGCGGAGAAAATTACTCCCATGCCGAATACCGTGCCATCCATCAGGCTCTGCACAAGCACAATCCTGATCTGGAACTTTACGGTGTGGTTTACTCCTGGGAACTGGAAAGAATGCCTGAAAGAGTCCGGCTTGTTGCCGATTGCATTGATCATGTGATTCTCTGGTTCTGGTCAAAAACCGATCTTATGCAATTTGATCTTGCGCTTGAAAGATGCCGTGCAATCTTCCCGGGAAAACCGATCATGCTGGGAATTTTCATGTTTGACTACGGTGCCTCATGTCTGCCGAATTCTCCGGCCGTTATGGCGTATCACTTTGAAAAAGCCCGCCGCGCTCTTGCCGACGGCAAAGTTCAGGATATCGTGATCCTCGGGGACCGTGAAATTGAAAAATGTCCGGAAACAGCGGAGTTCATCAGAGAATATCTGAAGAAAGAATTGAAAAAATAACCGGGCGGAGATTTTTTGAATTTGCACGGACAAGAAAAATTAAAAAATTCAGGAGGAACCTCTTATGAAGATGAAAAATTTTAATAACACACTGTCCGTCAGCGGACGGAAAAGATTTTTTACTCTCATTGAACTTCTGGTTGTAATCGCCATTATCGCCATCCTTGCTGCAATGCTTATGCCTGCCTTGCAGCAGGCGCGCATGAGAGCCAATACCGTTGCATGTATCAATAATCTGAAACAACTCGGGCTGGGCGTTGCAAGTTACTCAGGTGACTTTTCTGATTACTTCCCCACCAGTTCGCCCGGGGAGGACATCGCCGCGCCGACGGGGGAAGATTTCATCCCCGGATGGAAACTCCTGCTGGAAGGAAAATATATTCCTTATACCTTGATGGATTGCCCCGCCGACCCGACAAAGCAGGTGATAGAGGACTACAAACCGTTATCCTGGATGCAGTACGGCAAAAAATGGTATAACAGAAGTTATTGTATTGAAACCAGTCTGGGACAGAAGTCCGGCAGTAAATATGCGGCACCGATGAAATTTACGCAAAGCAAATCTCCGGGCAGATTGGTTACGATGTTCTGTACCGACCCTTATGTCAACAATCCCCGTTCAGATCAGCCCAGTGACTTCTATTACGGTGTGGACACCTATTGGGGCCACATGGATGTTGACAGTGCCAACGGCAACAAACCCCGCATTCTGGAAAAATTGCAGATACACAATATGTGCAAAAATATCCTGACCGCAGATGGCAAGGCTCTCAGTTACAGACTGACCACCTCCACCAGCGCAAACTGGAATGCGTATTACGTTTACAATACATCAACAGCCAATGCAAAACTGGGTTCCTGGGAAGCCCGTTCACTCAGGTATAAATGAAAATGAACAGTAAGCTATTGACCGGAATTTTTGTCATCTTAAGTTTCTGCTGCGTGTTCAGCACAACTGCGGAAAATGTATTTTTTAAATCAGTTGTGCTGCCCGCAGTTCCGACCCAAGCTGAAAAGACCGCTGCCGGAGAACTTGTTCTGCACCTGGAACCGTTCGGGAAAAACAAGTTGAAAATTGTTACTGAAAACAAATATTATGCCGTTCCTGCCATATTTATCGGCAACACAGAATATTCTTTAAAAAGCAAAAGCCGCTGTACTTTCTCAGGACAGGATGCCTGGCGTATCAGACGGCATGACGGCAATCTGATCATTTCCGGAACTGCCCCTGCCGGTGTTTTGTACGGTGTTTATGAATTTCTGGAAAAATATTGCGGTGTTTTCTGGCTGGATTTGTATTACACAAGTTTTCCTGAAAACAAAACGATTTCTCTTTCTGAAAAGCTGGATGACTCCGGCAAACCGGCTTTTGCGTGGCGGGGGATCTTCACAACTTTCAACGAAGCCCCCGGCAGAGTCAAATTTCTCGTAAGAAACAGGGAAAATATTTTCTTTGAGGATACCGTTGCCCGCAGAGAACTTGCCCGTTGGGGACTGAAACAGATTTTCGGCAGTCCCGGCTGTCAGGATACATTGTGGAAATATATCCGCGAGTGGCCTGCCGCAGGTTGGGAAGAGTGTTATTCTTTGAATCTCAACAAAAGAAGAGTTCGTCCGACTGGCAATGCCGGTCCGGGACAGGTTTGTTACACCAATCAGAAGGCGAGAAAAAAGTTTGCTGCACAGCTTGAAGAATTTATAGCAAATGACCGCAGAAGACAACCTGAAAATCCCCCGTTCATCTATTGTATCATCCAGAATGATGTCGCTGAACGCTGTGAGTGTGCCGTCTGCCTTGCTTCAGCAAAGAAATACGGTGCTTATTCAGGCGTGCTGCTGGAGTTTGTTAACGATATTGCAGGTAGAATAAAAAAACGTTATCCCGATGTGATCATCCAGACGGATGCCTATATGAATACGGAAAAACCGCCGGTATCCGGCATTTGTGCCTCTGACAATGTGCGTGTCCGTTTTACGCCGTACAGCTGGGTGAAAAATAAATATGACATGATGCGTCCTCTGAGTGCATGTGAACGCGCGGATTATTGCCGTAAATGGAGTTCCATTGCAAGAATACACGTCTGGGATTACTGGGTTCTGTTCGGTGCCTCCGCCGGAAACAATGCCGGAGTCATTCCGCAGAATGCGATCGTTGAAAATCACAAACTCTACAAAAAATGCGGCAGCGAATATGTTTTTTCAGAGTGTGAATATCCTGACAGAACAAACTTTCATGCACTGCGTGTCTGGATGGGGTACAAAATCAAACTTGATCCGGAACAGTCGGTTGAACCGTTGCTGAAAACATTTTTCAACAACTATTACAAACAGGCGGCAGTCCCCATGCGGCAGTTGTATGACTTGATTCTCCGCAAACAATCCAAATCTCCGCATCTGAATGAAATTGCTGTTGACAACAGAACATATCTTGATGAAGACTTTTTCGTTCAGGCAGAAAAGTTGCTGGATTCTGCGGAAAAAGCAGTTGTCCATGACCCTGAGCTGCTCTGTCATGTGACCAATGAACGCGTGGTTGTTGACATTGCAAGACTTCGCCGTTTCGGACAAAACAAGAGTTTGCCTTCCCCGGCAGTTGTCAAAGCAAGATTGCGGAAAAACTGGACCAAAAGTATCAAACGCTGGTATGCCGGTGACCGGGAAAAAAGAAATTTTGCCGTTATGGAAAACTTTTTTTCCTCTATGCAGAAAATGTCTTCCGGCTTGAAATATCCGCTTCAGCTGAAAATCAAAGCCGATACCATTTTTGATATCACCTGGCAGGACTTCAATGTGAAACCGCTTGCTTCATACGGTACTCAAATCGTTTCAGATTCTGATGCGGCAGGCAAAAAGGCTGTTGAGATATCTCTGACAAAACGGAATATAGATCCCGCCAAATTCCATGCGAAAAATGCGGAAAGTCTGCGTTTTGCCGTTTATTCAGACAGTCAAAAAAAGAATCTGGCTGAATCCGTACTCAGAAAGCATAAAATCCCGCAGGATGAAAAGTACCATTTTTACAAAATCGGCACAGCTGCTCTTGATCAAAGCTGCATGATCTGGACGGCAGACTGGCTTATTCAACATAAACTTGATAAACTTTTTGTTCACGGTGAAAAATCAAACTATACTTTCTGGATTTCATTAAAACTTCAGGGACCTGCATATGTAAAAGGTTCAAAACTGCATAATGCCGTCCGCTGTGACAGAATTATTGCAATTCCCTGTCCCTGATAAAAAAAGAGATGATTGATATGAAAAAGCTTTTATTGTATCTCGGAGTTCTGATACTTTGTACAGGATCCGCATCTCCTGTGATTGTTTATTCTCCGGCGGCAACTGCCGCAGAAAAGACCGCAGTACAGGAACTTGCAGAGCATTTGAAAAAGATATCAGGAACACCTGTCCGCTGTGTCAAAGAGGGTGAAAAGTTTGTTTCTTCCCGTCCGGTTTATGTCGGACACACCCGCTTTGCCGCATCAAGAATTGATTTGAAAAACTTCGGACCTGAAGAATCCCTGATTCAAAGTTCCGGCAAGTCTCTGATCATTACCGGAGGCCGCCCCCGCGGAACACTCTATGGCGTTTATGAATTTCTGGAACGCGTCGGGAAAGTCGTCTGGATCGATGAAAAGAATACTTTTATTCCCGTAGATCCGCAGTTGAAGTGGGATAATCTCAATATCAGAACCCGTCCTTTTTTCCGATATCGGGGAATCTACACGATTCCGACATGGTGCGGAAATAAAGAGGAACGTCTGCGTTTTCTCAGCCGCAGCAGAGAAAATATTTTCTGGGAATTCCGTTTAACGCCCGAAGAACGGAAACGCTATGGTATCGCTCCGGTGCTGGGACGTCCGGCACCGTTGAATACCATGCACTATTATTCCAGTCTGTGGCCCGTTAAAGGCATGGAAAATGCACGTTCTCTTAATGTCAACGGCAAACGGGATTACTCCAAAAGTTTTGCCGGTCCCGGACAACTTTGCTTTTCAAGTTTGCTCGCAAGGAAAAAAGTAACCGAACAGATGGCGCAGTTTATCGAACAGGACCGCAAAGAATTTGCAGAACTTGCTCCCGTTATTTACAATCTTTCAATCAACGACACCCATGACCGCTGTGAATGTAAAGATTGCGTTGCCAAAGCAAAAAAATACAATTCTTATGCGGGAACGGTGTTGGAATTTGTTAATGCTGTTGCTGACGGAATTGCAAAAAAATATCCCAAAATAAAGATTCAGACATCAGCTTATTTGTTTACCGAAAAAGCACCATCCGGAATCGTTCCCCGTAAAAATGTGGTAGTCCGTTTGTCTCCGAGTCCCTGGGGCAGTAAGTGTCAGACGATGGTTCCGTTGAATGATCCCGTCAACAAAAAGACGTTGACGGATATGAAAAAGTGGAGCCGTATCGCAAAAATTCACGTCTGGAATTACTGGGTGCTTTTCGGTAACTTTGCCGGAAAAAATGCCGGAGTCACCGGTATTGATGCCATGACTGCAAATTTGCGGATTTTCAAAGAGCTGGGCAGTGATTATGTTTTTTCAGAATGTGAATTTCCGGATACGGCAAGTTTTCATGCCCTGCGGATTTATCTCGGTTATCAACTGTTGAAAAATCCGGATCAGGATAAAGATGCTTTGATAGACAGATATTTCAAAGTATCTTTCGGACAAGCTGCACCTGCCATGCGTAAATTTTATGATTATCAGCAGAAACGTCAGGCTTCTGCCGCTCCAAAAGATTACCGTGATGCCGCCTTGCGTCCCTGGATTGATAAAGCTTATTTTGATTTTGCCGGAAAATGCCTGAATGAAGCAGAAAAAGCGGCAGAAAAAGATGCCGCTATTCTTGGTCGTATCCGTCAGGAACGGGTACCGGTTGATATAGCAAGGGTTTCGGTCCGTTCTTTGAAAAGTGATTCTGCTGTTGAAAAACGGCTGAAGAAAAACTGGAAGGAATCCATCAATCGTTATTACGGGAAAAATATTCCCAAACCGATACAAGCCGTTTACGACAAACTTTTCAAAACGCTTGAAAAACCGGAGCAGGGAAGTAAATATCCTCTGCCGGAAGCATTGAAAAAACGTGTCAGATATGATATCACCTGGCAGAATTTTTCATCTGTATCAGAATTGTCTTCTTTCGGGTTGCGCCTTGTTGATGACAAGGAGGCCGCAGGCGGTAAGGCTATGCGTCTGGCTGTTCCCCTGAGAACGGCGGTTAAAAACTTTCATAAAAAAGCATTGCAAATCGGCATATACAGCCGCAGTGCAAAAAAGGCGCTTGCAACAGTAACTCTTTTGGTCAAGTCTGAAGAAAAGTATCATTTTTACAAAATAGCTCAAGTCAAACTTGAACCGGTAACATTGCTTTACATTCACAGTTCGTGGTACATTCAGCAACATCTTGACCGCTATTTTACAGCAGGAGAAAACAACGTATATGAAATTTGGATTTCTCTGAAAGCTCAAGGCAAAGCCTACTGCAAAAATTCCGTCAGAGAAAATTCTTTGTCCGTTGACAGGATTCTGCTGCTTGAACCGGAAAAGAAGTGACTCTTTTTCTGCAAAAAATCCTCTGCGGCGTTGACCTCAGAGGATTTTTTTCATTTATACACCTTCAGGTCAATAAAACCACCGGCTTTGCCAGTGAGTACCGAAAAAATCTTTAGAAATAGTTTGCAAAAGTTCACCTTTGCTACTACACTATGTTCAGACCTGCCAGTCGAACTTAATGTAATAACAAAGGTGTAAAAATGACAAAAGATACTATTAATAGTTTATCACACACTTGTTGGAAATGCAAGTACCATTTAGTATTTTCTCCCAAATTTCGCCGTCAAATTGTATATGGTAAGATTAGAGAAGATGTCGGGCGTATTTTGCGAACTTTATGTGAGCAAAAGAAAGTGGAAATTCACGAAGCAGAGGCTTGCCCTGATCATATTCATATGTTGGTCAGTATACCTCCTCATTTGAGTGTGGCACAGTTTGTCGGCTACTTGAAAGGTAAAAGTTCGTTGATGATCTTT
>SUVX01000112.1 GCA_015061725.1 Lentisphaerota bacterium
AATAATTTATAAAAACGACACATCCTTACGCCCGCAAGGGCGCACTTCACGCATTTTTGACAGCGGTCAAAAATGCTCTTCACACCTTCACATCTTCACTCAATCAGCGTTCACGCTGATTGAACTTTTGGTCGTTATCGCCATCATTGCGATATTGGCTGCGATGTTGATGCCGGCACTTCAAAAGGCAAGAGAAAGCGGACGCTCCGCCAGCTGCACAAGCAATTTAAAGCAGCAGGGCACTGCGTTTGCAATGTATTCAGATGAATTTGACGGCTGGTGTGTGCCGGCGCACACCGGACGTTATCCCAAACCCGGTTCTACGAATTTTCTGGATGAAAGCGGCAATAATTCCGTCTGGTGGCCATCTATTCTGAAAAAATACCTGGGCGAAAAAAATATTTACGGAACGGGAGTCAGCAGTCCTGACGATCCGCTTGTTTTGCGCAACAAAGACGGATTTGCTAAAAATTCCGTTTTCCGTTGTCCTTCTTTTGATGTTGATTACTCGTCGAACAACACGATCGAGCGTTGTGCTTACGGCTTGAACGCCATGGGAGCGGGCGCATTGAGATCCGGCAACTTCTCAGCTGCTCTCAGTGGTATCTGGAAAGAACATCACATCAAATATCCAACACAACTGCTGCGGACGGGAGATTCAAAAAAACCGAACGGCAATCCGGTACTTTCTTCAACACCTTTCAAAGATGATGCAAATTTCTCTTATGACCAGCGCCACAACGGATTTACCAATTCTCTGATGTGCGACGGTTCTGTCAACAAATTCGCTCGTTCGGTCTTTCCGAACAAATTTACTCTGAGCCACGCTCCGATGAGGTTGAAATAATATGAAGTTCCTTTTGTTCTGTCTGTGTTTTTCTGCCGTTTTTCTCTCCGCCAGAGAAATCACCATCGTCAAAAACCGCAAGCCGTATGCGGAAATCGTAACCGGTGCAAAACCGACCAGAGCCGTTCAGTTTGCAGCATACGAATTGCAGCATGTGGTCCGTCTGATGACAGGCGCGACTTTGCCGATTGTCAGAACGCCATCGGGAAAAATGCTTCCCTTTATTCTCGGTGGAGCAAAAAAAGGCGAGTTCAAACGCGAAGCATACAGCGTGTCGGTGAAACCTGATAAAATCGTTTTAAAAGGCAACGACTCTCAGGATTTCGGTAAAGTCAACTACAAAAATCAGAGAACTTATCCTGCTCCGGAATACAATTATCACTCAACACTTTACGCCGTTTATGACTTTCTGGAATATTGTGCGGGAGTCCGTTTTTATGCTCCGGGAGATTTGGGCATCGGTATGAAAAAGCGTCCGGACCTGATCGTAAAACCTTTTGAAAGGAAATACACGCCTGCTGAACAGGGACTCCGTTTTGTCTACTACAACCGTGACCGTCAATATCAACTGCGTTTGCGCTGCAACAAACTTTACGGTTACAAAAATCACTCTGCATTCAGCCTCGGATTCCGTTACTGGGGAAAAGCAAGACGATATGAAAACGCTTTCGTTGAAAAACGGGCAGAATACTTTGCCAGCGGATGGGAAAAACCCTACTATGATGCAAATGTCAATCACCTGTTTGATCCCAAAGATCCCCTTCCTGCACAAATATGTTTAAGTCACCCGGATGTTCTGCGCCATTTTGCCGATGAAAATATCGCCATGTTCAAAGGCAAACCTCAACCCGGAACACGCTTTGTCATTCCCAAAATGGAAGATTGTCCGTACTTTGCCGGATTTTCAGAACAGGATAATGACCACTGGTGTCAATGCAAAAAATGTTCTGCAAAATTTCCGCAGGTCGAACCGGAATTCCGCTACAATTACCGCCACTTTGAATTTGTCAACAAACTGGCAAGAGAAATGAAAAAATATTCTCCGGAACTGAGACTGGTCTCCAACGCTTACAACAAATATTTGCGTTATCCCGACCCGAAGATATTGAAACTGGATCCGGGCATTGCTATTTCAATGTGCCTCAACCGCGACCAGTGGCCCGCACGCGGCAAGTTTTACCAGTGGCAGATCAAAGCCTACCGGGACTGGGTGAAATACGAATCAAAAAACCGTTACCTCTTCACCTGGGAGCATTTTCTTTCGCCGCCTGTCCGGGCAAAAAAAGTATTCAAATACAAGTATTTCCCCTACTATTATCCCAAAGATACGGCGGCTTTCTACAAACAGCATGTCAAAGACGGACTGCACGGCGCGTTTCTTGAAATCAACCCGGTCCTGAATCCGCTGGAAACATATCTGATCATGCGGACGATCTGGGATCCCGATTACAATACGGAAAAAGTGCTCCGGGAATATTACGAACTTATGTATGCGGAAGGCGCCAAACCCATGTCAGACTTCTTTTCCGAAATTGAGAAGATTATCACAGATCCGAAAAATTACCCTGAAACGCACGCCCACGTCCACAGTCAGGAGGTCAATTGGGCATTGGGTACTCATGAACGCATGAAAAAACTTGACGGTTATATCCGCAAAGCCTATGCTCTTGTCAAAGACCCCGATGCAAAAAAACGTCTGGATGCCTTTTGCAATAATGTTTGGAAACAGACTCTTCAGGGAAGAAAAGATTATGATGCACGCTTGAGTATCCAGAAAAATCCCCAGCCGCATATCAGTGTGGCGTACATCGGAAAAACAACTGTTCCGTCACAAAAAGATTGGTACACGACTTCAGGCAGCGGTCTGTGGTGGAACAGTCTCAAAGGCAAAATGTATTCAAAAGAGGACTCCCCCGTTGTCAAACTCATCTGCAACGATAAAAACCTTTTTGTTTACTATTCTGAGAAATCCCCTCTTGCACACAGATACCGGCAGAAAGAAATGTGGTTCAACGGGTTGGAAATATTTTGCAGCAAAGATGCCTCTTATCCTTACAATCAATTGGTCATCGGCTGCAACGGGGAAACTTTCAGCTGCGAATACCGCGATATTGACGGACACTTGGAACGTAACCGCAATGTGGTTCCGATTACGGTTTTGAAAAATGAAGTCAAGCCGGATGGCTGGAATCTGATCCTCAGTCTGCCGCTGAACGGTCTCGGCATCACTCCCGGAAAGATTTTCCGCGCCAACTTTTTGCGGACAAGAAAAGAATGGAAAGGCAAAGAGATGATTTCACGCAATGCCGCGTGGAGTTATGTTGTCCCAAACACGGGGTATGCCGACAACCTTTTCCGCATGGGATTTCTGCATGTACCTCCGGCAGGTGAAAGAAAAAATGTCAGCTTTGATGCCGGCTTCAAAAAGATATTGAAAAGCGGACTGCCCTACCGTTGGTTTCAGCAGACTCCCGCCGTTAAAACCGCCGGACTTATGATCAAAGCAGCCAACGGCAAAGTGCAGATAAATGCCGGAACACACAAAGTTCAATTTATCTGTCACTCCGGTATTCCTGTCAGAAACGGCGACAGGGCAACTGTCAGATTTTCAGTCAGCGGCAAGGGTGAAATCCGGGTAACCCTCTCCGCTTACGCCCGCGGAGAAAAAATCTCTCATCTGATTTTCAAAGGCAGAAAGAGCAGCAGTATTCTCCCGGTTTCTTCAGCAAAAGAAAAAAAGAATATTATTTTGCCGCTTGACTTCGGCATCCGGGGACGGGATATTCAGTTGTCTCTCATTTCTTTTACCGCAGAAAAAGGTTCAGATATAACTCTTTCTGATATCTCTGTTGATGTTCACTCCGGCAAATAAGACTTGGATTTCCATAAAATGCGTATTGCTGTCACCAATGATTTGTTAAAGGCTGTTTCGTCCGACGGAACACAACGGGATTTTGCTTTTCCCGCAGCCGCAATTTCCATCAACGGAAAAAGAATTGAAGTCAGAACCCCTATTGTCCCGGCACAGCAGTTATCCGACGGCAGCTGGACAGCGGAGTTCAGAGACGGCTCCTGTCTCTTTAAAGTTACTGTTTTCAGCGGTCCGGGCGACTGGTTCTTCAAGCAGCTTGAAGTAACCGCCCTTGAAGAACTGCCGACACCCGATTATCTTGAAGTTGACAATCAAACCGTTTTTGCGCCTCAACTTGAAAGCTGCGGCTACCGCAGTACCATCAGCAAAACAATTAAAAGCGGCTCCGCAGAAGAAGGAAGGGGCATAATTCCCGGCTGCGGTTATCCCCTGATCGGGAAAGACCTTTTTACCGGCTTGGAACATGCGGCTGCATTCAATACACTCACCACAGAAAACAATGATTTTTCCTCTTGGCAGCTCCGTCATCATCCGACCTGGAAAGACAATAAAATCACAAGCTGCTGTGCCGTCACCGGATTCGGCAAAGAACCGCGGGAACTTTTTTTTGATTATCTTGAAACCCGCCGCATTGAATGTCTGAAGTCTCCCCTGATTGCGTTCTGCAGCTTTTGGAGCGACCCCTACGAAGGAAACCTTGAATACACAGTTTCCGGCGAAAATTATCCCAGTCTGCTGAATGCTTTTCACAAACTGGGTTTAACGCCCGATGTCTACACCCTTGACGCAGGTTGGCAGGAAAGAAAAAGTTTCCTCCGCGCCAAAGAGTCTTACGGTGGGGAAGAGGCTTTGATCCGCTTTGCAGAAACGTTCAGAAAATACGGCAGTGATATTTCGCTCTGGGTCACAGCCAACGGCAACATCGGCATCAGTACGGATTTTATGCGCGAACAGGGGATCGCCACGGGTTCCGGCAACAGTTCGCATTACTCCGGAGATAATTTCGGTGTCCTGCTTGACCGAAATCTTGAAAAGGTCTTAACCGAACGGGCAATGCAGTTGGCATCCCCTCCGTACAAAGTCCGTCATTTCAAAATTGACTGGGATAATGAATGTGCAACAACTCCCGATTTTGATAAAATTTATCCGACAAGGAATCATGTGCGTGAAGAATCCATCAATGTCATGACACGGATCAATCAGGCTCTCCGAAAAATCGATCCGGGCATTCTCACCCGCAACGGTTACTGGCCCTCCCCCTGGCAGGCTCTGCGGACAACGCATATATTTCTTTCAGACTCCGGCGATTGCGACTACGGCGAATCCCCTGCCCTCTCTCAGCGGGATGCTGCGATCAACAACCGCGACATGCTCTACTGGTGCAGTTTTGTCCGCGACAAAAGTATTTGTCCTCTTGACATGATCGACAACCACGAATTTTCAGGGTCTCTGAGAAATCCCTTCGGAGATTCCCCGGCGTCCTGGAGCAACACCTGTGTCTGGGCTTTGATGCGCGGCAACTCCTATCATCAGCTGGCGCTCATGCCTGAAAATCTGGAGGATTGGCAGGTCAAAATCCTTGCCAGAACCTTTGAAGTCATAAGAAAGCATCCGCAGAAAATCATCACAGGACGCTCTGAAATGTTCGGTCAAAATCCTCTCAAACAGGGTATATACGGTTTCCGGCATCCCGGCAAAGACGGTTCCGTCCTGATCGGACTGCGTAACAGTTCCCCCATGCCGCAGGAATATATTCTCCCTGATTTTGCGCCGTTTTACGAACAGATTTATCCGGACTGCCGCCCCTTCTGTGCCGGAGAAAAAATCATCTTTGCGCCCCATGAAGTCAAAGTCCTCTCCGGTTCTCCCGGAAAACAGGAACGGAATCTTCCTTATCCCTGTCAGTTGTTTCCGCAATCAGGAAACTGTTATGCCTGCTATCTGCCCGCATCTGCCAAACCTGACGTATTATCCATCCATCAGATACCAGAACTGAAAATGGTCTTTTCCAAAGAACAGACCTCTGAAAACGGCTCCGACTTCAATTTCGGTTTGAAAGTACCGTGGCGCATGCGCCAATTCAAAGTTTTTTTCAAAATCAGCGGAAAAGCATTTCACGACGTAAAAGTCCGGATTTCCACATCCCGTTATGCCGCCTGCACATCCAGTGCTTATGCCGTTCCCGTGACAGAAGTTTCTTTCGGAAATCTCAGCAGCGGAGAATGGAAAAATCCCGATACAACTCCAATCCGGGATGCCCGTTATTTTACAGCAGCTCTTCCCCGGGGCGGTGATGTGTATTTCAGAGTTTATTTTGAAGGAAGCATTATCCGCAGAGAAGACCTTGAACTTTGGGTATCCGGTTACGATTCTCCGGCAAGAACTCCTGAAAATGACCTGTTCACCCCCTCTGAAGAAGTCATCCTTCCCCTGCCGCACCCGGAGGGATTCCCCCTCTCTCTCAGGCTGATATGAGTTTTTGACGGTAATTTTTTGAAAACATCCCCCAAAGTCGGCAAAAAGTATGACTTATGCTTTGCATTTTGCTTTTTTGGGTGTACTTTAAGTAGTGTGCGGATTTTTCCGTTTTACGTTAAATCAAATCAGGAGTAAAAAAAATGGCTTTACAGCTTAAAGAAAATGCCAAGTACGCCCTGTTGGTTCCGACCAGTATGGGTGTCCGTTTAACCCCCGTCGATGGTCAGCCCTTCCACTGCAGCGAGACCTTCAAAATGCAGGTTACCAGTGCCGAAACCAACGTCGCCAGCGTCGTTTCTTATCTCGGTCTGCCCGTCAAAGTCCTCACCGCTTTCGTCAAAGACAGCCCCGTCGCCCGCATGATCAAAGACAACCTCGCCAGCCGTCACATGGATTATGAAGGTCCCGAACTCGAACAGGTCGGTCCCTGGGGTTTCCGTCACCAGTTCAACCTCGCCGACAGCGGTTACGGCAGCCGCGGTCCCCGCGTCCAGAACGACCGCGCCGGTGAAGTCGGACGTCAGCTCGATGTCAAATATTTTGACCTTGACCGCATCTTCGGTCAGGAAGGCGTCCAGATGGTCCACCTCTCCGGTCTGATCGCCGCCCTCTCCCCCGAAACCAGCAAGTTCTGTCTCGAAATCGCCCGCGCTGCCAAAAAGTACGGCACCAAGGTCTCCTTTGACCTCAACTACCGCGCCTCCTTCTGGAAAGGACGCGAAGAAGAACTTTCTGCCATCTTCGCCGAAATCGCCGGCGTCGCCGACGTCCTCATCGGCAACGAAGAAGACTTCCAGCTCTGTCTCAAAATTCAGGGTCCCGAAGCCGGCGGCAAAGCTATCGCCGAAAAAATCGAGAACTTCAAGGAAATGGTCGAACGCGTCAAAGCCGCTTATCCCAACGCCACCGCTTTCGCCACCACCCTCCGTCAGGTCCTCAATGCCAATACCCACCTCTGGGGCGCCATCTCCAACGTCAACGGCGAATGGCAGGTCATCGAACCCCGCGAAATCCGCGTCCTCGACCGTATCGGCGGCGGCGACGGTTTCGTCGGCGGATATCTCTACTCCATCCTCCGCGGCTGGGAACCCGAAAAATGGGCTCAGTTCGGTTGGGCTACCGGCGCTCTCGCTACCACCCACCTCACCGACTACGCCCAGCCCGCTGACGAAGAACAGGTCTGGAGCATCTGGGGCGGCAACGCCCGCGTCAAACGCTAACCGCTTTTTTTTCGGTAGAAAAAAAAGCTTGGCAAAAAAAAGCGCGTAGCGGTCGCGACGTTGCTGCGACCGTTTAAGGGAAGTGTCCCTTAAAAATCCCTCACAAACTTACCCGTGGGGGATTTTTTACAGAAAAAAAAGCTTGGCAAAAAAAAGCGCGTAGCGGTCGCGACGTTGCTGCGACCGGTCAGGGGGACTGGCTGTCCCCCTGACAACCCCCGGAATGCCCGTGGGTAACTCAAGAAAAAAAAGCTTAGCAAAAAAAAGCGCGTAGCGGTCGCGACGTTGCTGCGACCGTTTAAGGGAAGAGTCCCTTAAAAATCCCCGATTGCCCGGGACTGGCTCTAACGAGCACAGTCACCGGGCGTGTTACTTTACCCAACGGTAACTTATCGCCCGAGCCAAACCAAATTGCGAAAAAGCAAACCCACAGGGTATATCGTGGCGCCCCCATCTTTGTCAGACAGGTCAGACAAGTCAGACAGGTCAGACTAAAGCGTCACGCCCCCGCAGACAGCAAACCACCGTTGCCATCAAGTTGCCCGGCAGTACCCAACGGTAACTCATCGCCCGAGCCAAACCAAATTGCGAAAAAGCAAACCCACAGGGTATATCGTGGCG
>SUVX01000113.1 GCA_015061725.1 Lentisphaerota bacterium
TTGTTGCCACGGGCAGAATCAAATTCATACACGATTTCCGGCACCTGAAAGTCCGGCACATTGACTTTAACGGCTTTACCGGCTCTCTCATCAAACACATCCAGCGGCATACATTTTTTGATTTTTTTGAAAAAGCGCGGTGCTGAACGGAAGATTTTTCCGCTTTCAGTCACAGCAAGAATCGTCAGAGCCGGATCATTTGCTTTTGATTCAAACATACCCGAAAGACGCACCTCTTTTCTGCCCAACGGCGCGGGATGATCGATCAACTCAGGACGCAATTCAAATTCGGTCATGATACAGTTTCCGGGTTCTTCCGTCCAATACTTTTCCCTGATAAGTTTGGCAAGAGAAAGTCTGATTGCAGGAAAATCGCCGATCACCCACTCGATCACGGCATTTTTATCCTTTTTGGGGATACCCAGTATTCCTGCCGGACCGCTGTGCCAGAAAAGACATTTTTCCTGAACGAACCAATGATCTGACTTTTTCTCCAATTCGGGCGTTGCGCAATAAGGTCTGCCCCAGGGCCGCCAGATAAACTCCGGACTGTTTTTCACCCGGATCTTCAGGGGATAACTGCCTTCGATACGGCGATGATTTCTGACCGTCACCCAATGATACCGGCTCTGGTCAAGGCTCCGGTCGTTCCACGCAGACAGGACAGGGAATTTGCCGTCCAAAAGCTCCATACTGTGCAGCTTTTCTTTTCCTGAAAGAACCGCAGACACAGCAAAAACACCTTTTTCACTGCCTGAAAAACGCCACTGGAATTTTTCAGGAACATACTGGTCCCGCAACGGCAGACGCAGTTCTTTGGCGTTGTTGGGTGTTGATGCAAACAAACGGGTATACACCGCAGGTTTGAAAGTAAATTTTTTACCCTTGTAATTGATTTCCAGCACCGGCAGGATCGCCCGTACTTTGCTGAAAAGCGGCTTGATTCCGACTTTGTAGGTTACTGAAGTCAATTTGTTCTGACGGAAACTGTCTGCCGGCATCCGGCGCAAAACGCGTCCGTTTTCATCCGTCAAAAGCAGCTTGACCTGATATTTGCCGTCCTCAGGAGTATCCGGCACGTTGAGCAGTTCGATACGGTACTCTTCCCCCGCCTGCAATCCCCAGCGGACAGATACGATCAGATCCGGCAGACTCAAATCATCTCCGGCAAGCGGTGCAGGCTTCAAACCTTTGACAAAGCGCGCATAATAACGCATGATACGCATGATGCTTTTGCTGTTGGTCAATGTCGGCTGAAAAGAAGTATTTTCGTTGACTTCATTCCACTCAGCCATGGAAATAATATCCGGATTGAACAGCAACTGGGCATCCAGTTGACGGCGCAGAACACTTGTTCCCTGTTCAGCCTGAACAACGCCGTTGTCAATATCCCCGATGTAACCGTGGTCAACATTGAACCCCAGGAGTTTATGACGGTACTTCGGATCGGACCAGATTTTTGCAAAAAGCGGTGCCAGATATTTTTTATCAAGTTCAGGATAAAAAACTTTGGCAAGCACATCATCTCCATTGAGATTGCGTTTGTAAGAAAGATTCGTAAAATTGACACCGTCATAAAGATCCAGACGTTCACGGATCTGCTTTTCAATCTTTTCAAGCGTTTTTTCAGAGAGTTTTCCGGTGGAATTGTATTCACTGTAAACATTGAGCCAGAGTGGTGTGAAAAGATGAACTTCTGCCAGTTTTCTTTTTTTCATTTCCTTGCGGATCATCTGCAAATCACTGTCAGAAAATCCGCCGTAATTAAAGAGAGGGATCTTACCGTCGATCCGCAAAACTTTATCTGAGCCTGCCGCTTCACGGACATTGCGCAGAAAACGCTGATAACGGCGTTCGCCGGAAGCTGTTTTGCGGTTGAACATCCCCCGGGAAACACCGACGCCCGCCATCAGACCGAAACCGGAAAAATCAGCCTGTTTTGAGGCTTTGAGCATATCATAAAAAAAACTGCTGTATGCGTTTCCAAGCAGTGTGATACCGGCAATTTCATACATCCTGATCCAATCAGCCTCTTTATTCCACGAGGCTTTGACTCCGGATGTCTCCTTCCGCCAGTTGGAATTGACGATCAAAGGGCGGTCGTACCACTCATCTCTGAAATTTCCCCTCAAATCATAAGGCTGAAAACGGGCAAAAATCAGCGTATGCGGCGTCCGGCGCGGACGCTTGCCGATTTCCATTAAAGAAGTATATTCTTCACGGGTATAATCCGCCGCCAAAAGACTGCCGGCAATCAGAAGTCCGGCACAGAAAAGAGATTTTTTCAACATCACAACACAGCCGCCTTGTCAAATTGATCGTGATCGCCCGTCCGTTTCATATTGGTAATGGCTTGGACACTCCCCGAAAGAGTCAGAACATTGGCGCGCTGTCCGTGCCGGTAGTCAACCATGCGCCCGGAAGTGCTGTTGACAGGATAAGTCGGATCAAAATATTTTTCATGTGAACCATCAAAACTCGGTGCGCCCCATCCGTCAAGCATATACGGCACTTTTGAAGGAATTTTGTACTGCGCGGCACGCCGGGGTCTGCCGACTGCGGCTGTCGGGAAAAAGATACTCCATGAGGCCTGCCTCAACAATGTGTAGGAACGGTACACGAGCGATGTACCGCTGGCAGCATTATACATTTTTGTCCCCTCTACCGTTGCCGGACAAACCATCACTTTGGGAACTGAATAATTGGGATCTTTCCAGCCGGAACGCTGATCAAGCAATGCAGTATAATGGCTGTCGGGCAAATGCCATTTTGTATGCGGATTGGTCCCCGGAAATGCCGAAGGATCATACTTGGTCATACCCTCATACGGCATGAGATAACCGTCTGCAGCGTCACCATAAGCTGCAACAGCCAGATAGTTCTGCTTGAGATTGTTCAAACAGGAAGTACTCTTTGCCTTGTCTCTTGCCTGCTGCAAAGCCGGCATCAGCATTGCTGCCAGAATTGCAATGATTGCAATAACCACCAGCAGTTCTATAAGGGTAAAGAAGTTTCCCCCTCTCCCCGCACCCCTCTCTCCCTTCAAAAAAAGCGGGGTATTTTGTTGTTGGGCGAAACCAGCCGTATTCTGCGGCGTCTGACTCCGTACCCTTCCGTACTTATCCGTACTCATCCGTACAAACGCGCCGCCCCGCAAAGACAGCATACTGCTGCGGTTATACAAAACACCTGTTTTACAAGCAGCATTCATGAGAGTAAATCCCCGGGCAGATAATTTGAAATTTTGTTTTTCCGGCATAATAATTATTCCTTTCTGAAAGAGATTGTTTTTCAGTTTATTTTTTTGCACAGGTTCCCCTTACGATCAAATCCATATCAATAATGGTCAATCCCGGTTCTGCACCTGAAAAGAGAGCTTCCAGCAGAGTGGAGGCAATCTTTTCAGCAGGCGCACCGCAAGTTGTCAGAGGCGGTATAAAGTAACTTGCCGGATCAATATCATCAAATCCGATGACAGAAATATCTTCAGGCACGCGCAAACCGCACTGTTTTGCAGCATTGATACCGGCAAAAGCCACAACATCATTACGGCAGATCAACGCATCAGGGCGCTCTTGATTGCGCAAAAGTTCCAATACCGTTTCCAACGCATTTTCATAAAAACCGCTTCCCTGCGGACACCAGGACTCTTTGGTTTTCAAATTCTTTTCGGCACAGATTGTACAGAATAATTCAAACAGAGCAACACTGTGCCAGCAGACAAATCCGACCGTTTTATGTCCGAGACCTGACAGAAGGGTCAAAACCTGTTCAAAATATTGCCGGTAATTGAGTCTGACACAGCACTTTCCGGGAACATCACTGTAATAAACAGTCGGCAGTCCCGCCGGAATGGTATCGATCAAACCGTCATGCATGGAAATCAACCCGTCCAGCGGATGGGCAAGAACGGAATCAAAAGCAACTTTAATAGAAGGGTAATCACTCCAGAAACCGAATACAGCACTGTAGTTGCGTTCAGAAATCTGCCGTTCCAATTCTCCGATGATACGGGCAACAGAGGGATCAGAGGGACTGTAACTTAATACGCCGATCTGACGGCTCTTGCGCTTACCCAATGCCTGCGCCGCCCGGTTCGGACGGTATCCCGTTTTCCGGACAAGTTCCAGTATCAACCGCCTTTTTTCCTCGGAACAGCGGATGGAATTGTTGCGGTTCAAAACAGCAGACACAACTGCCGGAGACACCCCGGCTGCCGCCGCAATATCTTTAATTGTTACGCGCATGGTGAAATATTCCCACCCCTATTGATAAAACGCTTAATCAAATTATCTGATGAATAATATATCATATCATTCACACTTTGTCAAATCAAATTTTTATCAGACAAAAACAGTGCATTTTCTTGACAAATCTCCTGAAAAAGGCTATATTTTTAAGACATGATTGGAGAATAAAGCAATGAAAAAATCCCATTTAATCATTATAGCGGCAGTTTTATTCGCTGCGGCATTTCTGTTTGTGTCCGTAAAAAAACAACTTCCCGTAAATGCAAAACAAAACAAAAGAATCATGATTCAGCGCGAAGAACGTCCTGATATCTGCGACAGAAGCGGAGTTCTTCTTATCGGCAACCGCAAACGCATCCATCAGAATCAGCGGCTCCGTTATGCAGCAGTTGACGGCAAATTTGCCGCAGGACTGCTCGGTTACACCCAGTTCATCAACGGCAGAGAAGCCGGACAGAGCGGCATTGAAAAATTGATCGATCTGCGGAGAAGTTCCGGCAGACCCGTCCGGCTTACCCTTGACTGCAATGTTCAGCACAATCTTGAATATGTTGTTTCTGAAATTGAAAAAAAATGGAATCCGCTTCACGTTTACTGCGCCACAGTCAATTCTTCAGGAGAACTGACCGGTTCCGCACAGCGTCCCGTCCTTGATATCAACAACCGCAAAACCGTTGACGGCGGCATGATTTTCTTTCCCGCTGAATACATTTTTTCCATTCCGGAAACGTGGATGAAAAAACTCAATTCTTCAGGAAAATTCCCCCTCAAAGAAAGAGAGAAATTAAATTTCCACAAAAAAATGAATGTCTTTGCCAGCGAAGGAGCAGGAAAACTCTCTGAATATCCTGAAAAAATGGCGCCGCAATTCATCTCAGACCAGACCGCGACGATTTTTCACTACCTTCTTGCCTATATCGGCGTTGCCGAAAAGAAAACAACTCCCCGACTTGTTATTTTCAGCAAAGAACTGCAAACTCCCGTAACGGTTGCCGGAAAAACCTCGTGGCTTTCTGTTGATGTTACAAATTCTCCTGAAAAAACCCTGACGGCTCTGGCTGAATTTCCCGCCGCAGACGGCAGTAAAAATTACACCGTTTTCAGATGCAGCTGGGACAAAAATTCAAAAGCCGATGTTCAGCAAGCCGCCGCATGGCTGAAAAAATACCAATTCTCCAATGTTTCCACAGAGAAACAGACAAATTAAAAACATCTGACTCTGCCGGACAACACGTCCGGCAGCAAGTATTCAGGAATAAATCTCGTCAATGGCAGACAGCAGACGGGCATTTTCCTGCGGATTTCCAATCGTAATACGCAAGTATGCTTCCGTTGCCGGTGCGCTGAAATAACGCACAATCACCGCACGCTTGCGCAACTCTTCAAACAGTTTTTTTCCGTCACCGTCCGGCGGAGAAACAAACAGAAAGTTGCTTTCGGATTCAGGAACGTAAAATCCGCGTTTGGCAAGTTCTTCCGCAAGGTAAGTCCGCATCTGAATCACCTCGTTGCGTCTTGCGGTAAAATAAGCGTGATCGCGGAAAGCGGCTTCACCGAGAGCCTGGGCAAGCATATCAATATTATAGGAATCTTTGAGTTTCATCAATCCGGCAATAATATTTTCACAGGCGATACCGTATCCGAGGCGGATACCTGCCATGGCGTAACTCTTTGAAAAAGTGCGGATGACGATAACATTCTCAAATTCCTGCGCAAAATCAATGCAGTTATCAGCGGCAAAATCGGCATAAGCCTCATCAATGACCACAATACCGTCAAACTTTTCACAGATATTCCGGACAGTTTCTTTGGGGAAGAGCGTTCCCGTCGGCGCATTGGGACGGACAATCATCAGCAGATTGGCTTTTTCAGCCTGAGCAAGGATATCTCCGGGCAGATCAAAAGTTTTTTCAGCGAGTTTGATTTTGATGACAGGCGCATTCTGCATGGCAGCAAGTTCGGGATACAGCGAATAACTCGGATCCAGAACAGCCACAGGCAGGTTGGGAGAAGTAAAGGCGCGGAAAATCATAGTGAGCAAATCATCAGAACCGTTACCGGCAATGACATTGCTGCGTTTGACACCCCAGAAAGAGGCGACGGCATCGCGGAAACTGTCCGCCATGGGGTCGGGATAACGGCGGAGACGGGCGCAATCAAAATTTTTCAGAGTCTTTTCAACTTCAGGACTCGGAGAAAAAGGGTTCTCATTGGTGTTGAGTTTGACCAGATCAGCCATCTTGGGCTGTTCACCGGGAACGTATCCCGCCATCGCGTCGATTTCAGGACGGAAATAGGACTTCATTTCAAAAATCTCCTGTATTTTGTTATCTTCTGTATATAATATAGTATCAAAACATAAAATTTACCAGTTCAGCTCTTGAAAAAAACGTCAAACAGGGCTATATTAGTCAAATAGCAATCGTGTTGCGGGCCCCATAAAGTAAAATTGAGGCTTGACACCCGCGACATGAAAACAAAAAACAATAAATTGAAAGGGATTAGGTTATGCCTACCGCAAGTCAAGCGAAACACAAATTCTGCCGTCGTATCGGAAAATGCCTCTGGGGCGATCCGAAATGTCCGTCTGTCAAACGTCCGTATCCTGCCGGACCGCACGGTAAAGGCCGTCGCGGCAAGCTCTCCACCTACGGTGAACTGCAGCTTGAAAAGCAGAAACTGCGTTACTACTATGCCATCAGCGAAAAGCAGCTCCAGATTGCTTACGCCAAAGCCAAGACCGGTAGCGGTCAGACCCACGAAAAACTGTTTCGTCATCTTGAACAGCGTCTTGATGCGATGGTTTTCCGTGCCGGATTTGCTCCGACCATCTTCGCAGCCAAACAGTTTGTCAACCACCGTCACATTCTGGTTGACGGCAAACGCGTTGACCGTGCCAGCTACATCGTGAAAGAAGGTTCTGTGATCTCCATTGATCCTGAAAAGTCCCCCGCGATTGCTGAGTTCGCCAAGAAGAACAATACGCCTCCGCCGGCTTACATGGAAGTCGATCTCGACAACCTCAAAGCCACGTTGGTCCGTGCTCCCCAGGTCGAAGAAATTCCGGTCGATGTCAAGATCATGAGCGTGATCGAATACTACGCCCGCTAATTTGCGACCAAGCAAACGAGCAAAATTCAACAACCTGTCACCAATCGGTGACAGGTTGTTTTTTTGTGTCTTGATGGCTGCCCGGGGGCTCGGGTGCAGATTTACCGTGGGGGTAATGCAATGGGCAGATTTACTGCGGGGGTAATGCTTTGCTTGCTTGATGGCAACGGTGGTGTGCATGTTGCGTGGGCGTGGCGCTTGCATCTGACTTGTCTGACTTGTCTGACTTGTCTGACAAGATGGGTGCGCCCGTCTTCGCCCTGATGGGCTACGCCGTGGCAAGCCATGTGATACCCCGAGGGTTTGCTGTGCCGCAGTTTGGAATGGCTCGGGCAAAGAGTTACCGCAGGGGTAATGCTTTGCTTGCTTGATGGCAACGGCGGTGTGCATGTTGCGGGGCGTGACGCTTGCATAAGACTTATAAGACTTATAAGACTTATAAAATGATGATGGGGGCGTCACGATATACCCCGTGGGTTTGCGGTGCCGCAGTTTGGTTTGGCTCGGGCGATGATGTGCCGCAGGGGTGTGCTTTGCTTGCTTGATGGCAACGGCGGTGTGCATGTTGCGGGGGCGTGACGCTTGTGTCGGACCTGTCGGACCTGTCGGACCTGTCGGACAAGTTGGTGCGTCACGATATACCCTGTGGGTTTGCAT
>SUVX01000114.1 GCA_015061725.1 Lentisphaerota bacterium
CGGCGGCATGTAAATATTTTCAATGGCGCGCCGATTATCGAGATCCCCGGCGGATTGTATCCCATTGAAGATATTTACATGCCGCCGGATGATGACGAGGATATGTCCGATTGTATCGCGCGGGCGTTGAATTTTCTTTATGAACTTGATCCGCAGGGAGATGTTCTTGTCTTTCTGCCCGGAGAACGGGAAATCCGCGATATGCTGGAATTTCTGACCGGAAGAAAACTGCCGCGTACCGAACTGCTGCCGCTTTTCGGCAGACTCAGTGCGGCGGAACAGGGAAGGATTTTTCAGAAAAGCCGTTTCCGCCGTGTGATTTTAAGTACCAACGTTGCTGAAACGTCTCTCACGATTCCGGGTATCCGCTTTGTGGTGGATTCCGGATTGGTGCGTCTTTCGCGCTACAATCCCCGCACGCGCATTCAGGAACTGCGCGTTGAACCTGTTTCTCAGGCAGGCGCCAGACAGCGGCGCGGACGCTGCGGACGATTGAGCGACGGCGTGTGTGTCAAACTTTATTCTGAAAGCGATTTACAGCAGAGTCCCGAGTATACGCCGCCTGAAATTCAGCGCAGCAGTCTTGCCGGAGTCATTCTGCAGATGGCACTTCTGAAGCTGCCGCCGGTTGCGGAGTTTCCCCTTGTTGACCCGCCGGGAGCTGCTCTTATCCGTGAAGGTATGCGGACTCTTGATGACCTGCACGCTCTGGAAAACGGACGTTTGACCACCAACGGCCGCCGTCTGGCAGAATTGCCCATTGACCCGCACCTGGGACAGATGCTTATTGCCGCCGAAAAAGCAAGAGTTTTGCCTTTTCTGGCAGTTATCACGGCATTTTTGAGTGTCTCCGATCCGCATGAACGCCCGCTGGATGAAATCAAAGCGGCGGATGAGGCGCACAAACGTTTCCGTTCGGAACAGTCCGATTTTCTGGGAATCATCAATCTCTGGTCCGCCGCACAGAAGGCGAGGGGAGCGCTTGACTCCAACAGCGGATTGCGCAAGTTCAGCAAACAGAATTTTCTCAATTACAAGCGCATGATCGAGTGGCGCAATCTGGCCCTTGAACTTGCGGATGAGTTTTCTGTGGAACTTGTCAGTGTTGACCCCGAAACGGCGCAGCAGGAATACGATGCCATCCACAAATGTATTCTCAGCGGTCTGCCCCGTCAGTTGGCCTGTTATGATAAGGAACACAAATTTTTCCGGGATATGGCGGGCAAAGTCTTTCTGCCGTTTCCCGCATCGGGACTGGCTAAACGTAAAAAAGCTCCTGACTGGCTGATGTTCTTTGCATTGATGGAAACCAGCCGGGTTTTCGGACGCGGATGTGCTGAAGTCAAAAGCGAATGGCTCAGCGAAATCGCTCCCCATCTGTGCAAAGCGGTGTATGATGATGTTCACTTTGATGAACGCAGCTGTTTTGTTTACGCAAGAGAACGCCTTACAGCGGGAAGTCTTGTGATCCACCCGGGCAGACGGAGAAACTACGGTCCGATCGCACCGCAGGAAGCACGGGAAGTCTTTATCAGAGAGGGACTGGTCGAGGGTAAAGTCCGCGTTTCCGGCTGCCGCTGGCTTGATGATTACAATTTTTTGCTTGAAATGCTGCGTGATCTTGAAATCCGTATGCGCCGTCCCGGGGGGATGATTGATGAAGATGCCATCTTTGACCACTTCAACCGGGTACTGCCTGATGATTTGAACTCCGGCAACGCGGCAAAACTGCACTGGCAGAGGTTGAAACGCTCCTTTACGCCCGAACCGGAAGATATCGTTTTTTATCCTGAACTGCTTGAAAACAGTTCAGAGTATCCCGATTTTGTCACCAGTTGCGGCGTAAAACTCAAAGCGCGTTATCTGTTTGATGTTGAAAGTTCCTCAGACGGCGTGACGCTGTGTGCCAAAGCCGAGGAGCTGAATCTCGTCAATCAGCACGTTCTGGATTACGGCGTGCCGGGATTTCTGCGGCAGAAACTGGAGTTTCTTTTCCGTGCATTGCCCAAAAATATCCGCCGCAGTCTTCAGCCCATGGCGGAAAATGTTGCCAATTTTATGGAACTGTACCGGACTGGAAAGATTTTTACGGAACAGCCGTTGACCTGTGCCGTAAACGATTATTTCAGGGAATTCCTTGATTTTGAAGTGCCGGTTTCTGTACTTGAAAACATTGAATATCCCGAATATCTTGTAACGAAACTTGCCATTATTGACGAAAAAGGCAAAGTTCAAAAAGTTTTGCGGAGTTTTCCGGGACGGGATGTGCTGGGTTCAAGATTGAGCAGTTCCGTGCAGGGCGCAAAGCAATTTTCCTGCGCTCCCGGCAAAGATTGGCCCGCCAACATGGTACTGCCGGAATCCGCCGCGCTTGCAGAAAATGACGACAGAAAAATCTATCCCGGTCTTATCGTTGAAAACGGTCTGGTCGGTTGTTCCGGATTCCTTGACAAACGCGAAGCAGTTTTGAATCACCGGGCGGGTATTTTACAGCTTTTCAAATTGAAGGCAAAAATGCAGACGGACTACTGGCGGGGAAAAATCCAGATTTCCAACCCCGTCAAACTGACACTGTTTCTGCAATATCCTGAGTGGAAAAGTGATTTGCTTGATTTTGCCATTTTATTTGCTTTAAAAAGCGACCCGGATGATATCCGTTCACAGAAAAAGTTTGAAGAGGAACTGGATTTTGCGCTTGACAGAATCGGTCCTGAAATCGTCAGACTCGGAACTGAACTTGAGAAACTTGCCGATTCCGTTGACCGGGTGAAAACGCTTCTGCACCGTCTTTCAACGCAGTCATGGACGCGCACGGATGCCGGAAATCAGCTTTCCTTTCTGCTCCGTCCGGGATTTCTGCGCTGTGCCGAAGCCGTCGGAGAATACACGCGTTACTTCAAATCTCTGCAGCTGCGTCTTGAACGCGCTGTCGGCGGCGGATGTCTCAAAGATGAAAAGAAGGGGGAAGATATTGAACTGTTTGTCAACCGTTTTTATCTTGCCGTTGAAAAGAATGATATTGCCGTTCACGCAGGATTGCTTGACTTCTTTCTGCTGTTGCAGGAGGTGAGGATCGCTTCTTTCACCCCTGAAATAAGAACTGCCAAAGGTTCCACGCCTGCTGCGCTTGAAAAGGCTTGGAACGCTTTGAGATTAAATTAAACGGAGTTTTTTATGTTGTTTTTCTGTTCCATACTGCCGATAGTAACGGCATTGGTTTTGATGACAAAGTTCAAAATGAAACCGGGACTGGCTCTGCCGTTGTCTCTCTGTCTTACGGCATTATCCGGATTTTTCGTCTGGGATATGCCGCTGTTGCAGATATTGGCGGTGTCAATTTTCGGCGTATTGAAGTCTCTGGATATTATTCTGATTGTATTCAGCGCAGTATTTCTGCTCAATATCCTCAAAAGAAACAACGCCATGGAAATCATCAACAACACCTTTGCCGGGATTTCTCCCGACCGCCGTATCCAGATGGTGATCATCGCCTGGCTTTTCAGCAGTTTTATCGAGGGCGCCGCCGGATTCGGCAGCGCACCGGCTCTGGCGGCACCGCTTCTGGCAGGCTTGGGATTTCCCGTTGTTTTTGCCTGTGTTGCCGCCCTTGTCGGCAATACGCTGCCGGTTCCTTTCGGTGCTGTCGGAACGCCGACGATCACTTTGAATTCCATTCTGCAAAAAAATATCACATCTTCCGGACTTGAAGTTGATTCTTTCTGTGAAAAATTATTGACGGTTTTCACGGATATATCTTTGTTTTCAGGTATATTTCTGCCTTTTATCATGGTGGCATTTGTTATTTTACTTGATAAAGGCAAAGGCAAATGGCGCTCCTGCCTTGAAATTCTGCCGTTCTGTCTGGTTTCCGGAATCGTTTATTTTGTCCCCTGGAAACTGACAGCGATGTATCTCGGACCTGAACTGCCCTCCATGATCGGCGCAATGATTGCCCTGCCTGCGGTGATTCTTCTGTTGAAATTGAAAGTGAAATTTCTGGTTCCGCACAACGTCTGGGAGTTTTCTTCAAGCGTCCCCTGCGGAAACGTAAAGCATTATTCCTTTAAAGAATATTCAAGTGCCTGGAGTGCCTATTTGCTGATTGCCGCGATTCTGGTTCTGACCCGTCTGCCCATGCTGCCCTTAAAAAAGTATCTGACCTCGTTTTCTCTTGAACTATCTTCAATTTTCGGCGTTGCCGGAACGCAGTTCAAGTGGGCGATTTTTTACAATCCCGGCTTGTTTCCGATTTTATTTGTTGCGCTGCTGCTTATGCTTGTCAGCAAAGACAAAAAGGTTTTTCAGGTTGCAGGAAATTCGGGGAAACAGGTTTTGCAGGCGGCAATCGCCATTGCCGTGAGTTTTTCAATCGTTCAAATCATGATTTTTTCAAACGAACAGCCCGAAGGTATGCCGGGTATGCTCAATGTGATTGCGACAGCGGCGGCGGAATGTCTGGGCAGAGCTTATATTTTTGCCGCACCTTTTATCGGCGTGCTGGGAACATTTTTTTCAGGTTCCTGTACGGTATCGAATATTCTTTTCGGCTCCATTCAGTTTGATTCAGCTTTCCGTGCCGGTTTGCCTCCTGATGTGGTTACAGCCTTGCAGAATATCGGCGGAGGCATCGGCAGTATGATCCGCATTTCAGGCGTGGTTGCCACGACCGCAACAGTGAATGCCGCAGGAAAAGAGGGAAAAATCCTCTGTTTGAACTGCATTCCGGTTGCAGTCATGGTGCTGCTTGCTCTGCTCGGTGCGTTTATTTGTATGCAAAAGTTTTGAAAGGGACTTGTTATTAAGCAAATGTGCTGTATATTAAGATTATAAAGCATAACGGAGAAAATATGACACAGCGTTTGACAGCAAGTCTTGAAGATTATCTCGAAGCCATTGCCGGATTGACGGCAACGGCGGGACACGCACATACCAAGGAAATTGCCGAAAAACTCAATGTCAAAATGCCTTCCGTAACCGGAGCCTTGCGCCAGTTGGAAAAGCAGGGATATATTATTTACAATGCCCATTATCCCGTGGAATTGACGCCATCGGGCAAGCGTGTGGCAGAAGAAGTCATCCGCCGTCATGAGATACTCAAAAGTTTCTTTGCTGACATATTGGGACTTCCCCCCGAAAAAGCCTCTCAGACGGCTTGTCACTTGGAACACGTTGTAGACAGCGACACAATTGAACGCTTTGTTCTTTTTTCAAAAGCCATTGAAGAACGCCGCAATGCCGGATTATTAGACTTGTCTGAGTTGTCCGGTTCCACACCCGAACGGTAAATTTGCACGGTGCAAAGATTTACCGCTGAGGTATGCCTGTTTTTTTATAGCAACGGGTAAAGATGTGCCGCCGGGGTGATTATGGCAATCGGCGCCCCAATCATCTCACCAATCTCATAACTCTCACAATTCTCACAGCTCTCATCTCAAGCGCCGCCCGCCGCGGCACAGCAAACCGCCGCTGCCATGCAGAACTTGACTGCAAAAAAATACCCCCGGGGTATCGGGGGATTCCTAAGGGGGCGGAGCCACCTTAGGCGGGGCAGCAACGTCGCCCCGCTATGCGCTTTTTTTTTGCTAAGCTTTTTTTTCATCTGAAAAAAAAGCGGCAAAAATCGGGGTCTGTTTTCAGAAGAGCGTCAAAGTAGGCGATTGTCTTTTTCAAGCCTTCACGCAGGGGCGTGGAGGGCTGCCAGTTGAGAAGAGCCTGAGCCTTGCTGATATCCGGACGGCGCTGTTTGGGGTCGTCGGAGGGGAGGGGGTGGAATATCAGCTTTGAAGAAGAACCGGTAAGATCAATAACCTCTTCTGCCAACTGTTTGATGGTAAATTCTCCGGGATTGCCGATGTTGACGGGACCGTGTTCATCATCGGGGGTATCCATCATGCGCATCATGGCGTCGATCAGATCGTCGCGGTAACAGAAACTGCGGGTCTGACTGCCGTCGCCGTAGATGGTTATATCCTGATTCTGCAAGGCTTGCAGGATGAAATTGCTGACGACACGTCCGTCGTTGGGATGCATACGCGGTCCGTATGTGTTGAAAATACGGACGATTTTTGTCCTCAGATTGCATTGCATATCGTAACAGTGAAAGAGGGTTTCAGCGCAGCGTTTTCCTTCATCGTAACAGGAACGGATGCCGATGGGGTTGACATTTCCCCAATAGGACTCCACCTGCGGGTGAACCGCGGGGTCTCCGTAAACTTCGCTGGTGGAAGCCTGAAGGATTTTCGCCTTGATACGCTTGGCAAGTCCCAGCATATTGATCGCGCCGTGAACACAGGTTTTGACTGTCTGAACCGGGTCCTTCTGATAGTGGATGGGAGAGGCCGGACAGGCAAGGTTGTAAATTTCATCAACTTCAAGATAAAGGGGAAAAGTCACGTCATGCCGTATAAGTTCAAAGGCGGGATTGCCCAAAAGATGCATGATATTTCTTTTGCTGCCGGTGTAGAAGTTGTCAACACAGATAACTTCATCGCCGCGTTCAAGCAGTTTTTCGCAAAGATAGGAGCCGAGGAAACCGCTTCCTCCGGTAACAAGAATCCGCCGATTCATAATCAAAACACCTCTTTTGTTGGTCGGGAAAAAATATTATTTGTTTTGCGGCATGGGGAAAACCAGCCAACGCCGCAGGAAAAAGTTTCCGAAAAATCCGAAAATACAGGAAATCGTCTTGGCGGCAAAGGGATAAAGTCCCAGAGCCATGAATCCGTGAGTGATGCCGAAGTCAACACCGCCCATGATGGAGAGTGTCAACAGATACATGAGCAGTTCTCCGGCAGTATTCCAACGGGCTTTGTGACGGAAAAGTATCTGAACACAGAGCAGATAATTGATGATTGCCGCAAAGATATAGGCTCCGGGAATCGCCCAGTTCAAAGGAACATTACAGGCAGACAGAATACCGAAACCGAGCAAGTCGGCAACCGCCGCCGTACCGCCGACAAAGAGATAGAGCAGTAACTGCATGGGAAGAGGCGCATTGCAGGCACCGTAATGCATGATGCAGTACAATGCACGGACACCGTCTTTCCAGCCGATTTTTTTGCCTTCGTCATAGGAACGGGGATTGTAGTGAATGGCGCACTCGTAAACGCGGCATCTTTCTTCGGCGACATAGGCGGTGATTTCAGGTTCAAAACCGAAACGGTTTTCCTGAAGCCGGGGAGCGATTTTTCTGATGACATCACGCTTGAAAAGCTTGTAACAGGTTTCCATATCGGTAATGTCCAAATTGGTAAACATGTTGGAACAATAGGTGAGCGTCTTGTTCATCCATGTATGCCAGAAGTAAAGGACTCTTCTGGTATCCGGGCGCAGATAGCGTGAACCGTAGACAACATCGGCTTTTCCTTCAAGCAGAGGCTCCAGCAGAAGTTTGTAATCGCGCGGATCGTATTCCATATCAGCATCCTGAATACCGATATAATCACCGGTGGCTTCCAGAAATCCTGTCCGCAAAGCAGCGCCTTTGCCCTGATTGACTTCGTGAAAAGCAAGTTTGATTTCCGGGTGCTGCTTCTGCAACTCTTCTGCGACTTTCCGGCTGTTGTCAGTGGAGCAATCATCCACGATGACAAGTTCAAGCGAAATCTCTTCATCAGCGATCGCTAAAATATGACCGACGATCTCTGCCAGGGTGCTTTCTTCATTGTAGCACGGCACGATCAGACTGAGTTTTACTGCCATAAAAAATTTCCTGTTCGGGTTGTTTTTACAATTAACCTTGGCAATATACACCCGATATCTGATTTTTACAATGCTTTATTGCTTTTTTTATTCAGTTTTACACTGTTTTTACTGAACTGACGATTGTAAAAGTAAACGCACCACCCTAAAATGGCATTGGTGCATTTAGTCTTACAAATCCAGCCGGTGCATTTAGTCTTACAAACATCTCATGAAGAAAAATACGGAATTTGGGTGTAAAGT
>SUVX01000023.1 GCA_015061725.1 Lentisphaerota bacterium
CATAGCATCACTTCAGCTATCAGTCAAGCAGCAGCTCTTCACCTTTGGCTCCGACGAGTTAAAATACCCATTCTCGCCAAAGGGAGCTGCTGCTATTTGATAACCGGGAATAATATACAAGGAACAGCGCGTGATTTTTGTTATTGCCTCAGAGAGGATTTTTTCGGGATCATTTCCCTGAATATCCAATCCTTCTGCGCTGAAAAAGCGGATGTCGGGGATTCCGAAAAGCAGGGAGAACAGTTTTTGAACGTAATCAAAACCGCAGTTGTTATCTCTGATATATCCGCCTGCCGTGGTGATGTAGACGGCGGATTTGATATGGGTCAATCCGCGCGGAATACCTGTTTCGTCGTAATGAAAAGTCAAGCCGTTGATACACAGGTGTTCAAGATAGACTTTGAAAATCGAGGGAAAACTCATATCCCAGTAGGGGCAAGCCATCACGATTTCGTCTGATTGGGCAAAATCGCGGGCAAAGCGGAAATACGGCGTGCTGAAATCCTTTTGTTTGATCGATTCCTGCCGGTTCTGCAGCTGCATCCACAAGAGCGGAGAGAGCGTTTTTTCTTCAGCAAGGGTAACGGTTTGTATTTCAATGTTTCCTTTTTCTGTCTGTTTTTCAAGATAGGCTTGCGCCAGACGCTCCGTCCGGGAGCTTTCTCTGTTCATTGCGGCATTGACGTATAATATTTTTTTCATTTTTTTCTCCGCTGTATCGGTTGTTCAGTTTCAATATAACATTGTTTCGGATTTTTTTCAATATAATACTTGATTTCCTGACGGATTGGCGTTATTTTAATGAAAGCAACTGAGTGGTTGGTTTTGTAAGGAGAAAATATATGTTAAAGTGTCCTGTTGATGAAAAGGAATTGAATTGGCTGCTGAGCGAACCTGCTCCGGCATTGATAGAGATGATGAAACGCCTTGAGGGAGATATTGCCATTCTGGGCGTTGCAGGAAAAATGGGCGTTACAATGGCAATGCAGGCAAAACGCGCTGTTGATGCCGCAGGGGTGAAAAAAAGAATCATCGGCGTTGCCCGCTTTTCAAATCCTGAAGAAAAGGTGAAACTTGAAGAGGCAGGCGTTGAAACAATCAAATGCGATCTGCTTGACCGGGAACAGGTCAATGCTCTGCCGGACTTTCCCAATATCGTTTTCATGGCGGGAAAAAAGTTCGGAACGCAGGGCAATGAGGCGCAGACCTGGGCGATGAATGCTCTGGCTCCGGCATTTACAGCTGAAAAGTTCCGCAACAGCCGCATGGTGATTTTTTCAACCGGCTGCGTGTATCCTCTGAAAAGTTCTGCTCAGGGCGGATGTGTTGAAAGCGATATGCCGTCCCCCATCGGAGAATACTCGCAGTCCTGTCTTGCAAGGGAGCGCATCTTTGAGTATTATCAGCAGATGTACGGCACGAAGATGCTGTTTTTCCGTCTGAATTACGCCATTGATCTGCGTTACGGGGTTCTGCACGATATCTGCCGTCCGGTCTGGGAGGGCAAAGAGGTGAGCAACTCCGTGGGATTTTTCAACTGTATCTGGCAGGGGGATGCCAACGCCAACGCACTGTTGTCGCTTGAACTAGCGGATAATCCCCGCAGAATTTTGAATGTGACGGGACCTGAAACGGCATCAACTGAAAAAACGGCTCTTGAAATGGGCAGACTGCTGGGAAAAGAGGTGCAATTCACCTGTGCTGAAGCGGGGGATTTGAACTACCTCAATGATGCCTCTGAAATGATAAAACTGTTCGGGAAGCCCCGTGTGTCTCTTGAAGAATTGATCCGCTTGCAGGCAGAGTGGATTTCTCAAGGCGGCGTTTCCATCGGCAAACCCACGCATTTTGAAGTAAATAATGGAAAGTTTTGAAAAATGAAAAGAGTTTCAGATATTGATCCTGTTGTTCTTGAAAGAGTAAGAAAAGGCACCGTGATTCCGGCGCAGGTGCTTGCATTGGATGAAAACCGCAAATTTTCTCCCCGGCATCAGCGGGCGCTCTGCCGTTATTTTATTGATGCAGGCGTCGGCGGTATCGCTGTCGGAGTTCACTCCACGCAGTTTGCCATCCGCAATCCTGAAATCGGACTTTTTGAGGTCGTTCTGCGCGAAACCGGAAAGTTTATTGACGAATACTGTGCTGAAAAAGGCAAAAAAATCCTCAAGGTCGGCGGTGTCTGCGGCAAAACGGAGCAGGCTCTGCGTGAAGCTGAGTTTGAAGGCTCCTGCAATTATGACGCTGTTCTGCTGTCGCTTGCCGCTTTCAAGGATTCTTCTATTGATGAAATGCTTGCCCATTGCCGAAAAGTGGCTGAAGTCATGCCTTTGATCGGCTTTTATCTTCAACCGAGTGTCGGCGGCAGACGGTTGCCTTACGAATTCTGGCGCGAATTTTTCACAATCGACAATCTTCTTGCGGTTAAAATGGCTCCGTTCAACCGCTATTGCACGCTGGATGTCATGCGCGCGGCGGCGGAGTCCGGACGGGATGATGTTGCTCTTTATACCGGCAATGACGATAATCTTCTTGTTGACCTGATTTCTGAATACAAGTTCGGAGACAAAAAACTGCGGATCAAAGGCGGACTTCTGGGACACTGGTCCTGCTGGACGAAAAAAGCCGTGGAACTTCTGGATGAACTGCACGGTGTGATTGACAGGGGAGGGGATATCCCGCAGGAACTGTTGACCCGTGCCATTGAAATCACCGACTGCAATGCGGCGTTTTTTGATACGGCAAACAACTTTGCCGGATGTATCCCGGGACTGCATGAAGTTCTGCGCCGTCAGGGACTGCTGCCGGGCATCTGGTGCCTTGACCCGGCTGAAACGCTTTCCCCGGGACAGTTTGACGAAATTTCCCGTGTGTATGCAGCTTATCCGCACCTGCACGATGATGATTTTGTCCGTGCCAATTTGAGCAGATGGCTGGCTGATTGACAATGCAGAAACGCGCCATAGAAACCAGAAATAAAATTCTCTCTGCGGCGGTGGAGCTTTTTGCCGCAGGGGGGATGAATGGGACAAGCGTTGACCTGATTGCCGCAACAGCGGGAGTCAATAAGCAGCGCATATATGCCTATTTCGGTTCAAAAGAAAAGTTGTTCATTGCCGCTTTGACAAGTGTCTTCAAGGCGGCGGAACCTTTTTCTCTTTCAATGCTTGAAGAAGCGGAAAAACATCCTGAAAATCTGACCGCTGTTCTGCTTGAAAACTTTTATAAACTGCACGAAAAAACGCCCTGTTTCTGGCGGCTGCTTGCCTGGGCGAACCTTGAAAATGCCGCACTTCTTGAAAATTTAAGTGCGGTGCGTTCTGCGGAAAACGATGGTATCCGCAGAATTTTTCTCCGCGCGCAGAAAGCGGGATTTATCAAAGATATTCCTTTTGAACACTATCTTTTTTCACTGCTTGCCGTTTCGTGGTTCCTCAAATCCAATGCGCTGACTTTGCACAGCACGCTGGATTTTGACCCCTGCGCTGAAGATTTTTCCGCCGGACTTTTTTCCACACTCAATGGCGTCTTCAAGCGTTGATGTAACGTTATTTAATACCTTTTTTGCAAGAAATTTGACATTGAGTTTTTGTGTGCTATATTAATAACCATAGTGTACTCTATGGTTATTGTGAGGTGAACTTGATGACAAAGTGTGAAGAAATAGCCTGTCAACTGCTGGAAAAAATCAAATCCGGAGAACTTTCCGGGCGCTTGCCTGCGGAACAGGAGTTGGCAAAACAGTGCAAGGTTTCTCCGGTAACAGCTGCAAAAGCGTTGAATATTCTGCGTGATAAGGGGGTGGTCAAACGTGTTTCCGGACGGGGAACATTTGTTATTGAGCCTGAAAAAAAGATCATCCGTATCATGTGCAACGGCTACTTTGCCGAAAAACTTTTTCCATTGCTTGTCCAGCATTTTCCGGATGTTGAAATAGAAAAAGTCGAAAAAATGGATGAAGCAGATGCCGTTGTTCTGCCGACGACGATCCCGTTTTTTCCCGGAGAGTATTTTATGCCCTGGCCGCAGGAAAGAATTGACCGTCTGAAAGCTGACGGTAAACTTTTCCCGCAGATTTTTGAATTTCATAATGTGCGGGGCGCCATCTGGGGACTGCCTTATCTTTTTTCACCTGATATTCTTTTTTACAATAAAAAACTCATGCGGCAGGTCGCACCTGATTTTGAACCCTATAAACTCGCCTTTGATGATCTCTTTGAACTTCAGAAAAGACTGCCTGAAAATATTTCTCTTTGTGCCGGGAGTTCCAGTCCACTGCTGCTTTCTCTTGTGTACCACCTTGCGGGAGACGGTATTGCTGATCCGGAGGTGTTCCGGACTGCGGTTGAACTTTTTTCAAAACTTGATGTGGAAAAAAGTTACACTTCTTTCCTTGAAGGCAAAGCGCTCTTCAGTGCCGGATACCGTTCAAAAACCCGGCATTTCAGCGGAGAGTTTGATATCGCACCTATACCGCTTTTTAACGGTAAAAGACTGTGTCATGCGGCGTCTGAAGTTTTTATGATTCGCAATACAACGCGTCATGCGGAACTGTTGTTTGATATGGCAGAGGCGCTTTTCCGTCCGGAATTGCAGAAAATCATCGGCAGCTTGAAAATGGGCATCCCTGCCAATGCGGCAGTTGCCGCATCAACGATTGACAGTTCCGTCATAAGAGATGACATATTCTTCAATGAAATAAAAAATATTGATTATGCCCACAGGCACATGGCAGACTCTGTCAGCTTGTGTTTTTCTTCTGCGCTCAAGCGGCTGGTTTGCGATAATATCACGCCCGCAGAACTCCTGAGTGAAGTGGAGGAAAGTTATCTTTTTGAAGAAAAACGCCGCAAGGCATTGAGTGCTTTTATGGTCAACAGCGTCGCAGTGGATTTTTGATGTAAGTAAAAATTTGAATTTTAACATATCTTAAAAAAAGGATGTACCGCTATGAAAAAAAGTTTTACGCTGATTGAACTGCTGGTCGTTATTGCAATTATTGCCATTCTTGCGGCAATGCTGATGCCGGCGCTGCAGAAGGCAAGACAGACGGCGCAGGGAACGCAGTGTGCAGCCAACCTTGCAACGACAATGAAAATACTTCAGTCCTATTTTGATGATCAACGGGAGTTTTTTCCGTGGGGAAAAGAAAACGGTTCATCAAATGCCATCTGGCGCTCAAAGAAACACAGCAGTGCGGATACCAATGCTCAGGCTCCCATGATCGGTTACTGGTACCCCCATCCCAGTACGACATGGTACGCCAGTATTGATTCCAACAACGGTAAACAGACCGTGTACCGTCATAAATATGCCTGTCCGGCAGTACCCAACGGCGGAGAGGAGCGTGTTATTCCCGGGGAGGCAGTGAATCGTCCGAAGGACAGAATGCATAAAACTTATTCCTATAACCAGCTGTTATGGAATACCGGCAGCGAAAGTGTTCAGCCCACCAAGATCACGCATGTCAAACGTCCGACGATGCTGCTTGTTTTTGCTGACGGTTCCGGTATGGGTTACATGAATGATGAATGCCGCTGGGCACCTGATATGAGCACGAGCGACTATTCGGCTTGTATATCTGCCCGTCATACCGGTTCTGCCAATATCGTTTACGCCGACGGCCACCAGGGAAAACTCCGACCTGATGAATTTCCCAGCGAACGTTACCGCGGCAGTGAATTCAGCAATCAGTCTGTTTATTGGCATCCCAGAGCAAAATGAGAACGCTGCTTTTTCTTCTGCTGTTTCCGCTTGTCCTTTGCGGAGCTGAGCCCCGGCTGAAAATTGCCGTTGTCAGCGACATTCACGAAAAATGGAACGATCTGGAAAGGGTCTTTGCCTTTCTTGCGAAGAAAAATCCGGATGTTGTTCTTTCAGGCGGCGACATTGCCAACGGCAACCCCGCAAGTTATAAAAAGTACGGTGAAATTTACAACCGTCATTTTGCAAAGAAAAAGAATCCGCCCGTCCATATTCCGATTTTGGGCAATCACGATTATCTTGCCTATCCCAAAGGCACAAAGCGTCCGACAGCTCAGGAGAGCATGAAGCGTTTTTTTGCGCCGATGGGACTGCCGTCAAACTGGCTGCAGCATTATAAAGTCAAAGGCTATACCTTTATCGGTGTTTCTGCAACCGATGACAAGGGCGAACACAGCAATAAAGATGAAATCAAAAAAGTATCAGATTTGATTGGAAGGGCTGAAAAAGATTCTCCCGGAAAACCCGTGTTTGTGCTGACCCATTTAACGCCTGCGTTCACCCTTGTCCGCAGTGATTTCAATAAAATAAAATCGCCAGGGGCGCGCTATTACTGGCGTGTGGATCATATCCGGCAAATGCTTGAAAATCACCCGCAGGCGGTTTCCATTTCAGGACATACGCACCTTGCGATCGAAGACGAAAGAACCATCTGGCAGGGAGAATTTACCGCCATTCACGGCGGTGTTCTGCGCTGGGTGACACCGCAGAAACCTGCGCCGGAATCAGGTTTGGTCGATACTCTTGACCGTTTTAAAGGCAGAAACTTTGTTTATATTGAAGTCTTTAAAAAAGAAATGATCATTTACCGTTTTGATGCCAATACGCTGCGTGAAATCAAACCCGGCAAGAGATGGCGCATAACTCTGCCGTATACTCCGGAAAAGGCAATTTACACAGACCAACGGAGTAAAAACGAAGCTGCCCCGCAATTTCCCGCCGGAGCAAAAGCCAAAATTATCCGTGACGGAAAAAACTTTTATCTGCAGCTTGACCGGGCAAAACACCCGGATATGGTGCTTGCCTACAAAGTCAAATTAACTTATGATGACAAAAAAATCTCTTTGCCTGAATTTTTCGTTTCCTCTGATTACTTTCTGTATGATAAACAGCCAGACCGGGCGCTGAATATAAATGAGAAAATCAAACTTCCCGCAGGAACGGGAACGATGGAAATAACACCTTTTGCGACCTTTGGAAAAGCCGGAAAAACTTTAGTCACAAAATTCAATATTCCGAAAAAATAAAACGGAGAAAAAATAAATGAACAAAACACTGAAAGCCGTGTGCCTGTCAGTACTTTCAGGCATTTGCATTTCTGGACTTGCCGGAGCTGAAATCTTTGTTTCACCCAATGGCAGAGACAGCAGTTCCGGAACAAAAAATGCTCCGTTGAAAACGATCGGCAAGGCTGTTGGCAAAGCAAAACCGGGGGATACGGTCAGACTTCTGCCGGGAGTTTACTCCGAACAGGTTGTATTAAAAAAGTCCGGACGCAAGGGGGCTTTCATTACAATTTCAGGAACCCGCGGCAAAAATGGAGAGTATCTTTCCATCGTTCAGGCTCCGGGAAAAGTTTTGAGAAACTGGACTCCTGCTCCGGAAATCGGCAAAAATGTCTGGAAAACGCCGCTTGAAAAACGCCCTGATTGTGTGATGAAAGACGGTGCAATGATTACTTATATCAATCACATGACCATGGCTTTACCGCAGAGAAAAATTCTGCCGAAAGAGCTTCTTGAAGAGTATTATGTGAGCAAATTCGGTCCCGACTGCAAACGTCTGGCGGGACTGGATTTGTTGAGACTGCCCGATGATGTCAAAATCACGCATAAAAATTTGAACTGTAAGCGTGTGAACTTCTGGGAAGTGATTGATAATGTGCTTTCAGGTTGGCACAAGGGATATCTTTACATCCGTCTGGCGGGTGATAAAACGATTGAAAATTGCCGCATTACCGCTACTTACGGTGAGGGCATCCTGGTTGAAAACGCCTCATATATCACCATAAAAAATCTGCATATACGCGCTTCAAGGATCCAGGTCCGTTTTGAGGGAAAAGCCTCTGATAATATTGTTGAAAACTGTCTGCTTATGCACGGCGGTGCCCGTGTCCATATTGATAAAGCAGCCTCAAACAACACGGTCAGAAACAATATTATGACCTGCGGATTCATCCGCAACGATCTTTTCAGATTGAGAAGTGCCAATGATATGCGCGGCGGTGCGCTGTATGAAATTTTTAAATTTATCATCGGAACCTCTTTGTCTGATGATAAAGGTGTCGCCAATTACGGAAAAGGTTCAAAGATTCTTGACAACATCATCGTGCAGGGCTTGATCGGTATCCGTGCTTTCGGACCGGATATGACTGTTTCAGGCAATGTCATCCACGGTATGTCAAGCGTCGGTATCGTCACCGGATCTCAGACTTCGGGACACTTTTTCCGCAATCTTGTGATTAACTGCGGTATTCCGCTGCGTATTCACGAATACTGCAACCCCAAAGCAAAAAGAGAGGAATACCATTACAACAATCTTTTTGTTCAGGGCAGAAATGCCGGACAGCAGACCCTTGTTCACTGTTATGCAAAGATGGGCCGCATTTACAAAGCGAGTCCCAAAAACGCCAAAACGCATAAGATACCCAAACTCTCTGACCATGAAAAGACCTTTGTCTATCACAATACTTTCTGGGGCGGAAATGACAGTAATGCCGTTCTGATACTCAGCCGTTATGCCCGGAATTTCCGTAAAGTCATGCCGTTTTATGTGGTCAACAATATTTTCAAAGATCATCCCTGGTATGTGACAACGAGCCATGAATTGACCGGTCCCAATCTGCATTATCTCTTTGAAGTGTTTGACAAGCCCCGACGGGATAAAAAAGTACCGGAGCTCAATAAGATCATAAGTGTGAAAGACACTGAAAACATCTGGAATAAAAATGGTCTTGCGGGACTTCCTGATTTGTCGCTTGCTGAAAATTCTCCTGCTCTTTCCGGCGCAGTGGATGTGTCAAAACCCTTTACCGTCAACGGTAAAACATATCCTGCTCTGCCCGGATTCAAAAAAGGATACTTCAAAGGCAGCACTCCCGCTTTCGGAGCCTTGCAGCAGCATGAAGATATGGCGTTTTTCAATGAGAGATACCGCAAGACGACTGCGGCAATAAAAATGCTTCAAAGGTTCGGTATCAAAATGCCGGTTCCGGGAATAAAAATGAAATAAAGGTGATGGAGTTTTTTGCAGTGAAAAAGTTGTCAATCATCTGTCTTGTGTTATGTGCGGTTTGGCTCTCAGCGGTTGATCCTGCTGATTACGGGGCAGGGGAGATGAAAAAATCCGGCAGAACATTTTATGTTTCAACAAAGGGAAATGATAAAAATGACGGAACGTCCCCCGAAAAGGCTTTCCGCACCATCAAATACGGTGCGACATTTCTCCGGAGCGGCGATACTCTGCTGGTTGCGGGAGGCGAATACGCTGAAAACGAAGTTCAGCTTAACGTAAAAGATAACTCTGCCGGATACACCGCTCAGTGCGGTAAACCCGGTTCCCCCATCCGCATTATGGGCGTGCCGGGCGAAAAAGCCGTTCTGCGCGGCGGCAATATCCTCAGGGTGAAAACTCCCGGTTTGATCCAGACATTCCGTTACGGCAGAAAAATCATTTATGATACCGTTCAGGAATATCCCTCAGGTATTGAACTGAAAAGGCTGGGAGAACCTGAAATGGTCAAAAAAACGCCCGGTACTTATTTTTATGATCAGCAGAAAAAGTTTTTGCTTGTTCATTTTGCCGCCCTTGATCAGCAAGGAATTTCCGTTGCCCGTTCCCGTATCGGTATGCGTATTCACGGCAGTTTCATTCATATTGAAAATCTGCACTTTACCAATTATTACGAAGGAATCTATGTCCGTATGAATCAGCCTTATGACAAAAACAGGGCTTCACACATTACTGTCAAAAACTGTTGGTTTTACAACAATTACAAAAACGGACTGGTGTTTGACGGTGCTTTATGGAGTCTTGTGACCGGCTGCCGCGGCTGGGGGAATACTGAAAAAGGCTCCTTTATGACCATGGCAAGATCAGCGGACAATCTCTTTTACGGCAACTGGTGCGGCAATGAAGCCATGACGTTACGCCAGAGACCGGAGTTTAATTACAATTACTCGATCAATAATTACGGCGGCAATCCGCCGCGCAATCATGTGATCGGCAATGTGATGGACAACAAACTTTCTTTTCGTTGGAAGCAGGCTTCGCCGGGGAGTCATTTTAAAGACAACATCTTGACCGGCAGTTTTTATGCCGAAAGCAAAGTCGTTCCGGCAAGTTTTTCCGGCAATCTTTTCAAAGGAAAAGTCGGCTGGATCGGTATCGGATGGGATTTGTGGGAAAAGGATTTTGCCGGAACGCCCGTGAAATTCAGCAGCAATGTCCGTAAGCGGGAACAATTTTCTCCCAAAGACAAAATTGTTTTTGCTGCAGAGAAACTTGCAGTGAAATTGCCGGAAATAAAATTTCCTCCTGTGATATTTAAAAATTTGCAGGTCAAACAGATCGCTCACGACGGTGCTGTTTTTGTCTGGGAAACGCCCGGATGTGACGGCTGGGGTGAAATCAGTTACCGTGAAAAAGGCACCCGTAAATGGAAATGTATCAAATCGCCCAATCAGGGCAGCAGTCATGTGATCGGTATTGCGGGCTTGAAAAAATCCTGCGAATATGAGTATGTTGCACAATTTATCAACCGGCGCGGAGGAAAAAAGAACAGTGCTCCCAAAGGAACTTTCAAAACGCTGTCCCGGATCCGTCAACCGAAAGTTCTTGAAGTCGGCGAAGGAAAACTTTCCCTTGCCGAGGCAGGCTGTGCCGCCATGCCCGGAGATACGGTCAAACTTCTTCCCGGACGCCATGTCGGACAACTTTCTCTGATCCGCAGCGGTCTGCCCGGTAAACCTGTTACCGTAACGGGTAAAGATGCGGTGATCGACGGAAAGTTTTTCCATGCGCCTCTTCTTTTTATCAGCGGAAAAAAACATATCGTTATCGATGGTATTTCGTTTGAAAATGCAGAAAATTCCGCCCGTAAAAATGTGATACGGTTTGAAAACTGCTCTGATATCATTTTCCGCAACTGCCGCGTGAAAAGCTCCTTTGATACCGGCAGGGGCCTCTCTGCCAAGGGAGAAAACATCACGGTTGAAAATAATGTCTTCAACGGTGGAGATTACATCGTAGGACTCTCCGGCAAAAACATGAAACTTTTGCGGAACACGATCGTCAACGGAACGCTTTTCAGTACAAGTTTCTGGCATGTGTCAGATCTTGAAGTGCGGGATAATATTTTCTACATCTCCTGTATTCCCGTCAAACGTAATCCCCAGCTTTTGATTTGCGATATCAAAGGCAAGGTGACTTCAGAGGGAAATGTCTTTTATTCTCCTTTAAAAGAACACCCCATCGGCGGAAGAATAACTGATAAATTTGCCAAAGTGTTGAAAGAGAGCCGCACCCTTGAAGAGTGGCAGAAATATGGATACGACAAAAAGAGTATCCATGCAGATCCCCTCTTTGTTGATTATAAGAACGGAGATTTCCGTTTGAAACCGGGCAGTCCCGCCCAAGGAAAAGGAGCAAACATAAAATGAATTTTCTCTGTGAAAATCACGCAAAGGCATACAAGAGCGCCATGGATTGTCTCAAGCCGACACAGGCGCAGCTTGAACACGGTTTGGAACTTCACCGCGAATTGTTCGCTATGGATCACTTCGGATTTCTTCCCTCCGCCTGCTGGAATCACAAAATCGTGACCACCTGGGATGAACTCAAAGAAAAATATGTCGGCTCCAGAGAGCTGAACAAACGCATCGAGTGGATGCAGTACGATGAAGTCTGCAATGATCCGGAATGCGCCGGATTCTTCCGCAAAGCAATGCGCGCAAGCGGTCTGAACTGTACCATTCAGACCGTTGCCGAGGGCAAGTCCCGCGAGGAGGATATCCGCCGTATGGCATGCAACATCCAGCTTCTGCGCCACTTCAGCGATACCATTGCCCAGGCGGGCAACTGCGATGACATCAAACGTATCAATGACGAGGGAAAGATTGCCGTTGTCTGGAGCGTCAACGGTCCCCCCGTTGTCGGAGAGATGGAGGACGGACAGACTGAACTGCACTGGCTCGATGACTGGCGCAGAATGGGTGTCCGTCTGATGCACTTGACCTACAACCGCCGCAACTTTGCCGGAGACGGATGTACCGAGTCTGCCGATGCCGGACTCAGTGATTTCGGCAGGGAGCTGATCGAACGCTTGAATAAACAAGGCATCATCGTTGACGTGCCGCACACCGGCAGCCGTACCTCTATTGAAGCGGCAAAACACTCCGCAAAACCGATTATGGCAACGCACACGGCGGCAAAGGCATTGTTTGATTTCTGCCGCTGCAAAGATGATGAAACGCTCAAAGCCATCGCTGACGGCGGCGGAATGGTCGGCGTCTACACCTATGCCGGTATGGTCGGCGGCAGCGATGACTTGAATCAGGTACTCAACCACATTGAATACATCAGCAAACTTGTCGGTGTGGATCATGTGGGTATCGGTACCGACTTGCAGTACAGCCGCCGCTGGCCCGAAGAAGTGTATCAGATGCGCGGTTATCCCAAGTCTGAGTATTCCACCCGCTGGTGGGGCAACTGGAAAAATCATCCGCACGCGCCCGCGAAACCGGGAGAATCCCAGACCGGCAGTATGGCATGGATCAACTGGCCGCTCTTTACCGTCGGACTGGTTGTCAGGGGCTTCAGCGACGAAGATATCGCAAAAATTCTCGGACAGAACTTTTTGAGAGTTTTCAAAGCCAATCAGAACTGACAAACATTATTTCAGAGTTTTGTTTCCGGAAATGAAGCTGCTGCAAATATTGATTTTTGCCGCAGCTCTTTCTGTGGAAAAACAGCCTCTTCGACGGGTGGACCAGATGGACAAAATAGACAAAATAGACTCAAAAAAAGTAAAGTCGTCCATCAGGTCCATCAGGTCCATCAGGTCCATATGGTCCATATGGTCCATTCAAAGTTCTTCGGGGATCCGCCTTCGCACAAGGCTACGGTGGACAGGGAGGAAACAAAAATATACCGAAGCCGACGTTTCGGCTTTTTTTCCCGTGGAAAAAAGTTTTTCTCCTCTCCCCGGCTCCCATCTGCCCTTATCTGAAACAGCGGAATGTAAAAAAAAATGAAAAAAAAGTCAAAAAAGGCTTTGAACTGCAGGGAAAAAGTGTTATATTCTAATCAGCGAATAGTTCGCTTTTGGAATATTGGGTTTTGTGTGAAAGCAGAACCTGTGGTCCCGGAATTGAAAATACTTTGTAAAAAGGAGTTTCCGGAGTGCTGCGAAAATGGATTTGTGTCAGTTGCGGCGGCAATAAAAAAGGTCTCCGCATGGTGATAAGAAAGAGGTTGCGCAGACCTTTGCAGAGGCTGCGTATTGACTTCTTTTGTGTTCCCGCATCCGGGAAATCCTCTTTTTCTGCCCTCCTGTTTCCCTTTTTTAAAGCAGTTTCATCAGGAAGACTGTAAGTTATGGAAATGGAAAAAAAAGATTTGCGCCGTTTTTTTGCGGAAAAACGTAAAAGTATTTCCGCAGAGCAGCGGCAGTCTTTTGACAGGGCGATCCGTCAGAATCTGCGTGAATTGCCTGTCTTTACTGAAAGTGCCTGTGTTGCGGCATTCTGCCCGCTGGGTGCTGAGCCTGATTTACTGCCTGTCCTCGGGGAAAAGCGGCTGTTTCTGCCGCGTTTTGCGGAAGAACAGCAAGCCTATGAACTGGTCGAAGTGACCGATCTGCAGAAAGATCTGGTGACAGGACGCTATAAAATAGCAGAACCGCGTCCTGAACTGGAAAAGGCGGATTGGGACTTTGTCCGCGCTGAGGTATTGTTCCTGGTTCCTGCGGTCGCCTATGACCGCCGGGGAGTCAGATTGGGTCGCGGCGGCGGTTTCTATGACCGCATGCTCTGTGCCGTTGCAAAACCTCCGGTGGGAGTTGTTTACTCCTGCCAGATCGGAGAGGGACTGCCGTTGTGCAGTCATGACGTCCCTGTCGGATGGGTCGTCACAGAGAGTGAAGTTATTAACTGTTTGATGGAAAGGCAAGTCCTTTCCGGACAAGGAGAAGAAGATGGATGGAGGAATCGGGAATAACCTGCCGGTTTTGATATCAGTCGGTGCTGTTTTCAGCACCATCGGTATCGCCGCAGGAATTATTATCAACAATTACATTCAGAAATTGCAGAAAGATGCTGCCAGCCGCAATGCTGAAAAAATCCGCAGTGACGCTGAGCGTGAGGCGGAACATCTGCTGCGTGATGCCCGCGTTTCCGCAAAGAGCGAAACGATCAAAATGCGTGAAGAGTGCGAGGCGGAACTTAAAGAACGCCGCAAAGAACAGAGCAACAACGAAAAACGTATCGCCCAGCGCGAAGAGGTCCTTGACCGGCGTATTGAGGCGGCGGATGCCAAGCTCAAAAACGTTGAAAAACGCGAAAAGGAAATTGAACTTCTGCGTGAACGTATCAGCAGCAAAGAAAAAGATCTTTCCCAGTGCATTTCACGCCAGATCGACGAACTGGAGCGTATCAGCGGATTTTCCCGTGAAGAAGCCGGAAAAATGCTGCTTGAAAAAATCAGCAACGAGGTCAAAAACGAGTCCGGTATCATGGTCCGCAATATCCTTGAAGAGGCAAAAGTCCGCAGTGAACGCGAAGCACGTCGTATTCTGACTTATGCCATTCAGCGTTATGCGTCTGACTGCACCTATGAACGCACCACTGCGACCATTCCGCTGCAGAATGATGAGATGAAAGGACGCATCATCGGTCGTGAAGGACGCAATATCCGTGCGATTGAAGCGGCAACCGGCGTGAGTATTCTGATTGATGATACTCCTGAAGCGGTGGTCATCAGTTGTTTTGATCCTGTCCGCAAAGAGGTTGCCCGTCAGCTGATGGAACGTCTGATTACTGACGGACGTATCCACCCCACCCGCATTGAAGAACTTGTCCGCAAAATCAGCAAAGATCTTGAAGAGGAACTCTTTCAGGTGGGTGAAGCCGCTGTTCTTGAAACGGCGATTCAGGGTGTTTCTCCCCAGATTATGAAAGTCCTCGGACGTTTGAAATACCGTTACAGTTTCTCTCAGAACGTTTTGCAGCACTCCCTTGAAACGGCTTACTTCATGGGGATCATCGCCGCAGAGCTGGGACTGGATGAAAAGAAAGCCAAACGTATCGGTCTCTTTCACGATATCGGTAAGGCGCTTGACCATGAGATTGAGGGACCCCACGCTCAGATCGGTGCGGATTTCCTCCGCAAACACAATGAGGCAAAGGATGTTATCCACGCTGTTGCCGCGCACCACGGCGAAGTTGAACCCGAAAGTCTCTATGATGTGCTGATTTCTGCCTGCGATACTCTGAGTGCCTCCCGCCCCGGAGCCAGAAGTGAAACGACGGAATTGTATCTCAAACGTCTGGAACAGCTTGAAGCAATCGCCCACGAATTTTCCGGCGTTGAATCCTGTTTTGCTCTTCAGGCGGGACGTGAGATCCGCGTGATCGTCACTCCTGAAAAGGTTTCCGAGGGCGAAGCGCAGATGCTGGCAAGAAACATCTGTCAGCGCATTGAAAAAGAGATGACCTATCCCGGACAGATCAAAGTGACGATCATCCGCGAAACCCGTTCTGTGGAATACGCCAAATAAGCAGAGATATCCTCTGCTTTTTTCTTCAGGTGTTATCATGTCGCTTTCGCGTGTCCGGCTTGAAATTGATACTGCTGCGCTCCGCAGTAATTTTGCAGAAATCCGCCGTCTTTCCCGCAGTTGCCGGGTGACGGCGGTCATCAAAGCCAACGCTTACGGTACCGGTGATTTAGAGACCGGAAGCATTTTGCGTTCAGCCGGGGCAAACCGTTTTGCTGTTGCTGATGTTGTTGAGGCGCAGCGTGTTTCAGCGTTGGGACTTCCTGTTCAGATATTGGGGACTTTAATTTCCCCGGAAGAATGTGATGAAGTTGTCAGAAATGGATTTTTTGCACCCGTAACAGGACTTGTATCCGCCCGTATGTTAAGTGCCGCTGCTGTAAGACAGCAGAAAAGTGTTCCCTGTCAGGTCAAAGTTGACTCCGGCATGGGACGTTTCGGCATGGATACTTGTGCGGCATTATCTGAAATAGAGGAAATAACCCGCTTGCCCGGACTGGATATCAGGGGAATCTATTCTCACCTTTCCAGTGCCGGAACGCCTGAAAATGACTATACGCTCATGCAGTTGAAACGCTTTAAAGAACTGCTGTTTCAGCTGAATAAAGCGGGTATCTTTTTTGAGGATGTCCATCTTTCTGCGAGTAACGGAATATGTTTTTATCCGGAAACCTGTCAGGCTCCTTTTACCATGACCCGCAGCGGAATCATCATGTACGGCTGTGAGAAAAATCATTTTGAAGCGGATAATTCTCTTAAAAGTGTTCTTTCTCTGAAATCCTGTCTTGCCTCGGTCAAAAGAATCAGAAAAGGCGAGGGGATCGGTTACGGACACACTTTTCTGCTGCCTGAAGATACGCTGGTAGGTACGGTTCCCGCAGGATACGCCGACGGAATCCCGCTGGCATTATCCAATGCCGGAAGTGTGCTGATAAAAGGTGTCCGCTGTCCTGTTATCGGCAGGGTCTGCATGGATTGCACGCTCGTTTCCCTCAATGATGTACCTGATGCCGCGCCGGGAGATGAAGTTATATATTGGGGCAGAAGCGGTGAAGAAGAAATCACTCCCGGCGATTGGGCAGCGTTGAAATCCACCCATGTACACGATATTCTTTGTGCTATCGGCAACCGGGTTGAACGGAGATACTTATGACAGAAAAAAAACGGACTTTAGAACGCATTGAAGCCGGAAGAAAAACGGCGCGTTCAGGATATATTCCCTCTGTGCGCGAAAGGCGCAAAATGCTGCGGCGGATGCTTGTTCTGCTTGTTTCGCACAGCGAGGCGGCTTATGCCGTTCTTGAGGGTGATCTGGGGCGTTCCCGTCAGGGGGCGATCGTCTCTGAGATCCTGCCGCTGATAAAGACGATCAAATATCTGATGCGCCATCTGCCCGGTCTGATGTCCGCACAGCGCCGCAGGCTCCCCTGGATCAATTTTCCCGGGCGGACTTATGATATTCCGGAGCCTTACGGAACTGTTCTTATTGCCGGTTCCTGGAATTTTCCGCTTCTTCAGGCGCTTGAAGCTGTGGCAGGGGCATACGCCTCCGGCAACCGTGTGGTGGTGAAACTGCCTGCTCAGGCACCGAAATCCGCACAGTTCATCCGCTGGATCATCGAAGAAACTTTTGTCGGAGACGAAGTTGTTGCCGTTGATAAAGAAATGACGCTTTCTGAACTTTTGGATATGGAGTTTGATTATGTATTTTCCGTCTGCGATCGCGAGAAGGCGGGCTTCATCCGCAAAAAGACGGCGGGATTGGTGACGGAGTGTGACTTTATCACCGGCGGCAGAAGTGTTGCAGTTGTAGATGAAAAAGCAGTCGTCAAAACGGCGGCGCGGCGTATTGTTGAAGGCAAATTTTTCAATGCCGGACAGAGCCGCATTGCGCCGGATCTTGTGCTTGTACACAATCATGTTCACGATGCTTTCAAGCAGGCGGTCGATGCCGTCTGCCGCAAAAAATTCGGCAGTGATGTCTTTGAGAATCCGGAAACCGGCAAAATCATCGATAAGGAGTCCTACGAAAGATTGAGCAAACTTGCTTCTCACGGAAGATTGATTTGCGGCGGGGAAAAATTGCCTGAAGAATTGAAAATTTCTCCGACTGTAATCGACATGCTTGATGAAAATGATCCTCTTTTGACAGAAGAAATTTCCGGACCTCTGCTGCCGGTCGGCAGTTTTTCGTCCGAAGAGGACTTGATTTGCAAACTCAAAAAATTTTCCCGGATTCCCGCCGTTTATTATTTTGGAAGTTCACGGAATATCAAGCGGCGTCTGCTCAAAGAAATCCGTTCAGATGCTTTGGTCATCAACGATGCCGCCATGCAGTTTTTCAACCGGAGATTACCGGGGAAAGATGTGTTTTTTCAATTTGTCCGTATCAAGTCCGTGATGGTGCGACCGTCACGTCCTGATCTGCCCTGGCGTTATCTGCCGCTGGGCAGGGTGATGAATTGGATTCTTGAAAGTCTGGTCAAATGGAGTATTTGATATTTCATTTATAATTTACAGGAGGGTTTGTTATGCCGCCGGTCATGCCGTTGGAAATTCAGTGGTTTATTTATGCTCTTGTCAGTAATGAGGCACTCACCCAGAGTGATGCTCAGGCGATTTACCGTTCTCTGGGACTGCGTGCCAATTTTGAAGATTTTGCCCAGCTTGTTCTGGAACAGCTGACTGCCGGAATGAGCGATGATGATGCTCAGGAAGTTGCCGGTCAGCTTCAGGAGGTCATGGAGTATGCTTATGAACAGAGCCAAACGGGAGCCGCGCCGCCGCGTGTTCCCGTGCCTGTTGCAACGGCCCCCTTAAGAACTGCGGCATCTTACACGCCTGAAAGTTCATCTTCTGCTTCCGGCGGACACGAAGAGGGAACTTCTTCCGGCGGTCTTGCTGATGACGGCGCATTGGTTTTCAATTCTCTGGATATAGATCTTTCTCAAATCCAATCTTATGAGGATCTGCCCAGTCTGGCGGATACGCCGGAATTGAGTGATGAAGAACTTGCCGAGAGAATGATTTATCTGTTGACCTGTCTGCGTGCGCTGGGGTGCAGTGACTTGCACATTTCCGGCGGAACGCAGCCTTTTGTCCGCCGTCAGCTGATGGTTGAGCGTATCGACAGTTACGTTTTGACGGCTGAGGACTCCCGCAGACTGAATCTTGCGCTGCTTTCAGCAAGTCAGAAAAAGCAGTTTGCCGAAAAAATGGATATGAGTTTTGCTCTTGAAATCGGTTATGACCGTTTCCGTGTGTGCCTGATGGAACACAAAGACGGTGTCGGCGGCAGTTACCGTCTGGTTCCCGATCACATCTGCACGCTGGAGGAATTGGGATTCCTGCCCGAAGATGTGCCGTTTATTGAACGTCTGCTGGACTACAACAACGGTCTTATTCTGGTCACCGGTCCGATCGGTTCCGGAAAGACCACGACACTTGCTTCAATGGTCAACATCATCAACGACCGCCGTCAGGACCATGTGATTTCAGTTGAAGAACCGATTGAAATTCTGCAGATATCCAAAAATTGTCAGGTCACTCAGCGCGAAGTCGGACACCACACGGCAAGTTACCATGCGGCACTTAAAGCCGCACTCCGTGAAGACCCTGATATCATCGTCATCGGCGAAATGCACGACCTTGAAACCATTGAAAACGCCATCACCGCTTCTGAAACGGGACACCTTGTTATCGGAACGCTCCATACGGGCGACGCACCCAGTACACTGAACCGTCTGCTGGATGTGTTCCCTCCGGAACAGCAGCCGCAGATCCGCGCCATGACTGCAGGCAGTTTGCGCGGTATCATCTGTCAGAAACTTGTTCCCGACGGATTCGGCGGAATCACCATCATCTATGAAATTCTGCTCAACAGTATGGCTGTTTCAAATATCGTCAACGAAGGAAAAGCCTTCCGTCTCAAAGCGACGATGTCAACGGCGACGAAACAGGGTATGTGTATCCTTGACCAGTGCGTGTTCAACAAATATGCCCGCGGACTTATGACAAGAGAAGCGGCTCTGGCACAGATGACAGACGCCTCTGTCATTCAGCAGCTTGAACAGTTGTACGCCATGCGCGAAGCTCAGAAACTGAGCGCAAATCAATCGAAATAAGGAAGGGGAGTTCTTGTTATGGAAAACGAACCGATGATCAATAAATATCTGCGCCAGATGCTTGAAATGGGCGGATCTGACTTGCATTTATCCATCAACTTTCCGGCAAAGGCGCGTATCCACGGCAACATTCAATGCCTGGATGATGATGTGCTGGATGCCGACAGAATGGAGCAGATGCTCCGTGAAATCTGTCTTCCCGAATGGCGCTGGACGGATTTTATGAAGCGGCGCGACCTTGACTTTGCACATGAAATCCCCGGCTTGGCGCGTTTCCGCTGTAACTATATGTATAACTATCACGGCATGGGCGCCGTTCTCCGTCAGATTCCGAGCAAGATTCTGACCATGGCTGATTTGAAACTGCCCGAAGTTCTCAAAGAAATCTGCGCCTACAAGTCCGGACTGGTTCTGGTGACAGGCCCCACGGGTTCCGGTAAATCCACGACACTTGCCGCAATGATCGACTATATCAACGATAATTACAGCAAGCATATCATTACGATTGAGGACCCGATTGAGTTCGTGCATCCGAGTAAGAACTGTACGATCGTTCACCGCGAAGTGGGGATCCACAGCAAATCCTTTCCGGATGCTCTGCGCGGTGCGATGCGTTCCGACCCGGATATCGTTCTGATCGGAGAAATGCGTGAAAACGAGACCATCCGTCTGGGCTTGACCTGCGCCACGATGGGTATGCTTGTTTTCGGAACGCTGCACACCAATAACGCGCCCAAAACGATTGACCGTATCATTGACGCGTTTCCCTCTGATGAACAGGCGCAGATCCGCACAATGCTTGCCTCCTGTCTGCAGTCGGTTGTCTCCCAGCTGCTCTGCCGGAAGAAGGGCGGCGGACGTATTGCGGTTCATGAAATCCTGCTCTGGGCGGACGGTCTGCCCAATACCATCCGTGAGGGACAGATCGCCAATATCCGCACCATCATTGATGCCGGCGGCGGACGGGGTATGCAGTCTATGGATAACTCCATTCAGAAACAGCTTGATGCCGGTTTGATTTCCGCTGAAGAAGCCTATATGAAAGCCAGCGACAAAAACCGCTTCCTCAAACGTATGGAAGAAGAAGAGGCAGAAAAGGCTGCCGCCGCAGCTGCCGCAGCTGAAGCCGCCGCAGCAGCTTCAGCGCAATAAAAAAAGTTTTGAGTGTGTATGAATTTTCTCCTTAACATCTGGGAAAAACTGTGGCATTTGCACCGTTCGGATGACGATACGTCCGCGGCGACGGTGGCGGAGTTCTTCATTCCCAAACTCAAACGCGGATTTTTTCTGCGTATGGGAATTGTGGCATTGTTGGCATTTGTCATCTGCAAGTGGCTGTTGATTCCCTGTGTGATTGACGGAGAAAGCATGATGCCGACTTTTCCCTCACGCGGTTTCACGTTCTGCTGGACGGGCAGGTACTGGTTCTCAAAACCCCGCCGCGGCGATGTGGTCATTGTCAAATATGTGGATAAAGTTTTCTTTCTCAAGCGGATTATCGGTTTGCCCGGCGATACGGTTGAGTTCCGGCGCGGCGTATTGTTTTTGAACGGAAAGCCGCAAAGAGAACCTTATGTCCGTTACATTTCAAACTGGACGACCCGTCCGGTGACAGTTGCGCCCGGACACTGTTTTGTCGTGGGTGACAACCGCAGTCAATATGTTGAAAATCACCGTTTCGGAGCAATCCGGATGGTGCGGATAGCTGGAGCGCCGCTGTTCTGATGAAAAAGTACATTCTTTTGTTGATCGTTGTTATTTCGGGCGTTGCCGGAGTCTGGTTTTTCTCTTCCTCTGACAGCGATGAAGCGCAAGTGAAACGGGTTTTGAAAACTCTCTGCCGCATGACGACCAAGAGGGCAGGGGATAATCCCGCCGCCGCCGGGCTGATGATCAGTAAAACGGATAAAATTTTTGCCGGAGAGTTTTCTGTCAAAATCGGAAACGGCATGTTTGACGGCATATATAATCCGACAAAGATGACCGCAGAATTGGCACGTTACCGTGCTATATTCACTGAAGTTGAGGTGGATACGCAGGATATGGAAATAACTTTTCCCGCGCAGGATAAGGCCGAAACTGTTTTTACCGGGGTTCTGGACGGACGCACTAAAACCGGTTCCGGCGTTTCCGAAGCGCGTGAGGTGATTTGTACGCTGATCCGGACTCAGGAAGGATGGCGGATCAAGAAACTTGAAATAAAAGAAATCATGCAGAGATAAGGCATTTTTATGGTTAAATTTTCAGAAAAGGATTATATGTTCCGCGGTGTTTTGAAAGAACACGCGGTGCGTTTTGTATTCGGTAATTTCAGGGAACTGGCAGAAACGGGGATTCTCAAACACGATACGGATCCTGTTGCCGCCCGCCTGCTGGGGGGAGCGCTTGTTTCCGGCGCGTTGATGAGCGTATTGCTCAACGAAGAAGAGCGTTATTCCATCCGCATAGACTATGCTTCTCCTGCCGGAGGTTTGATGCTGGATGTTTCAGGACGCGGAGATGTGCGGGGCTTCATCCGCAATCCGCATGTGATGACAGAGGCAGAAACGATTGAAACGGCATGCGGAGAAGAAAGCACAGTTACTGTGACAAAATCCTGTAACGGAAAAGTGTTGAATTCCGGACAGGCAAAGAGTGCCTTTGTCCTGCCTGAAGCGGCATTGTCTTATTTTCTTTCGGTGAGCGATCAGGTGGAGTCAGAAATTTGTACGGCATTGCTTTTCCGTCCGGAGCCGGTTTCACCTGTCAAGAGTGCATATTCTTTGATGATCCAGGCATTGCCTGATTGCGATCTTGATTTTTTCAATACGCTGCGTGAAAAAATATTTACGCCGCAGGCTATTGAAATTTTAACATCAGAAACGCTTGTTTCCGAAGAAAAAATCGAAAAACTCTTCCAATATCTCTGCGGAGAAGAAAAAACGCCGCTTCTGGATTTTGTTCAAGTTACGGCGCCCCGTTTCATGTGTCCCTGTTCAGCGCAGAAACTGTGGGAAACGGCAAAAGTGATGCTTGGCGAAGAAGACTTTGCCAAACTTCTCGAAGAAAATCCCGATCCTGCGATTGTCTGTCAGTTCTGCAACACCGAACACCATTACCCGCGCAGCTGACAGCGCAAACGCACAAAACGACCAGCGCCACCTGAGCTTTTTGAGAACGGACAACAACGGACGGTAACGGATAAGTACGGACTTTTTTTCTGAAAATAAACTAGGCTGCCAAAAGTCGTTACCCAAGCAGACAATAACCACCTCAACAAATACGCCCCAAAAAACGGCTGGTTTTTCTCAGGAGTCTTTTAGAGAATTTATCACGTTTTTTTAGAAATTCAACCGAGTTACACACAGTTCGCGCTCCGACTCCGACGAGTTGGAAGACCCATTCTCGTCGGAGCGCGTCCTATGCATGACTCTACGCTTCCGATATACGCAATTTTACAGAAAATTCATTACACTGCCCACCGGCTCTGCTGGTGGTTTTGATTGTAGTTATTTCCTCTCAATTGGAACAGAGCGTTTAAAAAAAGTTGTCCAACCAAAGGGGCTAAGCGCGCATCCAAGGCTTTCCCTCATCGTATTTCAAGGTTGAAACGTTTCGTCAATATTTGTCAGATAGAGTATATCATCTTGTTCTATTAGATTTAACACCATGCCTTTTTCAAATAGAGAAGTTAAAACGATGCCAGATGATTCTTTATAGATCTTAGGGTTAAAATGAGAATAGAATTTTTTATCCTGACGACTGTAAATGAGCATTTTTGCTTCTTTCCCACCCGCCCGACAAAATATTTTATCCGGATTCGGACTAGGTTGAAAAAAGTATTTTGTTTCGCCCTTATTTATAATAGCATTGTAGTTGTCGACTTTTATGTAGCTATATTTTGTAAGATTTCGGATACCATATTCCCTTCTGTAGCTGTTTGTTGATGGCTCGCTGCTTCCGTCGCACCCACACAACAAAAAATAGCCACAAAAGCATAATACTGTCCAAGCCATTTTTTTATATTTTTCTGCAAACTTCATATTTTATATTTACTACTCCATTTTTTTCGTATGAATTATACGGTTGCAAAATCTCTTTTTCTGTGCTATATTCCATTTGTGATAAATCCTCTTGTTTGTGACTTTTCTCCGGAGTCTTTTAGAGAATTTATCACGTTTTTTTAGAAATTCAACCGAGTTACACACAGTTCGCGCTCCGACTCCGACGAGTTGGAAGACCCATTCTCGTCGGAGCGCGCCCTATGCATAACTCTACGTTTCCGATATACGCAATTTTACAGAAAATTCGTTACTCTGTCATACAATTTTATTTTAATAAAACTCCATTTGCATCACGATCAACTTTAATGACGGAATATATCATTCCAATAAAAAGGCCACAAAGAATAGCTAATGGAAAAAAATATATACTTCCTTCCCCTAATAATCCCCCAAAAAACCAAAGATTACCAATAAAATAGCAGCAAATATAACCTATTCCGCCTTTTGTATTACCAATATAAAATTCATGAAGTCCTAATCCATAAAAAAATATTGCCAATAGAATATATGTAGTACGATCTTTTTGCTTATATCCCGGGGGGATTTCATTTTTATCATAAACTTTCATTGTTGCGCCTGAATTTTTTTAAGAAAAAATATTTTTTGAATGACCTTTAGTTTTTGACATTAAGTAATGAATAAATGCAAAAATTAAAACATTAATATACATCACATTTGCTTTCAAAATATATTTTTTCATTACATCTTTTATACATTGCCGCATACAATCCGGACAAGCAACAACATCATGATGATATATGGAGAAAAATAATAAATAAAAACCGAAACCAACGAGTTTATAACGTTTTAAAGAATTTGTTTGTTTTCCGCAAATTGGACATTGTAATAAATCATTGTCATCATAAAAAATAATTTTATCATCCATTATATTTCTCCTTTCGTGATTATATAGAAAATATTGATGTTTTTTTGTTTTTGCAATTTACTCGTTATAAGGATTTTCTCCGTATTTGTTTGAGCCGGATTGAGATTTCATAAGATAAAAAAACAAAAGAATAATCGGACCAACAATAGGAATTAAAAATAAAAGCAAATACCATCCGCTATGTCCGGTATCATGAAGACGTCTTATCGTAACTGCGATTCCGGGAATAAATGATATAACTGCCCACAAAGTAGTAAGAATACCACCCAATTCAGGAGCAGTTGCGGATGCCATCCCAAACACAAATCCAGCAATCAGCTGTAATAAAAACCATAACCAAAATTCTTTACGACTTGAACGTCCATTAAATTGAGCATACTTCGTAAATGGAGTGAACATATTAATATTGGATTTGTCTGACATTTTCATCTTCCTTTTTTTATTTAGCTATTTTTTTATTAAGAACTTTGTAAAATATTTACATTTATGTTTTCATTTTTACTCTCCTGAATTTTGATTATGGATTCTGAAAATTACCAATAGCCACTTGGATTGGTTGTGAAATGGGATCGATATAGTTTCCCAAGGCACAATGACTCTATGCCTTGAAAATCAGAAAAAGAGAGGAATTGGCGACCAGAAAAGTCTCGGTCAGGTAAAAGCAAGTCTTTATTTGCAGAAACTTGCTTTTGTCGCGGAGCAGAGTTGCGAATCAACCGAAAATCAGCTACTTGCTCTTGTCGCGGCGTAGAGTTGCGAAGCAACCGAAAATCAGCTGCTTGCTCTTGTCGCGGCGTAGAGTTGCGAAGCAACCGAAGCCGGATGCTTGCTTGCTTGCTTGCTTGCTTGCTTGCTTGCTTGCTTGCTTGCTTGCTTGCTTGCTTGCTTGCTTGCTTGCTTGCTTGCTCGCTTGCTTGCTTGCTTGCTATCCTTTACTTCAAAAGAATTTAAAAGGGAATCTGACAATGCAGGCAGAAAACGACCGGTTCCGGAAAATGGAACAGATATTGTTGATGTTACAAATGTTTGCATAAAAAGATTCCCCGATAAAATGTACACTTATAAATTATCTCAAAAAATTTTTTTGTCAAGGTTGAAATGAATATTTTTTCGGGAATTTTAATTTTGTACTGCATTGAGGAAAAACGGACAACAACGGACGGTAACGGATAAGTACGGACTTTTTTTCTGAAAATAAACTTGGCTGCAAAAAGTCGTTACCCAAGCAGACAATAACCACCTCAACAAATACGCCGATAAAAACAAAATGATTGCTTTTTCTCACTAACGTTCAGCACGTCTCTCAACAAATACGCCGATAAAAACAAAACGGCTGGTTTTTCTCACTAACGTTCAGCACGTCTCTCAACAAATACCCCGCTTTTTTTGAAAAGGAGATAGGGGGTCCGGGGGGAAGAGGAAAAACTTTTTTTCTCGTGAAAAAAAGTTTTTCCTCTTCCCCCCGGTTCCCATCTGCCCTTATCAGAAACGGCGCTGATAGTGCAGGGGGGTGCCGGGGACGTTGTAGGCGATGGTTTCGCCGATTTTTGCAACGGATAAGTCGAGAGCGCGGCGGATATTTTCTGCGTTTTCGTCCAGATCGGGTTTGCCGTCGTAGAGTTGATAATCGCTGCGGTGTTCAACATTTCCTACGTTGGGCATAATGACGTTGGCTCCGGCGAGGAGTCCGAGTTCTCTGCCGTCGGCGGGACGGAGGGCTTGAAGTGCTGTTGTTGCGGCGATATTGACATCGCGCAAGGTCAGACGGACAGCGGCAATCATGTTCAATCCCAACTGAAATCTGCGGGCGGCTTTGGCGGGCGTTTCGGGGGAGTCGTCCGCAAGGGGAGCCTCCTGCTGGGGGAGCCAGGGACCCATGCCGATCATATCCACATCAAGTTTTTTGAAAAAGGCAATATCATTTGCCAGATCAAGCGGGGTTTGTCCGGGGAGACCGATCATCACTCCGGTACCAACTTGAAAACCGGCGGTCCGCAGGTCAAGCAGGGATTGCACACGCGCATCAAAGTTGTTTTCCGGCGGATGGATTTTGTAAAAAAGTTCGCGGTTGGAACTTTCTATGCGCAAAAGATATCTGTCTGCACCGGCAGATTTCCAGCGTTCAAAGACTTCAAGAGGCTGTTCACCGCAAGAGAGGGTTATGCCAAGTTTCGGGAACTGCTGACGGATTCTGCCGACAATTTCCGTAATAAAATCAACGGCCTGCCAATCGGAACGCTCGCCGCCCTGAAGAACGACTGAGCCGTATCCGTAACTGTGTGCCAGAGCCGCCGCAGAGAGGATTTCTTCTGGAGTCAACTGAAAACGCTTGATTTTGCTGTTTTCTCTTCTGATACCGCAGTAAAGACAGTTGCGGGTACAGATATTTGAGTATTCTATCAAGCCGCGGAGAAAAACTTTTTTGCCGATGAGATTTTCTTTGACACGATAGGCTGCCGCATAAAGCCGGCGGCAGTCTTCTTCGTTTTCAAGGGCAATCAGACGGGCAAGTTCTTCAATAGAGAGAGTTGCTCCTTTTTCAGCCCGGGCAATGAGTTCTGTCATCTGCCCAGCTCCTGCCGCAGACGTTTGACGATGGAGTCAAAGTATCCCAGAGCCTCTGAAACGGGGGCGGGCTGAGATAAATCAACACCGGCGTCGCGCATGATATCCAGCACGTCTTTGGAACTTCCGGCTTTGAGGAATCCGAAATAGGCTTCGCGTTTTGCGGGATCTCCGCTGCGCAGATTGGCGGCAAGTTTCAACGCGGCAGACATGCCGGTTGCGTACTTGTAGACATAGAAATTGTAGTAGAAATGCGGAATTCTTGCCCATTCCAGGCTGATATCATCACCTGTGTTGACTTCAGGTCCGTAATAAAGCCGGTTAAGTTCGGCGTATTTTTCGCAGAGCCAGTCGGCGGTCAACGGTGTACCGGCAGCGGCGGCTTCGTGCATGGCAAGTTCAAACTCTGCAAACATGGTCTGACGGTAAATCGTACCTCTGATTTCATCCGCCATGTGTCCCAGCAGAAACGCTCTGAAATCGGGATCACCGGTGTTTTCGTAGAGATATTCAAAGAGCAGGATTTCATTGGTGGTGCTGGCGACTTCTGCAACAAAAATCTCGTAATCCGCATAGTGATATTCCTGAGTTTTGTTGCTGTAATAACTGTGCATGGAGTGTCCCAGTTCATGCGCCAGAGTAAAGACGTCATTAAGCGTGGAGTCAAAGTTCAACAACAGATAAGGGTAACTGTCATAACAGCCGCCGGAATAGGCTCCGGAACGTTTGCCTTTGCGGGCGGGAACATCCATCCAGCGCTGAACAAATGCCTGAGAGAGAATCTTTCCATATTCTTCTCCGAGAGGAGCAAGAGCTTCTTTGACAAGTCTTGTTGCTTCTTCAAAGGAATACTCTTTCTTGCAGCCGGGGAGCAGGGGATTGTACATATCGTACATTTCAAGTTTTTTCAATCCCATGATTTCACGGCGCAGGGTCATGTAATCGTAAAAAGACGCCAGATTATCGTGGACACAGGCAATCAGATTTCTGTAAACGGATTCCGGTACATTGTCTCCTGAAAGAGCTGCAACAAGCGCCGAATCGTAATGGCGGATCTTTGCCCCGGTTACATGGCGTTTGACGTTGGCATCAAGCGTGGAGGCAAAGGTGTTGCGGAATTGTCCGTAACACTTGTAAAGTTTTTTGAATGCCCGTTTGCGGGTGTTGCGGTCATTGCTTTCAAGAAAACGGCGGTAGTTGCCGTGGGTGAGGAGAACACTTTTACCCTTTTCATCTTTGATTTTACCGAAATCCATATCGGCATCGTTGAGAACTTCAAAGGTGCTGCTTGAACTGCACAAAACATCAGAGAGCGTTCCCAACAGCGTTTCTTCAACTTCAGAGAGCGTGTGAGGACGTTCACGCAGCAGTTCTTCAAGACTGCGGCGGTAGAACGCAAGTTCCGGAGACTCAAGAAAACTGTTCATCTTTTCTTCGGGAATAGCCATGATTTCAGGATCAAACCAGGATTCCAGCGGAGAAAGTTCCGCAAACTTTGCCTTGACCCGTTCCACCCGCGCTCTGTTGGTGTTGATCGAGGTGTTTTCATCACTTTTCAAGTGGGCGTAACAGTAAACTTTTTCAGCCAGACGGTCAAATGCATCACTGGCTTCGATCGCCTCTTTCAGAACGGCAGGGGATTCAGAAAGTCTGCCTTTGTAGGAGGCAAAGTTTTCTGCAAGTTCTGAAATTTTGGCAAAATCCTGTTCCCAGGATTCAATATCTTTGTAAAGGACCTCAAGATCCCAGGTCATATTGTTATCCATAATAAAAAATTCTCCTCAATCAATATTTGCAATTTTTTGTGCGGCACGGACTGTTGCCATCGCATCAGAAGCGTAAATTGCTCCGATTTCTCCGGCAAAAGATGCATCGACAGCGGCACCGCCGACGATGACTGGAATTTCAAGATTCTTTTCTTTCAAAAGTGCCGTAACTTCACGCATACGGGGCATGGTCGTCGTCATCAAAGCAGAGAGTCCGATGCAGACTGCATTTTCACGGACGGCGGTATCTGTGATTTTTTCAGCAGGAACATCTTTGCCCAGATCAATCACATTAAATCCATGATTGCCCAGCAGCATATTGACGATGTTTTTACCGATGTCGTGAATATCTCCTTCAACCGTCGCAAGTACAAAAACAGGACCGGAAGCAGTGGTTTTACGGTCTTTTTTAAGTTCCGGTTCAAGACAATTCATCGCAAGGCGCATGGCTTCGGCGCTTTGCATGAGCTGCGGCAGAAAATACTCTTTTTTCTCAAAACGGCTGCCGACTTCGGTCAGCGCGGGAATGAGAATCTCATTGACCAGATAATCAGCTTTGAATCCGGCGGAAAGAGCATTTTTGACGGCACTTTCAACTGCATCCGGCAAACTGTTGACGACGGCGTTTTTGAGGATCATATCCGGCGTTTGGGCTGTTTCTGCAGATTTTTCCGTACTGCGGACAACGTTGGCATGTTTGGCAATAAAACGCTTGAGTCCGGGATCCAGCGCACGCAGGGCATCGGCGGATTCGATTGTTGAAACAATACCGTTAGCACCGGGATTGGCGATGGCACTGGTCAAACCTCTGCCGCAGGCAAGTCCGAGAAACGCCTGATTGAGAGCCGCCCGGTCGGGCAGTCCGAAACTGATATTAGAGAGTCCGCAGGTCGTGCCTATCCCCATATCAGAACAGTATTCAATAAAGTCAAGAGCCTCCAATGCGGCGCGCGGATCGGTGCTGATTGTCATAATCAGCGCATCAGCGATACAGTCACCGGGGGCGTATCCGAACTTTTCAACTTCAGAAAGCAGATATTTCAAGAGTTCAATACGTTCCTTTGCCGTTGCCGGAACGCCCGCATCCGAGAGAGGAAGCAGAATCGGCATGGCACCGTATTTGGCTGCGATCGGCAGGATTTTTTCAATACGTTCTTTTTCGGCACTGATGGAGTTGAGCAACGCTCTGCCCGGATAAAATCTCAATGCCGCTTCAACCGCTTCGGGCAGCGTAGAGTCAATGCAAAGAGGCAGTTGAACAGTTTTTGCCGTTTCAGATACGGCACGGCGCAAAGCGGCAGTCTGATCGATGCCGCCGACTCCGATGTTGATATCAAGAACCGCCGCGCCGGAATCGGTTTGTTCAACGGCAAACTGGCGGATAAGATCAAATTTATTTTCCCGCAATTCTGCTTGCAGGGCTTTTTTGCCTGTGGGGTTGATGCGTTCCCCGATCAGAACAAAGGGCATATTGGCACCAAAGGTGCAGTAATTTTGCGCCGAAGCAATCACACCGCGGATCTCCTGTCTGATTTCCGGCGCTTTATAACGGACAAGTTCCTTATCAAGACAGGCAATGTGAGCCGGAGAAGTTCCGCAGCAGCCGCCGACAAAAGAGGCTCCTGCATCTGCCAGCAGGGCGGCGGCTTTGCCGAATTCTTCAGGACCCTGCGGAAAAACGGTTTTATCTCCCACCAGACGGGGCATACCGGCATTGGGTTTGGCGGCAAGAGGAATTGAGGCAAAGGGTTTGATTTTTTTGATGATTTGCGCCATCTCTTCCGGACCGGTTGAACAGTTGCAGCCGAAGACTGCTGCACCCAGACTCTGGAAGGTGACAAGTGCTGAAACCGGATCTGTTCCGGTCAATGTTCTGCCGCCGGGTTCAAAGGTCATGGTGACGATGACCGCAATTTCAGGTGCAATATCTTTGATGGCAATCAGAGCGGCACGAGCCTCCTGAAGATCCATCATCGTTTCAATGGCGAAACCGTCAACGCCGCCTTCAAGCAGGGCCTCAGCCTGTGTGCGGTAAATGGCAACGGCTTCTTCAAAGGGGAGGGGACCGTTGGGTTCGATCAGGTGTCCTGTTGGAGCAATGTCTCCGAAAATCAATTTGCCGGGACAGGCTTTGCGGGAGATTTTCACCAGTTCGATATTCAGTTCACGAACCTTGCTTTCAAGTTTGAATTCAGCAAGCTTTGCGGGATTTGCTCCGAAACTCGGAACGTAGAGCAGATCACTTCCCGCCCGGCAGTAGGACTGCTGAACGTCAGTGATCGCTCCGGGATTTTGAGTACACCATAACTCAGGACAGACGCCGGGGGGCAGACCGCGTTTGATAAGTTCTGTTCCCGTTGCGCCGTCCAAACGGATGATTTTCTGTTCCGCCAAGCGGATAAGTTCCTGCCGGGTCATGGTGTCTCCTTGTGAAGAATTTTATCAGATAACGCGTTCGATGGTGATTTCAGGATCGATTTCGTCGCGCAGAATGCGTTCCAGACCGCCTTTGATGGTCATGGTTGCATGGGGACAGCCGCCGCAGGCGCCGCGCAGTCTGAGTTTGACGAGTTTGCCTTCAATGGAAACGATTTCCAGATCTCCGCCGTCAGCCTGAAGGTGGACACGGAGTTCTTCCAGACGGTCAGTAATTTTTTTTGCCAGATCTTCCATGATCTATTTCTCCTTTTTTAGGTTTGGGTTTCTGTTATTGCCGGACATGCGGCTGCATCCGGTAGTAGGAGCAGTTGAAACTCTTGAGAGCCTGTTCTGCTGCTGCACGCGGATCAAAAAATGTTTCGTTGAATATATCTATATAAACAGTGCCTTTGCAAAAATTGCAGATCCCGTTGAACCATCCGCCGCTGAGGGGCTGTTCAAAACGCAGGATATTGTTATGAGAATATACTCTGCATTCCCCCTGACAGTTGAGATTCAGACAACGGATGATTTCTGACGTATAACGCCTGATATCTGAATCAATATGACTGATCTCTCCGGCGCCGTAAAGGTCGATTGCCACAGAAAAAGCATTGGCATCTGTTTTTTCAAAACGGCTTTTCCAGGAAAGTTGAAAACTGTGGTGATCCCGTCCTTCCATGACAGGAACCAGCCTTTCCACACCGTTGTTGCCGACGATTCCCCTGCTGATCAAACTTGAGATGACCCACTGGTCGCTTTTCAAGCCTGAAGCGATACTCTTTACGGCGCAGTCAAAATCCACACCTTCGCCGCAGGTGAACAGATCCACGGCGGCGTATTCGTGCTCAGGCCAGGCGTGAACAGCAAAGTGCGACTCTGAAATAACGACAACTCCGCTGACTCCCTGAGGCACGAAACTGTGAAAATGACTGCTGATAACTGTTGCTCCCGAGCGTTTTGCCGAAGAGACAAAAATTTCTTCCATTCTGCCGGAATCCGTCAGGATCCCGGCATCACAGTCATAAAATTCAACCGTCATCTGCCTGCCCAGAGCGCAGCCCGGATGCAGATCGTTATGTTTGTCAGAGACGTTCATCGTATCAATCAGTTCTGCTGTCCGTTGCCGGTGAAGCGGCAGTTGGCTGCAAATTCATCCATGAGAGAAGCGTTTGCCAATTCCATCTTCTGCTGGCGGCACATCATGGTATACAGTTCTTTTTCTTTGTCAAAGTTCTTCATGTCAGCAGCCGCTCTTCTGGTCAGCTGAACAATCACTGCACCGTTGGCTGTTTTCATCGGGGCGGCAAAAGCTCCGACATTGAGGTTGAGAACAGTAACAGCAGCCTGAGTGAAAGCTTCCGGCGGACGCTTGGTCATGAGGGAGAAATCAAAGTTGCTGAACTTGCAGGTTTTGTATTTGGCAAAGAGACGGTTCGCAGTTCCCTTTTTGGCTTTGCTGAATTCGGCAAAAGCAGCACCTGCTTTTTTCATGGCATCGGCAGAGGCTTTGTCAGCCCGGCAATCGGCTTTGACTTTGGCGGCAACTTCTTTGTATTCCGCAGGACGGGGCATTGAGCGTTTGCGGCTGAAACCGATGTAGACGGCATCCTCTTCGGGAATCGGATCGGTGACAGTATTATTTCCGGCAAGTGCTGCAAGCTGCTGAATCAGACGGGCGGATTTGACCTTACCGATAGCGGCTGCTCCGAAATCAGCTGTTCCTGCATTGATGACAGCAACTTTGGCCTTGGCCGCCAGAGCGCGGAAAGCTTTTTCTTTATCTTTTGCCGGGATTTCAGCCAGTTTATCGTAGGCATTGGCGGCAAAATCATAAGCGGCCTTGTTGGCAAGTTCAACTGACTGGGTTTCAATGAATTTGGTGCGGACAGCATTTTTGACTGCGGCATATTTCGGATTCTTGATTTTATCCGTTTCAAAAGATTTCACATTTTTTGCCAGATAATTTTTAAGGGCTTTTTCGGTGGCAAGTTTTGCTGCCGCATTGCGGTAATTTTTGTACGGGAAAGCGGCAACGAGAGCTGAGACTTTTCCGGGGATTGTATAAGCTGAACGGTGTCCGGCAAAATACTTCTGAACTTCGGCATCGGTGACTTTGACAGAAGCAGCTTTGGCGGCGGGGAATTCAATGACACGCACGAAATAGGTGGTGTTGAGTTTACGGTAAAGTTCCTCAGCTTCTCCCTGAGTGACGGAGATACCGCCGGTGAGTTCCTTCTGGAATTTTTCCAGCAGGAGCTGCTGACGGCAGGCGGCATACAGATCGTCCTGAGAAATACCGTTGCGGCGCAGATTTTTGACTGCTGTATCGTAAGCGGCTTTATCAAAACTGCCGTTTTTCTGAAACGCCGGAGCGCGGCGGATGAGGGCGGCAATTTCTTTGTCACTCACGGTCAAGCCCATTTTTTCAGCTTTGCGGTTGATGCAGGCAAAGATGAAAATATTTTCGTTGGGCAGATCGCGGGAAATCGGCACACCGTTGAAAACTTCGCTGAAAACAGAAACATTTCTGCCGATTTCGCGCAGTTCGTTGTAGGTGACGGATTCTCCGTAAGCTGTTCCCATTGAAATCGAACCCGGGTTGCTCATATCTCCGAAACCGAAAGTTCCGGGAGTCAGAAAGCCCAGAAATGACACGATGATGACGATCGTGAATGCTCCGAACAGCCAACGGCTGTTGCGATGAAAGAAAGTGTTGAGTTTTTTGATAACCATTTTTTTTCCTTTACTATTTATATTTAGGGTAATTTTGTGACTTTAACTTGAACTTCTCCCGGTACGACTGCTTTCAGGCTGATGCCGTCAAGGGCGCAGCTGAAATGCAGCGGGACGGTATATACACCGGGTTTGCTGATTTTTGACAAATCTGCAAACAACCGGATGTCTTTGGAATCAAGCACACTCAGACGTGAGGGGAGTCCGGAGGCAGTTGCTTCTGCTCTCTGCCCGGGATCTGTCAACTCTGCCTGCAAGGTTTTATCACTGCTCTGAACAAGCAGTACCGGCAGATTTCCCAAGCGTTTTTCTTCAAAACTTTTGACGATATCCACCTGAACCATCACTTTGCGGGGAGATACATCCACGCCGTCGGGCGTGACGAGTCTGCTTTCATATTCAAACGGATCTCTGACTGTTTCTGACAGCGGAATCGGCTCGCTGAATATATTGCTGAAAGAATTTAAAGTCAATTCCGGTCCGGAAACCATAACCGTATCCGGAATACTGCGGCTTGCTGCGGTCCGGTATTCGTTTGATAATTTGCCGGTAAAATGTACCTTTACCGGAATCCGCTTTGAAATTTTGCGTTGAAGTTTCAGTTCCAGAGATTGACTGCGGATAATTTTTACTCCGGTTTTCTGCTTGAACATTTCAGGCTGCAGACGGACAAGGTAAATATCATCATTCTGCCGGTGTTCAGGTCCGACATAGACACTTGCCGCAAAATCTTCAGGATTGAGTTCCTTTGAGGTGCGTTCGGAACATCTGACTGTGATTGTAACCAGATTTTTTTGTCCGGTCTGGAATATCAGGTCTGAGGCAAGTTTTACATCAACCGGAACCCCGGCGATCTGATGTTCTGCAAAGATATTTTCTGAGACTCCTTTGTAGAGAATGATCGCAAAGAGCAGTGCCAGAAGTTTGCGCGGATAGTCCTGGATAAAAAGATTGGTGAAATGGTTACTCATTTTCCTTGTCATCCTTTTCTTCCCGGATCGGAGCTGATTCCTGCTCTTCGATCATCTGGACTGTTTCATTGAGTTCGCCGTCATCTTTCATTACAACCAGCTGTTCCAACATATTTTCAAGTTCTTCAGGTGAAAGATCGCGGTGGAATATGCCGCGGTAGGCAAGGCTGATGAAACCGGATTCCTCAGAAACAACGATTGTTACGGCATCGCTTTCTTCTGATACGCCCAGTGCCGCCCGGTGACGGGTTCCCAGATGGCGCGAAACGTGTTCTGCTCTTGTCAGCGGCAGAATGGCACGCGCCGCCACGATTTTATTGTTGCGGACGATAACAGCCCCGTCGTGCAGCGGAGAATTCGGGAAAAAGATGGATTCCAGCACCAGTGAGTTGATTTTGATATCAAGCGGAATTGAGTCATCAATCAGAGTTTGCAGATTGAAACGGCGCTCCACTACGATCAGGGCGCCGCATTTGCGCTTTGACATGGCACTGACGGCTGAAATAATCTCTGAAACAATCTCGCGGCGCTGTTTGCCTTTGCGGGCGATATAACTGCCCAACTGTGCCAGAGCGCGCCGCAGTTCCGGCTGAAAGATAATCAATATGGCGACAAACAGAGAGTTACCGAACATATCAAGAATATATGCCAGCACATCCAATCCCAGAAATTCTATTTTTGCAACGATGGCAAGAGTGAGTCCGAGAATAAATAAACCTGCAATAACCATTGCGCCGCGGGTGCTGCGGAGATAGTATAAGACGGCATAAATCAGCAGGAACAAAATTCCAATCTGAATCAAAACCCGCAGGCTTTCTGACAGCCAGGCTGCTCCGAGAATCATTTTGAATCCTCCCCGATTGCCTTTAATACAGTTAAAGCGTCATGCAGTTGCTTGACATCGTGTGTGCGGAGTATGGCAGCACCGCAGGCGACAAGATGCAGTTCTCCGGCAAGCGTACTGCCGTTCCGGCGGACGGGATCGTTTTCTTCCGTGATTTTGCCGAGAAAAGATTTGCGTGAAATGCCGAAAAGCACTTTGCCCAGACGTTCAACAAAAACTTCAGCCCTTTTCAGCATATCAAGCTGCTGCTCAGGCGTTTTGGCAAAACCGAAACCCGGGTCAAAAATGATCCGTTTACGGGAGAGTCCTGATTTTTCAGCCGCTTCAAGCAGTTCACTGCAAATGGATTCCACAACATCTGAACCATAGGAACAGTGTTTTTTCAACATCATGTTATCAGGTTCTCCGCGTGAATGGCAGAGAACCAGTTTGCTTTCAGGATATTTTTTCAGCACATCAACCATACCGGAATCAAATTTAAGTCCCGAAACATCATTGATGATTTTCACGCCCAGTTCAAGCATTTTTTCTGCCGTCTGACTGTGGCGGGTATCTATGGAAATAACCGTATCCGGATATTTTTCGAGCAAAGATTTTACCACAGGCGTCAAACGTTTGATTTCTTCTTCTGCCGGGACTTCCAAGGCACCGGGACGGGTCGATTCCGCCCCGATATCAAGGATGTCTGCTCCGTCTGATAAAAGCTGTAAAGCATGATTTACGGCACTTTCAGAAGACAAAAAGTCTCCGCCGCTGAAGGAATCGTCCGTAACATTGACGATTCCCATCAGCAGTAAAGAATCTTTATTACTGAAGTCTGCGCCGGAAAACATTATTTTTTACGCTTCCGGAGTTTCGGAGTTTTCTGTGTTTTCTGCCGCATTTTCAACGGCGGGAGCGGTATCCTGAGGAACAGCCGCTTCGGTCGCCTGAGCCTGTGCCGGTTCGTCCGTCAAAAGCTTTTCGCCTTCAACTTTTACCAGCTTGGCAACGCCGGTAATGCGTTCTCCGTCACGGAGATTCATGATTTTGACACCTTTGCCGACACGTCCGATACGGCGGATCTCGCTGACCGGGATTCTGGAAAGCTGTCCGTTGGCGGTGGTGAGCAGAATTTCATCTTCGTCAACAATCTGGAGAACGGCGAGAACCTGTTCGCCTTCGCGCAGACGGATGTTGACCACACCTCTGGCACCGCGTTTGGTCTTGCGATAGTTATTGACGAAACTGCGTTTGCCCATACCGCCGTCGGTGACGACCAGAACTTCAGGACCGATGCCGGTTTCGGAGATTTCTTCGCCTTCCTCTGAAGTTTCGATTTCAGCATCAACGATTGTTTCTTCGTCATCATCGCTTGCTTCAACTTCATCATAAGTCGGTTCTTTGATGACTTCAAGACTGACAACGGTGTCTCCCTCAATCTTGAAACGCATACCGGTCACGCCGCGGGCGCTTCTGCCCATCGGACGGATCTGTTCGTCGTCAAGATCGAAGCGGCAGGACATACCCATACGGGTTGAGAGCAGGATTTCATTGCCGTTGGAGGCGATGGCGGCTCCGATAAGATCATCGTCATCTTCAATGACCAGTGCGCGCAGACCGACGCGGCGCAGATTCTTGAAGAGAGAGAGTTCACTCTTCTTGATATAACCGTTTCTGGATGCCATTACAATATATTTATTGGCATCGTTGAAGTCATCCTGACTTACGGTCAGCATGGCGCAAATCTTTTCGCCCGGTTCAATCTTAATCATATTGACAATGGCCTTGCCCTTACCGGTGCGTGAGCCTTCGGGAATTTCATAGACATTGAGCCAGTACATGAATCCGCGGTCGGTGAAGAAGAAGATGATATCGTGGCTGTCAGCGTTGAACAGGTGTTCCACATGGTCTTCTTCTTTGGTTTCCATACCGATAATACCGCGTCCGCCGCGGTGCTGAGTGCGGTAGGTCGCAGCCGGAACACGCTTGATGTAACCGGTGTTGGAAACTGTGATCACGCAGCTGTGGCGGGGAATGAGATCCGCAATATTAAGATCGGAGTCATCCAGAGTGATTTCTGTTCTGCGGGGATCGGCGAAACGTTCTCTGACATCAACGAGTTCCTCTTTGATGACGGCAAGACGTTTTTCGCGGCTTTCGATCAATCCCTTGAGGTATTCAATGCGCTGCATGAGTTCGTTGAATTCGTTCTGCAGAGTTTCAATAGCCAGACCGGTCAACTGGTGCAGACGCATATCCAGAATGGCGTTGGCCTGAATCTGGGTGAAGTCAAAGCGGGCGATCAGACTTTCAAGCGCATCATTGCGGGTGCGGGATTCACGGATAATCTGAACCACATCGTCAATATTGGCAAGAGCCTTCATCAAACCTTCGAGGATATGGGCGCGTGCTTCGGCTTTTTTGAGTTCAAAAATGGTGCGGCGTAAAATCACATCCAGACGGTGATCGATGTAAGCCTGAAGAACTTCAGCCAGATTCATCACGCGGGGACGGTTGTGGTCAACGACCAGCATGGTGCATCCGATGGTGGTTTCAAACATGGTATGGGAGTAGATCTGATTGAGGACCACCTGACCCATGCTGCCGCGTTTGATGTCAATAACGACACGCAGACCGGCGCGGTCACTGGATTCATCACGCAGACCGGAAATGCCGGTGATTTTCTTGTCACGGACGAGTTCTGCGATTTTTTCAATCTGCTGAGCTTTGTTGATACCGTAGGGGATTTCGCTGATGATGATCTGTTCGTGCCCGTCTTTTTCGATGATATCGGCTTTGGCACGGACTTTGACACTGCCGTGTCCGGTCTGATAGAACTGACGGAGCGTCCAGCGTCCGCGGATGATGGCGCCGGTCGGGAAGTCCGGACCGGGGATGAACTGCATCAATTCGTCAACCGTAGCTTCGGGATTTTCGAGCAGGTGGACTGTGGCGTCAATGACTTCGCCCAGGTTGTGCGGGGGGATATTTGTTGCCATACCCACACCGATACCGGTGGTTCCGTTGACGAGCAGCTGCGGGAACTTTGCGGGGAGAACGGCGGGTTCCACATCGGATTCGTCAAATGTGGGAACCATATCAACGGTTTCTTTTTCGATATCGGCGAGCATTTCTTCACCGAGGCGTTCCATGCGGCACTCTGTGTAACGGCTGGCGGCGGCGGGGTCACCGTCGATACTTCCGAAGTTGCCCTGACCTTCGACCAGCTTGCAGCGCATGGAGAAGGGCTGAGCCAGACGGACGAGGGCTTCATAGATGGAGGAGTCGCCGTGGGGGTGGTAATTACCCATGACATCGCCGACGACTTTTGCGCACTTGACGGTGGCATGACTTTTGGTCAAACCCATCTGCCGCATGGCATAGAGGATACGGCGGTTAACGGGTTTGAGACCATCGCGCACATCGGGAATGGCGCGTCCGACGTTGACACTGAGGGAGTACTGAAGATATGCGGTGTGCATAATTTCTTCAATATTCAGCGGAATGTCTTTGCTTGTAAGATCGCTCATTTTTTTCTCTGTCTCTTTTATATTAATTATATAATTATAATAAAAAACAATACAATAGGATAATATACTCCTGTTTTTCCGGTTTAACAAGTCCGGGAACGATTTTCTTTTCTGCTTTTTTAGATAAAATTTTTAAAAAATCGCTTGACAAGACGTAAATCAGGTGATATTTTATATCTCATACTGCGAAACAGCGGAGAGATGGCTGAGTGGCCGAAAGCAACAGTTTGCTAAACTGTCGTAGGGGAAACTCTACCGCGGGTTCGAATCCCGCTCTCTCCGCCATTTTTTTTGCAAAAAAAATGGCGGAACGAAGACGTAAGTCTTCTCTTCACTGTGCGAAGCACAACTTCACTCAAAAAACAAAGTTTTTTCTTCACATCTTCACCAAACTCCAGAGAAGACTTACTTGTGAAGACGTTTCATTCCGCTAACGCTCCATTACACTTGTGAAGAGGTCAGCTTGCGCTGCCCGTGAAGTTGCCGCCTGCCGGCGGGTGGATGTGTTTCTGATTAAAAGCGCACCTACGGTGCTTACACGGCGGCAAGCCGCCTTGATTTTTCCACTTGCGGTGATATATTACTTTGCGGAAGGAGATTACACTATGGCTGAAAGCAAATTGCGTACACTTTCCATTGATTTTGCGGTACAAATACTGAACTTGGTAAAATTCCTGAAAAGTCAGCACGAAACGATCGTTTCCAATCAAATCGGCAGAGCCGGAACCAGTATTGGAGCGAATATCCATGAAGCGCAATATGCCCATGGAAAAGCGGATTTTATTGCAAAACTGCAAATCGTGAAAAGTGTAAAAATCAAGGTTCTTTTTGTAAGTGCCTGATTATTAACAAAGTCTTGTTTTTACATCTTACCGAGCATGGGGGAAGTTATGAAAACGGAGCGTGTTTTTATCAGCCCCCATTTTTGTCTGGAAAATTTACCCTCAAAATTCTTACCTTGCAAACTTACCTTGTGGGAGGAAGAAGTGAAAACGCTGGCAAGTTTTTATCTTCACCCAACGGTCTATTTGGATTTTTACCGACATTTTACCCTCAAAAATCATCAATTCTTACCGAGGTAATGGGGGAAGATAAAAAAACGCTGACCATTTTTTCAAGTCTAACAAAAATTCTGTGAAGTTTTTTTCACAAAACCGCTTCACAAGTGCTTTTTCGCTGCATTTTGCCACTGCCCCGACCTTTGCCGCAACCGCCGCGACACGCTCCTGAAAAACGAAAAATCCGCAATCCGCAGTTGTAAACACCTGCAGCATGAACCGTGACGATGACATCATAAATCTTCCACACCACGTTTCTCCGACCCGCCAGCGGATGTCCATGCACGACAGGGCTGCGCAGTTTGCTCCTTTTGCGGCCTTGGTGGGGTATGATGATGCTGTTGCCGAAACTGCCCGGCTAACCGAAAGCTGTCCGGAACTGGACGAGCAGGAGCAGAGAGCAATCAATGAACGCTTAGCGTACATCGCTGATCATATCTCCGAACAGCCGGAAGCTCGCATCAAATATTTTGTCCCGGATGAACACAAAAGCGGCGGGGCAATCATTGAGGTTTCGGGCAGAGTAAAAAAACTATCTACCACAGACGCAACCATCGTCTTGACTGATGGTTGCAAAATAAAAACAAGCGATATAACAAATCTTTCAATATTGTCGGTTGAATAATTTGTAAAAAAATGATTATTTTTGTTTTTCTCGGTTGTAATTTCATTTTCGTATGATATATTAGAGATACTGTACTATGGTGAGGTCTTGTCTTCATTATAGAACAGGGCTATTTTGACAACCGTTATATTTCAGCAAATCGCTCACAAACCGACCAAGTTTAAAAAAGAATTTGCTGCATACATAGGTGAAATGTATCCGGTGAGATTGTGTCTACACGTCTTGCCGGACGCTTCTTTGCATGTATGCAGATGGTTCTTGGTCGGACCTGTGAGCGAGTGTTTGGGAGCGTTCGGTTTTTATTTGAACGTTACCAAGCAGGCTGGATTTCGCAGCAGAAAGTTGTGGAATCGGCAGGCGAAGCTTTATTTTATGGGGATTCCGATCATGAGAACTAAACTCGCTACGACAGCATTTGAGATGCCGCTTTACGGCATCAATTTTTCGCTGTCCGCACATCCGGTCTCCTCTACAGTTTTTCGGAACACTGAAAAACTGTCTTGCGCGAACGAAGTGAGCGCAAGCAAGCATTAAATAATAAATGCTTGCTTCCACCCGACCGAAGTCTTTCAGGTCGCCCGAACCACTTTTTTTCTGATTTTCAAGTCATAGTTTTTTGTGCCTTGAAAAATTGTATCGATCCAATTTTACAGCCGCGAAGTCCAGTAATGGATTATCGCGGCTATTTTGTTTACGCAAAAAAATAGGATGAAGAAAAATATGACTGAACAGAAATTCAAAAATCCAAGGGTATGCAAACTGATATTGACATATTCATGTAATCTCAACTGTCTCTATTGTTTTGAAAAGTTTAAAACCAATGACCAACAGAAGAACATGACTCTTGAAACTGCTCAAAAAATTATATTACAGGAGATTGATTATATTGAAAAAAGTAAAAAATTTGATGGATTAGCCATCAATCTTTTTGGCGGCGAACCTCTTTTGTGCTTTGATATGATAAAAGCTTTTTGCGAATGGATTTGGGGAATTTCCACAGGAGTTGCATATGCCATTAGTATCACATCTAATGGAACATTGTTAACTCTTGATAAAAAGAAATGGTTTCAAGCTCATAAAGATAAAATCTCACTCAGTTTATCCGTTGATGGTGATACTGCTGCCCAATTGTTAAATCGAGGTGTTTCTTTAGAGGATATACCCATTAACTTTGCCCGGGAAACCTGGCCGAATGTGTATTTTTTAATGACGGTTTCTCCAGAAACAACAGAAGCTTACGCCGATGATTTTATCAAATTAACGAAACTGGGATACCGTTTGGATGGAAGCCACGCAACAGGTGTTAATTGGACTGAAGAAGATGTGAAAAAGTATGAAGAACAGTTACGTCGGATAGCTGATTTTTACTTGACAAATCCTCAGTATCCACCTAATCCATTCTTTTTACACTCTTATGCAGATCAATTGGCAAACAAGCTCGATTATTTTTGCGGTGCCGGGCATCATATGATAGCTTATGACTACAGTGGTAAAGGATATCCCTGTCATATGTTTTCTCCTCTAGTGTGGGGCGAAGATATTTGGCATTCTTTGACTGATATTGACTTTGAACATCCTTTTGCTAAAGAATCTGATCTAGAATGCGCTCAATGTCCAATTGTAAAAAGTTGCCCATCCTGTATTGCATACAACCTGCAGGAAAGAAAAAATGTTTCACTGCGCGATAAAAGAGATTGCAAGATTCTGGTCGCAGAAATTCGAGTTATCAGTGCCTTTCAAATTCAGTATTATATGCAGCGAGTGAACTCTCTGAATAGAGAATCTCAAGTGAAATTAAAAGCGGCATTGGCAATTTATAAACAAGTCTCAAAAGATAAAGTCAGTAAGTATATTAATTGATGGGGTTAATATATTAAAAACTACTATTCCCATTAGAAAGGAGGTATTAATCATGGAAATTACAGAAAAAATATTGATGGCAGCAGAAGTCTACACTCAATCAGTCAATGTTTCGGCAGCAGAAGCTGAAGAATATGTTGCCGAATGCAGGCGTTTTGGTTGCGGTTATGGTGACGATTGAGATTTTTTTAGTGTAGCAGGAGATTTGATTGCTATTCACTGAAAAATCAACTCAAGAAATTGTGGTTTGTCAGTTTTTCCGTAGATAAAACTGATAACGACGGACTTTGCATGTATTGGTTCATGCAGAGTCCGTTATTTAATTCTGAATATGAAGTGATTTTCAGAATTTCATTTCACAGCGAAATTCTGAAGTTTTAAGTTCAAAATGCGTTTCAGAATGGCGGGTGGCGATAAAGAAAGCGAGCCGCCATTTTTTTGCCAAAAAATGGCGGAATGAAGCCGTCAGGCTTTGCTTCATGGCACGCAGTGCCGCTTCATGCATCGCAAGATGCGCTTCATATTTTGCGGCATCGCCGCAAAATGCTTCATAAAAAACGCCTGACGATGAAGCAGCTCCATTTCATTCTGCTATGAAGCATTTTCCGTTTCACTCCAAATATGAAGCATTCGCTTCGCTCATATGATGTAAAAATGAAAAATGAGAGTTCCTGTTTGCAATACTTCATCACAGATAGTATATTAACCAACGGATATTAAACAATAATTGTTCTCAAATCTGGGTAATGCTGATAAAGTCCATCAATACGGCAAAAGGTGATGAAAAATGAAAAAATATATTATCCCGGTATTTTCATTCTGCATAGTGTTATTGTCTGGCTGTTCCGGCTTTTCCCGTCTGCCGGAAATAAACTTTGTCGGCAAAAGCCGGGAAGAGGTCGTTAAAATATTTGCATCCAATCCGGCGAAGCCCTGGGGAACACATATTCATATATCAATTCCTGGAAGTAGCAGATATCCTCACTTTTGCAATTATGGTTTATATTTCAAAACGATAAAAGACGCTTTTGCCGATGAGCGGATTCAAAAAGCTGCGGCTATGGGCGGATATCATACAGAACGACATCTCGCCTTTCCGACCGGATGGGATTATTATGTGGTCATTTTTGACAAGAATAATATCGCTGTTTCGCAGAAAATTACTTCTTATTTTGATGGTCCGTAAATATCATTCTGAGTTTTTCTGATTAAAAGTGAAGTGATTTTCAGAATTTCATTTCACAGCGAAATTCTGAGTTTTTAAGCTCAAAATGCCTTTCAGAATGGTGGGGGAAGATAAAATTTCCAGCCGCCATTTTTTTATCCCCCTTTTAATCTTGCTGAAAAAATCATCCTTGCTATTATTTTGTAAAACTCTTTTGTTCAAAGGGCTTTACAATATTTCCATCAGTGTGTAAGAAACTCACTCAGACTCTGAAATCAGACCGTTTTTCACCGGATTTTGTCTGAAAGCTGTCTGAATTCTGACTTTTTCTGAAAGGTGTAAAAATCAAGTTCTCTTTGTAAGTGCTTGATTATTAACAAAGTCTTGTTTTTGTGCCTTGCCGAGCATGGAGAGAAGATATGAAAGTGGTGGAGTGTTTTCACAAGTTGTTCATAATCAGCAATAATGCTTTTCAGAATCCTACCCAGCCGGGTGGCGGTCAAAAACTTGCCAGCGATGGATTCGAACTCGGGGGGAATGCTGAAAAATTCTTGCCGTAAAGTTCGCCGGACAAGTTTTTTCTGGATTTTTCCAACAATATCGATGGATAACCTTGAAAAAATGCAGGAAGATACTATATTATCACACCAGCAGGTTTCCAGTGCTCGCTTAAATACTTTTAATACTTTCATGTTGCGTGGAAACCGACATTATCAACCAGGTCCGGCAATTTTACCGAACAGTAAAGAGGAGGTATCAAATGTCTATCGTCGAGCAAATAGTCCAGGATGGGGTTTATTTGGTTATCAAACAGGCCTACGACTTTGGTGATAACCCTTATTTTGATAAGAACGGTGAACTCATAACCATTCCCGAGGCCATAGATTATTTGTTGCCGATCGCAGAAAAAGAAGCGTTCGACGATAAGTGTAACAGGGATTTTCAAGCGACATTTGGGGATAAGTGGTATAAAAAAATCAAGTTTATTGCTCCGGAAACAGACCCGAACCTCGAATCCTCCAAAACGAGGCAATTCGGATTATCCCCTGCACAAGTGTATTTTATGAAATGTGCCCATGAGTATTATCTTGCTCATGTAATAATGTGGAATTCGGAAAAGACTTTCAAAGTCTTGCAGGCTTCTAAATACGATATTGCCCGGATTATCAATTTGCAAAAGAAAAAACAACATCTTCTCCGGGATGGTGTATCCTTTTCCGAAATAAGACATTTTGCAATCGAATCGGTTGCCGTAGAATTTTTTGAGATGCCCCCTCTTTGATTTGACCAGATCATTGTCTTTGAGGCAAAATTGCAAATTGATTTTATATGAAGGCTTTGAATCAGAATCTGCCGAGTGAAGTGTTTTTTAACTTATTTCTCTCGGAAAATTCTGAGTTTTTTAGGTTAAAACCCAGTTTCAAACTGGGGGTGTTTTTTTGAAAACGGTCCGCCATTTTTTTGCCAAAAAATGGCGAACGAAGACGCAAGTCTTCTCTTCACTGTGCGAAGCACAACTTCACTCAAAAGGCGTAGCCTTTTCTTCCTTGCCACGGCGTAATGAAATGAAGCCGGGACATCTTCACCAAACTCCAGAGAAGACTTACTTGTGAAGACGTTTCATTCCGCTAACGCTCCATTACACTTGTGAAGAGGTCAGCTTACGCTGCCCGTGAAGTTTTCTCCCTGCAGGAGCAAGGATGGTGTTATCTTTTTTACTGCGCTTCGCTTACACGGCGGCGTTGTCGCCTTGTATTTTCGCCTCTTCGAGGTTTGTGACATGAACTCATAAAGATTACCCGCTTAAAATTTCGTTTTGGGCAAAAAACGGCATTGGGTGAACCGGGGGGACAAGATGGAACGGACTATTCGGCATTACTGCGTCCATGTGGTTCGTTTGGTCCATCAGGTCTATTGAAAACTCTTTTTACGCATTTGATAACAGAAGCAATTCCGTCTTTTGATTTTTCAGGATTTTCTGCATATTTCTGGCACAAACTGTCGAGGAACCTTTTTCAACTCTCGCCAAAAATTCTGTGAAGTTTTTTTCACAAAAGGGCTTCACAAGTGCTTTTTCGCTGCTTTTTGCCATTTACCCGAACCTTGCCGTAAACGCCGCGACACGCCGTGCGTAAACGCAAAAAGGCGGCAGGATTTCTCCTGCCGCCCAATGACTGCATAAGCATATTTTATCTGAATTTTTCCATTGGAACGATACCTTCAGCATCTGGTTCTACTCCATTTTTAGGAATGTAGCCAAGCTTTTCATAAAACTTTACAGCTGTAACTGAAGATGGAATCTCTATGCGTTCAGCCCGCAAAAAGTATTCATCCTGTTCCAAGGTGTTGATGATGGCAGAACCGACACCATGTCCAATCATTTCCGGCAGAATATAAATCGTCAG
>SUVX01000024.1 GCA_015061725.1 Lentisphaerota bacterium
GACAGGTCAGACAGGCCAGACAGGTCAGACACAACCGCCCCCCCCCGCCGCCCGCACACCACCGTTGCCATCAAAAAGCCCGCATTACCCAACGGCACATCAATCACCCGCGCCCAACCACACTGCGGCACTGCAAACCCTCGGGGTATCCTGTGGCGCCCCCACCTTGTCCATTTGGTCCATCTGGTCCACCCGGTCCATAAGCAAGCGCCACACCCCCGCCGCCCGCACACCACCGTTGCCATCAAGCAAGTCTCACCCGGGTTGAAAAATTCCTCTTTCGGTGCTATATTCTCCCTGACAAGAAAATTTCAGGAAAGGGACTTTATAAAATGGCAAGAATGATACCGGCGGAATGTGATCTTTCCAGGCGTCCGTTGTCGGAACAGATTGTATTTGAGGCGATCAAAAATAATCTTTCTGACGAGTGGAAAGTTTTTCATTCCTTTGACTACCTGTCAAGGGATTTGAACTATATGTTGTGGGACGGTGAAATTGATTTTCTGCTCTATCATGCAACGTTGGGATTTCTGGTTATTGAGGTCAAAGGCGGTACGATTTCGCACCGTGACGGACAATGGTTTCAGGAAGACCGTCCGATAAAACCGGTCGTTCAGGCGAAGAAAAATAAATATGCGGTCCGGCAACTGCTTGAAGACAGATTATTGAAAGCGATTCCCGCAAAATTCGCCCATGCGGTATGTTTTCCGTCATGCAGCAAACACATGACCTGGCCTGCCGAAGCGCAGGATATCGTTATTACGGGAGACACCCTGCCCTATATTGAATCCTTTGCCCGTCAGCTTTTGATGGATACACCCATACCTGAAAATATTCACGGCAGCCTCTCTGAATCAGAAGTTCTTCAGGTTTTGACGCCTGTTTTTGAATACGGCTCCAAACTTTCTGACCGGATAAAGGTTGAAGAGAAACAGTTTTTCCTCTTCACCGAACAGCAGTGTATGATTTTGAATGCTTTGGAAAACTTCCGCCGACTTCAGATCTGCGGCTGTGCCGGTTCGGGCAAAACCCTCATGGCGGTCAAGAAGGCACAAAGTCTGGCAGCACAGGGAAAAAGTGTCCTTCTGCTGTGTTTCAATCAACTTCTGGCAAAACATTTGAAACACTGTGTCAAAGACAATCTTCTCATCCGGACGGCGGCATTTTTTGAATTTGCCATTGAACTGTTGAAAATTCCTGAAGATCAGGTTGCACAATACCGTGACAATCCCAGATTATACAGTGAAGTTCTGCCCAAACTCCTGCGGACTTATATTGAACGCACCTGTCTCTGCTACGATGCTGTTATCGTTGATGAGGGACAGGATTTCACCCGCGAAGCCTGGGATGTGATTTCCCTGCTCCCCGAACTTGACGGACACTTTTATATTTTCTATGATCCGGACCAGAATATCTATACTGACGGATTGCATCTGCCGGACTTCGGCACACCTCCCGTCACCTTAAACTGCAACTGCAGGAATACGAAGAAAATATTTGAAGCGCTGCAGCCCTATCAATCCACGCCGGGAGTCATCATGCCCAACGCGCCCGAAGGAGCCGATGTGCATATTCTGACCGGCAACTGCCGCGCCAACCTTGAAGCACAACTGGAACACCTGACAACCCAGGAGGATATTCTTCTTCAGCAAATTGTGATTCTCGGCGCCCACACTCTCCCCAATACCTCCATCGGAGCCGATCCACGCGTCGGACGTTTCTCCATTGTTTCCACAGAAGAGCAGCTCAAAAAGAACGAAGTTCAATACTTTACCTTCATGAAATACAAAGGCTGCGAAGCCAAAGTTGTGATACTCCTTGACGTCACCCCCGCCGATCCCCGCTGGAACGCCCGCGGCCTCTACACCGCCATGAGCCGCGCCGTCCACAAGCTCATCATCCTCCGTTCCTGAAAAGGAACGGGAATCGGGGGAAGGAAAAAACTTCTTTTCACGAGAAAAGGCCGAAACGTCGGCTTCGGTATATTTCCTTCCCCCGAACCCCCATCTTTTTTCAAGAAAAGCGGAGTATTTTGTTGAGGGAAGATAAAACTCCGCCTGATACCGTGCAATAAGCTCAAGTACTTTTGTTATTATTTGCAATTCAGGAAAAATGTGCTATATTTTCTCACGTCTCTCATAATATCTCCTATGGTTGTGATTTGATGTTTTTTAAAGTGTGCTATATTTGATGATGTGGCAAAGCTGATGCAGGGAGAGTTGTGATTTGATGTTTTTTTGAAGTGTGCTATATTAGCGGAGAGTTTGATTTATAACAACATAAAGTTGTGATTTGATGTTTTTTTGAAGTGTGCTATATTAAGAATTTCAAACAACAGCTCTTCTCCGGAGTTGTGATTTGATGTTTTTTTGAAGTGTGCTATATTTAAGATTATGGAACGGATGGACAGTTACGAGTTGTGATTTGATGTTTTTTTGAAGTGTGCTATATTTCTGGAACCAAAAAGAAGCGGAAGCATGGAGTTGTGATTTGATGTTTTTTTGAAGTGTGCTATATTAATGTTCCTCACCAGTTGCCGGTTTCTGTCGTTGTGATTTGATGTTTTTTTGAAGTGTGCTATATTCGGGATACACATCTCTGTAAACACCCGTGAGTTGTGATTTGATGTTTTTTTGAAGTGTGCTATATTAATTCGGCAAACAGGCGGTGGGCGCGTTCGTTGTGATTTGATGTTTTTTTGAAGTGTGCTATATTTCGCAACTTGAACGGGAAGTGTATTCCTTGGTTGTGATTTGATGTTTTTTTGAAGTGTGCTATATTTTTTCTCTGTCTTCACGAATTCTCTGAGCAGTTGTGATTTGATGTTTTTTTGAAGTGTGCTATATTCATGGAATTACAAGGCAACACGTCGCAGCGGTTGTGATTTGATGTTTTTTTGAAGTGTGCTATATTGGTGGCGGCACTCTGATCGCCGGTGTTGGTGTTGTGATTTGATGTTTTTTTGAAGTGTGCTATATTCGTGAACGCAAGATATATATCCATGAACGGTTGTGATTTGATGTTTTTTTGAAGTGTGCTATATTCCGTCATAGACGGAAGAACAAAATCAACTAGTTGTGATTTGATGTTTTTTTGAAGTGTGCTATATTAAACTTTACATGCGAACTTGTTTTCAGCCGGTTGTGATTTGATGTTTTTTTGAAGTGTGCTATATTGGGACGTCTGTTGGCATTAATCAATACCGAGTTGTGATTTGATGTTTTTTTGAAGTGTGCTATATTGTTCAAACCGTAAACCACGGGGAATTTATTGTTGTGATTTGATGTTTTTTTGAAGTGTGCTATATTTTTTGCGCTTTTGCCCTGCTCGTAACTGGTGTTGTGATTTGATGTTTTTTTGAAGTGTGCTATATTGTTTGCCCGTAAATCTCCCGCAAATTTTGGTTGTGATTTGATGTTTTTTTGAAGTGTGCTATATTCTTCCATGTGGTCAATGTATCGGATGCAGAGTTGTGATTTGATGTTTTTTTGAAGTGTGCTATATTCGTTCTTCTTTCAAGCGTGATTTCACTGTGTTGTGATTTGATGTTTTTTTGAAGTGTGCTATATTATTGACACAAGAAAAGTCTTTAATATAAGCCACTTACATCACAATAAGATGAGATTTTTTTGCTTCAAATGGCATAAAAAAGAAGTGTTGGAACGAAATTTTCAGCAAAATCAAAACAGTTCAAGCTGTGCCGGAGCTGCCGGAGGCGGCTGGGATTTTCTGCCGACAAAGGTACAAATATCTTCAAATTGGCGATCTGTAATCCTTAAAACAGAAACAATCCCCTCCCCCGGAACAGCTTGTTTGACACGTTTGATATGAACTTCGGTGTTTGCATAAGAGGCACAATGGCGGATATATACAGAGTATTGCAGCATTGAAAACCCGTCTTTCACAAGCGTTTTACGAAAATCCGCCGCGTCTTTGCGCTGTTTTCTCGTATTCGTCGGCAAATCAAACATGACATAAATCCACATATATTTATACCTGTTGAGAGCGTGAAATTCTGCTGGCACTATACAAACTCCGGATATGTTATTTCTTTTTCTTCTTTTTGAAAACATCTGGCAAGAGAAGCGGTTGTATAAGATAACGCATTTGCCAACGGACGGCGGTCATTCCTGATTTTTACATCCATTGCCAATAACTGCAGTAATTTTGCTTTATGTTCGCGCGTTAAATCTTCTGTTTTAAAAAAATCACGCTCCCCGAAAACAACTTCATCAATAAAAGGGCGATACGGTTCCATCACATCATCAGCCAGAGCAAACGCATTGTACTGATTGCAATGATGTATTCCACTGACACACAACATTCCGGAGCCGATTATCGCCCGCGCAGTTGCCGCCCGCAAAATCGCATATCCGTAATTTAAGGCATTATTCGGGGGAATCCCCTCTCTATCCCGGCAGAAATAATCAGCTGTTCCCAACTGCCCGAAATAAAATCTTGCACCGACAGCCTCATTATTGTCAGAATCCCCAGTTTTGACAGTCTTGCTTAATGCTTCGACTTTTTTATATTCAAACCCCAACCGTTTCAGACATTCAGCCTGATTTTTTAATTTTGCCTGAATGGTTTGTTTCCATAATTTCCCCCGCAGTGCTTCACTTGCAGACAGCTGCGCCGACACAATCGCTGCACAAAGAGAATTGCCTGAATACGGAATCAGTTGCCCCGATGGAAGATGTGAATTATCGCAAAAAACAACCGCAACATTATTTTCAACAAGCTGGTTCAACGCATAAGACGTTATCAGCATCTGATTGCTTTCTATCACAATAAAACCGATATCTTCAACAGCAAAGGTGTGTTCCTCTGCTGTTGAATGATCAGGCTTATACACAAGAAGCGTATTTTTTATTGACAATTTTCCGCCAGAGGAAAAAAACAATGTGCGTTTCAACATATTTTAATCCACAAAAGTAATCTCTCCGTCAACAGATATATTAAAATCGATTCCGGCAAACAACGTGTGATTTTGATAAGTTTTTCCACTCAAACACAGTAAAAAGGCAGGATTCTCCCATTCTATTTTTGAAAGTGCCTGAGCGTTAAACGTTTCTTTCATTGCAGTCTCGGCATCTTTTTTAGAACGGGCTTCTCTGTGCCAACGTAAACAAATTCGTCCACCTTTTTTGAATTCAGTAACAATATACAAACGCTTGGCAAGCTGTTCCTGCGACATTGTTTTCAATTCTTCCGGCGAATCCTTATAAAATAAAACAGATACTCCCGGATTGACAATACCGATAAATTCCCCCTTATCAGTTCTGTTCTGCGGTGGAATATAATCCTCTCTGCGATGTTCTTCTGCCCATTGCCACAAAGAAATAAGTTCATAATCATAAACTTTCTGTCCGGCAGGCGTTTGCGGATTGCGATAAAGTGCAATCATAAAATTGCCGCCTTTGGCAGTTTCTGCATAATAATAATTTTTGTACTCTGCTGCGCCGGAATAAGTCTGCCGTTTGATAGTCAAAGGAGAAATATCATCACGGAAAATTCTGACCTTTTTGATTGCAGGTCCGTCAAAAGTACCGTTTTTCGTTTTCATGCAAACGCCGGAATCCAAAGCCTCTGCAAAAGGTGTACCGTCTGCCATTCTCAATTCCAGTTGCTCAATGATCGCTTCGCGCACACCTTTGTCAACAATTTTCCTCAAAGACTCTATTGAACTGAAGTTTTTAGAGTCAAGAACTGTCCTTAAAACGGTTCTGACTTCTTGCGCGGAATCAAGAATTCTGCCGTAATAAGTTTGATCGTGCAGTTGTCCGCGGACAGTATCTCCGGTACCGGGGAAGTGTCTGATCATCGCGCCGTCCTGTCCTTTTACCGGCGTGGCAAGGTATACTCTGTTTCTTTTTGCCTGTTTGGTTTCATTATGTGACACCAGACGTTTAACCAGGACATTTTCAACAGCGAAATAAACATCCTGAGCAAAAGACTGCCAGGGAGAGGCAATCTTTACAACAGATCTGCCATCCCGGTATACATCCCCCTCATGGTGGGCATGAGCAATTTTATTGAGGGATTCACGATCTATAGCAGCAATCACCAACGCATCTATGACATGGTGGATGTGGTCAGCCCGTTCTTTTTTCTCAAATTGACTTTGCAAGCCCCATTCCTTGCGGGCAAAAGCGGTAACTGTTCCATTATTGGCATAGACGTCCGGATATGTTGATCTTAAAAACTGCAGTGCGTGGCGGGACATAACTCCGGTTGCAACAAGCTGCCGTCTGCTGAAATTACCGGTAGCCTCCTCGCGCCCCATTTCAAAAGACAAAAGTTTCAGCCGCCAATATTTACGCTTTTCATACGCAACAATCTGCCTCTGACGAACACTCGCCCGGTTCGGAGAAGAAGCCGGAACTGCTTTTAATTTGTGGCTTGCTTCAGCAAAAGCTTTTTCTGCATTCTCAAGAGCTTCTTCAAATCCGGACAACATCAAGCCTTCACGGATGGAAATCTTTAAATCTCCGACAGGCGCATCATAATTTGGACACTCTGAAGGCAATTTATCTTTCTTGGTACTGCGGTTATAAGTACTGTCACAGAGAGTTAAATTTTCCAGATTGCTTTCGCCTCCGGCTGACCGGGGAATCGTATGTTCGATATCAAGAGAACTGAATTCGTTGGTAAAAATTTCTCCGGAACTGATTTTTCTGCCGGTATAAATACAAATTCCGTTCTGTTCTTTCCACAAACGCCAGCGCAAAATCTGTTCATCCGTCGGCGTAATACCGTATTCAGCAAACTCTGCGCGCGCCTGTTCCCGCAACTTTTCATTGCTTTTTTGCATTTCCTGTATTGCCATGCGGGTGGTTTTATCATTAACGTTACGCGCAAGTTCGATATGGATTTCGGTATCCGCATCTATTTTTCCGGCAAGACGCAAACTGTTAACCAACCGCCGCAATACCGTAAGCGAACGATGAACCATCGGATTGTAAATCATCCCAAGTTCAATATGCGGCAAAACTCCCTCTGAAATATGATCGGTGTAATTGGATTGCTCTTTAAACTCATAAAGTTTTGCAATTTTTTCAGGAGAACATTTCCACTTTTCTTCAAGCAATTGTTTAAAACGTGCCGACAAGCTGAGAATATGTTTTCTTTCGCGGTAATCCAAATTCTGTTTTTCCCAAGTATAATCTTCAAGGCACTGTTGAAAATCAGCAAGAATCTCCTCTTTTCTGCTTTCAAAAACGTGTTTACCCAATATGTCAGGAACCTTTGCCAGAAAAACAGCGTAAGGCTCAATGTATCCCGCCTCAAGAAACGGAACGATTTTCCGGATTGCATACAAACTGTATTTGGCATATCCGTCAGGAATATCAATTTTCATAAATTCTTCGGCGGAGTCCTCCGTAAGTCCGAGACGTTCAACTGCAAATTTCCTGAAGGCTGCAGGATCACCGTCAAAATCAATCTTAAAATATTTCAGTCCGTCAAAGACTGCCTGATAATCCATACATTTTTCATGTTTCTTGACATCAAGATAATTACGTTTCCAGGCAAACAGATCATCACATCCCAGTATTTTCTGCAATTGATAAATCAAAGCAGAAAATGTGCAAGATTGGTCATCCCGATAATTAAACCCGACACTTCTATTCTTGAAATGTTTTTTTACCAAAGCAGTTTTAATCTTTTTAAATTTCAGATTTTTCGTCTCGACCATGAATGCTGTTATTGCAGTTTGTCTTTCTTCAGAATCAAGAAAACGCTCAGGCTCATCATCAATCTGCACTTTTATTGTATTGACAAAAGAAAGCATACGGTATTTTTCAAACAGAGGATGTGCAATCAATGCCCGGGGATATTTTTGCTCAAGAGAGCATTTTCCGACAAGATATCTTTTGGACCGCAACGGCCGCTGCAGGAATAAGGCATCGTACAATTTTTTCTTTAATTCACCGGAAATATTTTGAACCCGGCATATTGTTTCAAATTCAGGGATATAATGTTCAACTCTGCCGCATTTGATATGACCGCGAATTTTAGAATCTGTTTTTACCAACTCATAAAGATACTGTCCCAACGTCTGCCCGGTGAACAATAATTTTTCTTCCAGCTGTTTGATGCTGTTTTTCAATTCACTGGTTTCTTTAGCATTAGAAGAACTTTGATCTTTTTTAGAACTTTTAAATCCGCGACGGATTGCAATATGATACAACGCCCTGCCCAATTCAAACGGAGAAACCTTTTCAGAGGCAGCCTTGGCACGAAAATAATACGGATTACTTTCACAAGTGCTGTTCAACCATCCGATAAACGCAGCGTTATCCACCGGAAAATTACCTTTTCTGATCCAGTCTTTCAACTCAGGTAAACTCAGCGGACACATATTATTTTCAATTAAAATTTTCAGCGTATGATATTTTCTCAAACGACGGCGATATTTTAATCTGCGTGCAGCGCGGAACGCAGTTCTTTCCGCTGCAGGAGAATTTGCGGATTCAATCCCCTTTACAAGAGGAATTCCCTGATCAAATACCAAAACACCGCAATCAATGATGCGCTGATTTTCAATAATTCCCCATCCCAAAGAGTTTGTTCCCAAGTCAATTCCCAATACTCGTTTCATAGAAAAACCTCTTTTTTTTAAATTTTTATTTGATATTTGATTTTTTCAGTTTATATTATAGTAAACATCTTATCACAACAAGGCTATATGCCGTAGGTGTTACACCTTTCATCCCGGTCATTCAGTTGGCCGGGATTTTTTTGAAACTGCTAAACTATACACCATCAATAAAATAATTTCAAGCCCGTTTAATTTTACGCGCACAAGAGGGCGATGATGAGGGCGAAGATGATAATGGCGGCGCAGGCGCAACCGGAGGGATCAGCCCTGCCGGACACACCCCTGTCCGGGGCGGTGAGAAAGCGAAGGACGCCGTAATACAACAACAGATTCTTTAACATGAATTTTTCTTCCTCAATGACGGATGTCTATACGGACCGGACGGCGAAGCAATATCGGAGTTCGCGCTGTTCGCTTTTCGTCATACGCAAATTTTAATATCCCCCAAAGAACGCCGAACAATCCCAGCAGCGGAGTCAGCAAATTTAATATAACTCCGATGATAAGCAGTCCCAACGTAATGAATGCAGCGGCGGATATCGTCAAAACAAACAAACCAATCATTTTTTTTCTCCTTTTTCCGGCTTTACGGTTGATTTTTGTTTTTGATGAGAATATATTACAACCAAGTGGACATCTTTAGTCCACTTGATTTTCAACTGCGCTTTTTTTTGATTTTTTTTCACCGGAGAACTCTTCTTATGCCCATTCAGAAAGCTCAAATGCACCGCCTGATGCGGATCGCCGCACTCCTTAAAGAAAACAGATATCCCAACTCTGAATCCCTCGTCAGGGAATTCCGCAGAATCGCTCTTGAAGAGGAAATTGAAATTGATTGCGGTAAAAAAACCATCCTCCGCGATATGAAAGTATTGCAAAATGAATTTAATTGTCCCCTCGCCTTTGACCGCGCACGCAACGGTTATTATCTCAAACATCACGGTTGGGACTTTATCGCACCTGCTCTCCTCGACGAAAACGAAATGCTCGCCGCTGTCATCGGTGCAAGAATATCTGAAGCCATTTTTCCCGCTCCCCTGAAAAATAAAATACGCAACGCCGTGGATTATCTTCTTCAAAACAACAATCCGGATTTTCTGGATACGGCAAATATGGAAAGTCTCAACATCCTCTCAGGTCTTTATGCCAATCTGGAACCCCAAATCTTTATGACCGTCTTTCAGGGATGGCAGTCCAACCGCCGCATAAAAATTGCTTATGCCGACTGGCAGGGTGAACTCTCTGAACGCGTGATCGAACCGCATACGCTTGTCTTTTACAACAACTCCTGGTACACCAAAGCATTTTGTCATCTCAAAAATCAGCCCCGTACTTTCGCTCTCATGCGCATAAAAAAAGCGGATATCCTGCAAAGTTATTTTGATCCCTCAAAAGAAATCATCTCCTCCGTCAACACCGATGATTTTTTGAGTTTCAAAAAGATTGCAAATGTCAAACTCCTTGCCTCTTCCCACGCCCTCGACCGCCTGAAAACGTCTCCCTTGCACAGCAATCAGGTCATCCATCCCGACGGAACCGTTGATATTCCCGCCGTTTCAAGAGAAATCCTCTTTCCCTTTATCCTCTCTCTGGAAGGCGCAGTAAAACTCCTGGAACCGGAGAATCTCAAAGAAGAATTTAAAGCCGTCCTGCAAAAAATGCTTTCCTCTTATTCCTGATAAGAGATGATGGTTTCATGACGGGAATTATTTACCCGTACAGAGAATAGCGCCTTAAAAAAAGCAGCGTATTTTTTGTCCGGACAACTTGAACTGCCACCGTTTTCGCAAAATTTGATAAAAACGGAGAAATCCATTTGTAATCAATTTTTTATGTGCTATATTAAAGCTGATTATCTCCCCGTTTTAAATTACACATAAGGAAAAATTTTTCATGAAACCAGTGTCGTTCTATGCCGGTGTGACCGCACTTTTTTGCGGTATCGCAGCACTCTCAGGATGTACAGCGCCGCAAGTGTCAAACTCAAACAGAATTCCTGTGGATTCCGATCCGCTTCAGGGCGGACTTTCCTCCGAAGATATCCGCACTGTCGCTTCTAAAATGACGCCGTCCATCCTTGCACTGCCCCAAATCAACAATGCCGGACAAACCACGGTTATCAAAGTCGCTGATTTCAAGAATAACAGCCGGTTTTTCATTGACAGAAATCTTTTTATGAAGCGGTTGATGATTGAACTCAACAGATACGGTCAGGGAAAAGTCAGTTTTCTCAGCAACAGCGCAAAAGTTCAGGCTTCCAGATATTCCGTCCTCAAAGACCGTCAGCAGAAACAGATTGAAGCAGGACTCAAATCCTTTGCGTCCACTCTTGCTCAATCCCCCATCTTTCCCCAGGGAAAAATCACAAGGATCGCTGTTATTCCGGTGTTCAACACCAATCTGGTCAATATGAATGCAGACAGTTTTACCGCCATGCTCCGTTCTGAAATCTTCAGTGCTGCTGCCGGGAAAGTCCAGTTCATGCTTCCCGGTGTCCTTGAAGGCGCAGACTACTACCTCACAGGACAATTTTTCGCAGAATCCATGCAGAATGAAGGCATTATCAATATTGCAAACTACATTGATGTCGTGGATGCCAGAGTCAAAGCCGGAAAACCAATGCATATTTCTTCTGAAGTAGAAACAAAATCAACATCTTATCAGCAGAATAACTCAACAACAACCCATACGATCTCCAAACAGACAGCTCTTTATGAGAATCATCTGCGCAAAATTCTCTATGATCCGGCTCTGCGCCGCAATCCCGACGTCAATAAACGGCTGAACCTCATGCTGGTTGACCCCAAAAGCAAAGCCGTTGTATATGAAAAACCCGTTCTGCTTGACCGGAAAATTTCAGATAACAGCGGTGCCGCAAATTACATTATTTCCGGAGAAATTTCAGGCATGCATCAGAGAGTTCAAGGCGTTTCCACAGATTATCTGCTCATCAATATCCAACTGACCGACCCCGAAAGCAACATGATCATCTGGGAAGATGCCTACGAAGTCAAACGCATGAGCCAGGCCGGTATCGTTTACCGCTGATTACCGCCGTAAAATAAGGAATAAAAAAAATGAAATGGTATTCTCTTGCCGCCGTTATTGCCGCAATTATCCTCTCAGGCTGTACTGCTGTTGACAATGTTGACCGGGTTTCTTACGCCGATCAGCAGCAGGAAGGCACTATCGTCTTTGCCAGAGCAGCTCATTACAGCCCGCTTTTCGGTACTTACTCCCTGAACGAACTGATTGAAATCGCTTATGAAAGAGTCCACCGCAATGCTGCCGGACAACTGGTTGTTGAAGCGGGGATCCGTTACCGCGGTTACTCGTTCTGGACAAACTGGTTCAGACACTCACCGGGAGTTCTGACTCTGAGAACCGTCTGCAACTTCTATCAGGAGGGCGGTATATCCACCCCCGTTGTCTATGCGACAAATCATCAGGAAATCGTTATCAACAGAGGAGAAACTTTTGCTTTCAAAGCCGTCTGTCCGGTAACAAGTGCGACAAGATATCAAATCGTACTGGGAGATTGACAGAGTCATGAAAAGTCTGCTCGGAACAACTTTTGCTTTTCTGGCGGTTCTGCTCCTTGCCGGATGCAGTTCGCCTCAGGGGGATTTCGTCCCTAAAACAGAAACCGAACTGGCTCAGATGGAGTCTCTCAATGAATCAGCTCACACTGCTTTTATCAATGGAAACTACGAACAAGCGTCGGCGATTCTTGCAAAACTCAATTCAGAACGTACCGTCAGCCGCCCCCTCTATCAGCTGGAACAGCTTTCCGCCCTGCTCATGGACGGAAAAAACGATCAGGCGCATGAACTGATGAAAAAAATCCATGCTGATCTGGAAACTCTTTTTGATCAGAAAAGTGAAGAAAAAGCTCAAAGCATCTGGCATGGAGAAATCAATAAAGTCTTCAAAGGCGACTCTTATGAAAGAGCAACATTTTACGCTTTCATGGCTCTTTCTTTCATCAGCAAAGGAGAGTATGAAGATGCTTTAAGATGCGTCAAAAACGGGTTGCTTGCTGATGCCGATTCAAGTGCGGCTCAATCTGTTGACGATTATGCTCTTCTGCACTATATCGGTTATCTTGCCGCAACAAAAATGAACGATAAAAATGAAGCTGATGCCTATCTGACAGCAATGAAAAAAGCTCTGGCAGGACGCGGTTTCAGATACACGGATGAAAAGCCTGCCGCCGGAGACTGTTTTTCTGCCCTGAACCGGAATACGCCCAACGTTCTGCTGGTTGTCTGGGCAGGCTCTCCGCCGACAGTTGTCTGTACCGGTTCCTACAAAGAAAACCGCAACATCATCCGCGGAAACAATGCGTTTGACGCAATGACCGTTGCAGTCAACTCTGGAACGTCCTTCTTTATCCCCAACCGGCTGGGAGATGTTGAATATCAGGCCGTCACCCGGGGCGGTCGGCTGATGGATAATGTTCTGGCTGACAAAGCTGCCGCCAAAGCGGCAATGGAAGTTTCAGGAAATATCCTTCTGGTGATGGGGTACACCTGCTGTACCGTCGGACTGAGAAATATCGGCAGTCCGCCGGTCGGAGCAACTTTTCTCTGTATCGGCCTCGGCTGTTACGTTGTCGGCGGATCTGTTCATATCATGGGTGCCTTGATGAATCCGGCTGCTGACGGACGTTTCTGGAGAAATCTTCCGGCGCAGCTTTATGTCATTCCCCTGACTCTGACGCCCGGGACACACCGTATCATGCTCAAAGGATACCGCTATTCGGATACTGCCGGTATTGCCATGTTCAACGTCAATGTCCCGGACAACAACAGTCTCAATGTCATTCACCTTCCGATGATGACCCAGGGAGCCCAATACAGCAGCGGACTCAACACAAAACACAAAAACGAGCTGAATGAAATTATCGGCAAGGCCAATGCAAACCGCTTGGCAAAGGAGATAAAATGATGAAAATTTCTCCATTAAAAATCAGTATTTCCGCAGTCTGCAGTACCGTTATATTCTGTCTGGCGGGGTGTGTTTCTCCTGTTTACGACACTCTTCTGCCGATTCCGGAATATCCCCGAAGCGAACAAAAGTTTGATACAAATGCCGTCATTCAGCTGATTCCGTCCGCTGATTCGCGTGTTGCCAGCGCCATTCTGACAGAACTGGCTCAAAAAGAATATGCAAATGTTATCACGGATGGTCACTATATGGAAAAGACTCCGGGAACGATCCATATTCTTACACCGCTGTCATTCAACTTTACTGTTTACAACTGTCAGGAGGGAAAATACCTTGAAGCACGTCTCATCGTCTCTCTCCGTCAGCCGGGATTCGTTTGGATGGGGCAGTTTTACGGTAAAAACAGCAGATATTTTCAGGCGTTCAGCCGCAGTTTCATCGGCTTCCGCGAATTGATGTCAACCGATTACGACGAAGAAATCAAAACCGTTGTCTCCAATCTTTTCTCTATTGATGATTTCAGAACGGCATTGAATCCGCAGCCTCAGAACTCTGCTGTTGCAGGAGCTGTCAACACACAGCAAGCCTGGAACAAACTGCTGGCTGCCATCCGCAGTGATGACAAAGCAGAAATCATCCGCTGGGCATTCATCGCTTCTGAAAACGGCGACAAAAGAGCGGATGCACTGCTTGCAGCTTACGCTGTTGATTCAGACAACATTTGCGGTGACTTCAAGCGTCTGGCGAAACTGCTCCTGCGTCTGGCGGAAAACGGCGTTCCAACGGCTCAGACAAAACTGGCTCAGTTGTATTCTGAAGGTAAGGGCGTTCCGTACAGTTTGGAAAACACTTTCTTCTGGTACAGCAAAGCCGCAAATCAGGGCGTTCCTGATGCACAATATCAGGTCGGAAAATTCTGTGAAAATGGTATCGGCACAGCTAAAAATTTTCAGCTTGCAATGTATTGGTATCAGCAGGCAGCTAATCGGAAATATCAGCCTGCCATAGACAGATTAAATGAAATCAAACAGGCTCAACAGAAAAAAGATTGACCGGATATGGAATGACTTGAACCGGGCTGCTGCAAGACATCAAATTTGCAGCAGCCCGGTTTTTTACAGCTTTTTATTCAACTGTTGGATTTGCAATGGAAACAGGTTTGAAAAGCATCGTTTTTGATTCCGTTGCAACCGTTTCCGGAATTGACAGAAAGCAGAATTTCAAATGCCTCTTTCTGCGACTTGTTAAGCGACGTCATATTTATCTCCCTGAAAAAAGTTCCTCTTTATAAAAAAAACTCCTGTTCACGGGAGATAATGCAGAACAGGAGCTGTAACAGAATATGTCAAAAGAAAAGTAATTTTTACGAATTCACTTCAAAAATTCTCTTACCTGCAAGCGCAACTTTTTCGCGGAGATCTTCGGGATACAATACCCGGATACTGCCGCCCTCGCCCAACACCCAGCGGATGACTTCGTGTTCAAAGGCGGGACGCAAAGTTATAATCAGTGAACCGTCTTCCTGTGGCTCGATCTTGAACTTTTTTACCTTCTGGTGTTCGTAAAGGTAAAACGCTATGGAGCTGTCGCAATGCAGACGGATGCCGTCAACTTTAGGATATTCAAACAAACCGTTGCGTTTGGTGTGTTCCAACAGTTTTTTATCCGTATCAAAGGTGCCGATTCCGAAGGTAACTTCGCGGATACGCTGAATTGCGTAAATTCTGACCTCTTTCGTATCAAAAGTATAACCCTTGGTATACCACACGCCTTTGTGAAAGGCAATCATGTGCGGTTCAAATTCATATTCAGAGACATCTCCGTCGGGTTTGGCGTATTTGAGCAAAACCGCCTGATGCTGACGCCACGCATCAAAAATCTTTTTGAAAATCGCCGGTTCCACAGCCGCTTTGATTCCGCTGGCACACAACAGAGACTCGATCATCGCCTCGTCAAAAAACTCGGAGTTGTTCGCTGAAAGAGTTTTATCCACAGCCAGATCAACTTTTCCTTTGAGGGGTTCGGGCAGAATATCTCCGGCAAGTTTGGTTCCGAGCAGTGTCATGCTGATAATATCATCTTCCAGAACCGGTATTTCAAAGTTCCAGGGGCGTTTCAAATAGTATCCACGCCGCGATGAATCGTATTCTATCGGCGCATGATAATACTCTTCAAGCACTTTGATATCGCGCAAAATAGTCCGGGGCGCACAGGCACAGGAAATATTTTCCTCAACATCGATTCTCCGCAGCAATTCTGAAAAAGTTTCCGCATTGGGATAATTATTCTTTTTCATCTCTGCAACAAACTTCAAAAGGCGCAACGCCTGACGGCTCTGAACACTCATGGTAAAAATTCCCCCCGGTAAAGTGGTACAATATTCTATTATTCCGTAATATATTTCAACTCCGGAGAAAATTCAAATACTTCAATGCAAAATATTTTAAATAAATTTCAGCACTCTTCCGGAAACCATGACATCATTTGTCACACCTTGAAGTGTATCGTAAGTTTGTAAAATTTTTCAACAAGACAAAAGGAACTGCAATGGAACTGATTTATGTGTGCAAAATCTGCGGCCAAGAAAACAAAATCGAAGCCGAAAAACTGTTGGCAAGCCAAGAACTTGTCTGCGAAAGCTGCAGCCACAAATCTGTTTTGACTGCCGGTAATGATTCCCCGAAACGATGGGATGAATCTTTGAATATGGAACAGGAACGTGCCGCCTGTTACAACGATCACGCAAAGGCTGTCCTTGTTCTTGCCGGTGCCGGATGCGGCAAAACAAAAACGCTGATTTCCAGAGCTTTATTTCTCCACCGTGAACTGAATGTGCCGCCTGAAAAAATTGCACTTTTGACCTTTACAAGAAAGGCGGCAAAAGAAATTTCAGAACGGCTCAACAATGAAGTTACCGGCATGGGAGACCGCATGTTCGTCGGCACATTTCACCGTTTCTGTCTGGATCTTATGCGTCATCACAGCGGCTATTTTGACTGTTCCGGATTCAAACTCATTGACCGCGATGACCAGAATGCCATTTTAAGAAAACTGCGCCATGAACTTGCCATTCCGCAGAATGCTCCGGAAATCCTTGTCCCCAAAGCCGAAGATCTCTGTGCCATTTTTTCTTACATGAACAATGCTCTCGTTGATGTGGACGAATATTTCAAGCGTTATCCCGCAACCATGACGGAAACGCCCCGTTATATCAAAGAACTTGAAAAAAATTACAAACTCTACAAATTTGAACATAAACTGCTTGATTTTGATGATATTCTTTTGATGACGGCAGAGAATTTACAGAATATCGCTGACTTCCGCCGTCTGGTACAGAATAAATTTGTGCATATTCTGGTGGATGAAATGCAGGATACCAGTCCGATTCAGTGGGCGATATTGAAACCGTTGTATCCGTCTGTCAATCTCTTCTGTGTGGGAGATGACGCCCAGAGCATCTATTCTTTCAGAGGCGCAGATTTCAGAAACGTCCACAATTTCTGCGATCAGCTGCCCGACAGCATTATTCTCAAACTGACCGAAAACTACCGTTCAAATCAGGAAATCCTTGATATCGCCAACATGCTTCTGCAGAATGCTAAAGTGAAATACAAAAAAGATTTGCGCGCGCACAAGGGATATGCGGGAAAAGAACCTGACCTTTATACGTTTCACTCCGATTTTGATGAAGCGGATTTTATTTTAAAAGATATCCGTTCCAAACTGCGCCGCGGAGTAGCGCCCTCTGAAATCATGCTGATGTTCCGCAGTGCAACGCATGCCCGGGTCATGGAACACACGCTGCGGACCGCCGGTATCTCTTACCGTTTCATCGGCGGCATGAGTTTTCTGCAGTCAAGTCACATCAAAGATGTCATCGCAACGCTTGAAGCTCTGACAAGTTTCAAATACGAACTTGCCTGGCACAGGTTCCTGTGTCTGCACAGAAAATTGGGAGACAAAACCAGTTTCAAATATTTCCTTGCCATTCAAAATGCCCCCGACCACGCAGCAGGATTGAAGATGATGGGAGACAATCTGATTCCGAAATATCCCGATTTGGGAGCGTTTCTGCTGAATTTCGATCCAGTCCGTCCGCCGGAAGAACTCCTGAAAGACATTATTGAGTACTTTGAAATCACCGGACTGCTGGAAGAAAAATACGACAACTGGGATGACCGCAAAAAAGATTTGCAAATGCTCATAAAAATTGCGGCAAAATATACTGACACTGCACATTTTCTTGAAGCATTCAAACTTGATCCGGATACCGAAGTTCTGGAGCATGACAAAAGCGGAGAGGATAAAATCACCTTGATTACCGTCCACAGCGCAAAGGGGTGTGAATGTGATCACGCCTATATTTTCCGTGTTCAAAACGGGGTATTCCCTCACATCAAAGCGATAACAGAAGATGAAATCGAAGAGGAACGCCGCGTGCTTTATGTGGCAATGACCCGTGCGAGAAAAAATCTTGTCATGACACGGACAAGTACAGAAAGCGATATTTTTTTAACGGCAAAAATCATAAAGAAAATCGAGCGTAAAAAACAGGCAAAAAACTGGTAAAAAAATATGAATCAGAAAAAAGTTTCTTCCATCCCCGTCATTTCCATCAAAGATTTAAAAGAACTCCTGCTGGATAATTTGAATGCTCTCTGGGAAAATGACTCAGCTTTGCATACCCGACACGCAACGGCGGCAAGTTTGATTCCGCCGATCATGGTCTGGGGAGCGCCCGGAGTTGGCAAATCAACCGCCGTCAGAGAGTTGACAAAAGAACTTGGCATAGGTTTTATTGATGTGCGCCTTGCCCAGCGCGAACCGGTGGATATGCGCGGACTTCCCGTTCCCGATGAAAAGGAAAATTCCGTCAAATGGCTGGTTTCCGGTGAGTGGCCCCGCGATCCGGCAAGCCGCGGTATCATCATGTTCGACGAGTTGACTGCCGCCGACAAACCCCTGCAGGTGGCGGCATATGAATTCATCCTTGACCGCAGACTCGGGAATTTATACAGCGTTCCCGACAACTGGTACATTATGGCGGCGGGAAACCGCATTGAAGACAGGGCCGTTTCCTGCGCTATGTCCAGTGCATTGGCAAACCGTTTTCTCCATGTGGAAGTTGCCGCAGAAGCAAACAGTTTTCTTGCCTGGGCAAAAGAAAACAATCTGCACCCTGCCGTGACCGGGTTCATCAAGTTCCGTCCGGAACTGCTTTTTTCTCAGAAAGATGAAGATTTACAGCGCGGCTGGCCCAGTCCCAGAAGTTGGGAGCGTGTCAGCACCATGCTCAAAATCGCCGAAAAAAACAAAAGAAAAAGCTCCTTGAAATACACCATTCCCGGACTTGTCGGACAGGGCGCGGCGGCGGAATTCATGGCATTCTACAAGAATATCTATTATATGAGCGATACCGTGGATATTGCCGAATGTCTGAAAAGCGGCAGAAAAATCCCGCTTCCGCAGAAAGCCGACTTGCTCCACGCCTGCTGCGGAGCGGTGGCATATCAGTTGAAATCGACCAAAGATGCCAAACTTTTTCCCGTCATCGCGGAAAACTTTTTAAAGTTTGTTCAAACTCTCCCCAACGATTTTGCGGCAATGATCATGAACGATGTGGAATCCTCTCTTGATAATACGCAGCGGATAAAAATAATCAAAAGTCATCCGCTTTATCCTGTGGTTCAGCAGAAATACAAGCCTGAAAGTCTCTTTGAGTTATGAAAAAATTCCGCAAACCCAATGCTCAGGAAGAGGCATTGAAAACAAAAGTCCGCAAGCTTATGCAGTCTGACCGCTGCCGTCTGCTGGAAAAACATCCATTTGTCGGACATCTTGCGATGCACCTGGATATGATCCCTGTCATAGACAGCCGCATGACCACCGCCACCACGGACGGAACAAAGATGTTTATGGATGCGGAATTTTATTCAAAAATGGATGAGGATGAACGTCTGGGCATTATCGGACACGAAGTCTGGCATTGTGCCTTACGTCATTTTCAGCGGCTGGGCAGCCGTGACCGGGAGAAATTCAACTTCGCCTGTGATATTGAAGTTGACTTGCTTCTGCACCGTGACGGTTTCAAGGTGGAAGTTCTCCCCCATGAAGCAAGCTGGGAGGGCAAAAGTGCCGAGCAGATTTATGACTTGATGTTTCCCGGATTGGAACAGTTTCAGAAAGACGATGAACACATCTTTGACTCCGACAAACTTCCGGGAGACGGTGACGGTAAAAAAAACGGAAATGAATCCGGAGATGAGGAAGAATCTCCGGCAGAAAGCAGAGAGGACAACGGAAAAGATCAAAATGCTCAAGCTGGTAATGATGCGGGCGGCTCTTCCGGAGGCAAAGCCGTTTCCGGAAATGCAAATCTTCCCTCTGTCTGTCACGACGGCGTGATCGATCCGGATTTTCAGCCCGCCAGAGAAAATGAACTTGCAGAAGACTGGAAAGACCACCTTAAAAATGCCGTCCAACAGGAAATGAAAAAAGGCAATAAAGGTATCGGCAATCTTCCGGGAAATGTCGTTGATCTTATCAAAGATGAAGAAAAAACGGCAACAGTTGATTGGAAAAAGGTTCTGCTGGATTATGTCTCCCTGCTTTTCGGCGGCGAGCGCCAATGGCTGCCCCCCGCACGGCGGTATGTATGGAAAAAACTCTACCTGCCCGGACGTGCAAAAAAACAGTCAATAGAAATCGTACTTGCAATAGATACCAGCGGCAGTACTACAGAGGATTTACCTGAATTTCTCGCTGAACTGCGCGGCATGACTGCCGCTTTCGGAGAATACAAGTTGACCGTCATCCAATGCGATATTGCCATTCACTCCGTTGAAGAATATTCCGCAGAAGATCCTCTGCCCGAAGAGGGGCTGCAATTTCACGGATTCGGCGGAACAAGTTTTCTTGAACCGTTCCAATATGTTGAAAACAATATGAATGAACCGCCTGCGGTATTCATTTATTTTACAGACGGCATGGGAGAAGCTCCGGCAAAAGCTCCGGATTACCCCGTCATCTGGTGCCTGACAAAAGAAGGAATGCCGCCCGCAGATTGGGGAACAGTTGTTCAAATCAAATAATGTATGTGCGACAGTATATTTATACTTGCAAAATCAATAAACAAGGTGTACTTTAATGGCAAGTAACGGAGTTCTGCTGCTCTTGCAGTCTGAGAATCAACAGGAAAAAAGAAAAAAATGACTGATAAATTTCAAACACTGTACGGGAACCTGCTGAAAGAACTGGGTAAGGAATTAAAAAGTACCGAAGATATCTATCTGAAAATATCTCAAAGTATTCTATCAGGTCTTGCTGACAGCACAGAGGTTGTTCATGATAAAAAAATACAACTCCTTGAAGAAACCTATCAGCAGAAAATTTCAGGACTGCTCACAGATTTCGGCAGAATTTATCAGGGAAATATAGAAATATTTCCGATTCCGGAAAATGCAGGCCTCATTCAGCGCATGGAAATCCGCAACCGTCAGGCGGAAGAACTGGAAAATATTTTGACTCTGCTGCTTAAGCAGAACAATGTCGAAAATCCCTTTTTCCGTACTGCAGACAAGGTCATTCCGCCGGTACACGCTTCTGTTTGTTGTTGTTGCAGCTCAGAGTCCCTGCCGGAAGAAATTGAAATGCACCCTGCAATTCTTGTCTGCGGCCGTTACAATACCGGAAAAAGCTCGCTCGTTCAAGCAGTTACTCAACTGAACAGTTTTGACTGTTCCCGGGATGACAGTTCAGAAATCGCTGTTTATGAAACACCCGTTGCGGCCTTCATTGATTCGTCAAACATGGATTTTGAAGAATCGGATATCCATTCTTACGCTGAGATGATTTTAAACAAATCATATGATTTAATGGATTTTCCTTTAATTGATACAATCAACTGTATCTGGTACTGCATTGACGGTTCTTCCATGCAGTTGTCAAAACAGGATCAGGATTTGATCAGGCTTTTAAAAAACAATGTTCTCCTGGTGGTTACAAAATGTGATCTCATGCAGAAAGAACAAACACAAATCCTGATGAAACATCTGACAGAATTGATTGATAAAGAACAGATTATCATGGTGTCAGCCGAAGACGGCAACGGTCTTTGCCGCCTTGTCAATCAAACGCAAAAGCTATGCCGGAAAAATATAAAAGGAAAAAATTTCAGTAAAGACTGGAAAAGTTTTTTCAAAGATAAACTGAGTGCCTGGCAGGAATTTATGAGCGACGAGGCCGATTGTTATACATCCTGGGCTGCAAAACGCGTATCGTCAGATCCGGAAACTCTTGACTCAGAAGCAGCTGCGCTCATCTGCAAAATCGCTGTTATTTACGGAAGAGTCATAAATGTCAAAGAAATAACCGCATTGAAAAAATGCGCCGGAAAAACTTCTGAACCGGAAGATGTTATCCGCACAATCGGTCAGGCGGCAAAAAGCCGTTTTGAATCAGATACGGCATTGAATAAAACAACTCCGGTAAAACGTGTCTGCACGAAAAAACAAACGCTTTCCAAAGTCCGACAGAAATAAACAGTTTTTTTCAGTTGTTTTCAACAACTTTTCTGCGGCGTTTGAAAAATATACTTCCGGCAATAAGGACAATAATTCCCGTAATCACGGCAGGGATGACGGGAAACTTTCTGCCGCCTGACTTTTTCTTTTGAAACGGTGCCGTAAAACGTGTCAGATCACGCTGGACACGAATCAGCTCCGCGCCGTATTCTTTATAGAAAAGAGCCGTATCGTCAAGTTCCTTATCATCGGCATCGGTGATGATCTGTCTTGCGATATCATCGACATCCATAAGAATATAGGACTTGTATTTTTTTCCGGCAAAAAAGACTTCATCCCAGTTGGCAATCAATGCATATTTTCTTTCGGGAGAATCCGCCGCAAGCAGATTGATACCGCATGAATAATCTTCAGGCTTGTTTTCAACGCCAAAAAATCCGGCAATCATCGGAACAATATCCAAATGACTGCTCATCTTATCGTATACACGGGGCTGTACTCCGGGATAATAGATGACAAGCGGAGTGCGGGTCTGTTCATTGTTGAAAGCAGAACTGTGTCCCAGACGTCCTTTTTCAAAATATTCCTCGCCATGATCTCCGGCAAGGATAACGATGGTATTTTTCAGCAGATTCTTTTTTTCAAGAAAGTTAAAGACTTCCCCCAGACGCATATCCAGATGATGTGCGGCATTGGCGGCGCGCCTGAAAATCGCCGGTCCCAGAGCAGCCGTTGCATTGACGGCATTGAAAGGCTCGATGTAATCCCTGTAAAGCATCGCTTCCTCCGGAAAACTGTAAGGATGATGGCAGGACTCAAAAAACATGAAATTGAAAAACGGTTTTCCCGATGCGGCTTCTTCTTCAAGTGATTTGAGCAGGCGTTTGACATTGCGTTGATCGCGTTCAAAACTTAATCCTTCTGAATCACTGGTCATATCTTTTTTGGGAACAGAGAAAAACACCGTCTGATCAAATTCAGGATAGGTGAATTTGCTTGAAGTCAGACACTCAAAACTGTATCCGTCCTCAACCAGCCAATCCATAAAAACCGGACGGCGCCGCGCAGCAAGAAAAGCATGCCAGTAATTTCCCGGCAAAGCATAAAACATTGAAAAAACACCCTGTCGGGTCACATTTCCACCGGAATAGTGATTTTTAAAGAAAATTCCTTTTTTCGCAAAAGCCGTTGCATTGGGCATGATTTCAGGAGAAAACAGTTTTGCCGCCCAGGATTCACAGACGATCCACAAAACATTGTATTTTGCGTTATTCTTATTGCGGCGAATGGAAGCTGCGGGGTAAGAATCCAGATGTGACTTGCTGCTGAATTTGACAACGACCGCTTCCCTTACCGGTCTTTTAAATCCCAATTTTTTGTAAAGAGTCCCCGCAGTACCGTTGATGTAAAAGGGAATACAATCCGCCGCCTGAAGCGGAGCCGGATCCATCACATAATGCGAATAAGTACAGGTAATATGCGTCATCAGAAACGCAACACCTGCCATGCAGGTAATGACAGCGGGAGCTTTCCATAAAGAGACTTCCCTGAACTGCAATCTTCCGACCTTGACAAACAGGAGAAAGATTCCGGCATGAACAATTCCGAGCGCCGCGATTCCGGCAGCAAGCCAAATCATTTCACGGGGCCTCATGCCCATTCCCTCAATACCGCCGGGCGTTGTAAATATATTGATGATATGGGGATTGACATGATAACCGTAACGGAAATACAATCCGGCATCCAGCAGCAGAAACAGATGAATCATATACACAACGAAAACAGTCAGCACTCCCGTTATCCATGTGCCAATCTTATTCCATTTACGGGTAAAAAATGCCGTCAGCTGCGATACACCGACTGCCGGAAGAATCTGAAGAAAAGGATAAAAGAAAAGTGACGGCACAAGAATCAATATAACACCGGCACTCCAGGAGTTGATCCGCAAGGTGAACAAAATTTCTGTCAACACAAAAAGGGCGTAAATAAAAAGAAAATACGGAACCAGAATTCTGTTGAAACTGCGAACGGTCATAAACACCTCATATTTTAACACATTATATATTTTTACAATATAAGTTGCCGGATATCTAATTCCAAACGGGGAATGCATTTCTTGCTAAAATATAATATTCTGCAGAATGGCAACGGTGGTGTGCGAAACTGCGGGGGTGTGGCGCTTGCGTATGGACCTGATGGACCGAATGGACCTAATGGACAAGATGGGCGCGCCACGGTATACCCCGTGGGTCTGCATGCCGCTGTCTGGTATGGCGCGGAGCGTAAATGTGCCGCAGGGGTACAATAGCAAACGGCGGCGAGACTCGAAGAGTCAGCCGCCGCTCCCACGGGTAAGTCTGTGAGGGATTTTTAAGGGACTCTTCCCTTAAACGGTCGGGCAACGCACCCGACCGCTACTTGGCTTTTTTTTGCCAAGCTTTTTTTTCACCTGAGAACTACCCACGGGCAAGTCTGTGGGGGATTGTCAAGGGGACCTCCCCTTGACCGGTCGGGCAACGCACCCGACCGCTACTTGGCTTTTTTTTGCCAAGCTTTTTTTTCACCTGGAAAAAAAAGCGGTTGAATTTGGGAGAAAGGGGATATATTTTATACTCGGTAACAAAATAATAGAAATACCAAACACCCGGGAGAAATAAAAAATGCATTATCATTTTCAGGCACTCATGGAAGAAGCCCAACTTCCAGAATATAAAGAATGGCATAATATGCTGCATCATCTGGTAACAATGCACGAAGGAGCAATGTACCAGAATCCGACATCCCCGGCGCCCTATCCGCTGGAAACGCTCGGAGCGGGATACTACTTCAATCCGGCATTCGGACACTGGGATTTGATTTATACGCTGCTGGACACCTGTCCTGTCATGCCGGAACACACTTTGCAGCAGTTGGAAAACATGATTTCGTTTCAGCAGGATGACGGCTTTATGGCAGGAGCGATCTTTTTCCGCGGCGATCCGCCGGAATTGCCCAAACCTTACTGGTACTCAAGTTTTCCTCCGGTCTGGCCGCTGGCGGTCGATGAATACACAAAATATGCAAAAGATGACAAGGCGGTGAAACTGTGCTATCAGCCGCTGCTCAAACAGATCAAATGGTTTGAAGAAAACCGCAAAGCCAATAACTACGGCTATTTCTTCAAAGACATGATAGAACCCCGCAACTGGGAAAGCGGCGTGGACGAAAGTATCCGCTGTGAAGTGGTGCAGGAACGCGATAAATTCCCCAATATTGATGCCACAAGTCTGGTGCGCCTGCTTTACGATTCAGCCGCACGCTGGTCTGAAATGCTGGGATTTGACAATACGGAATACATCCGCAAACGCGATGAACTTGATCAAGTGATCCAAACGCATTTCTTCAGCGATGAAACGGGATTTTTCCACGATGCTTATCTGCTGGACAGAAACATCAAATACCGTGCGCTTACGGCAATCTGGGCATTGACCTGCGGCGCGGCAAGCGAGGAACAGGCAAATCGAATGATTGACGGAAGTCTTCTGAATCCGGAATACTTTTTCACCACACATCCCCTGCCCTTTGTCGCCATCAATGAGCCTTACTTCAAGCTCAAAATGTGGCGCGGCGGCGCATGGAACAGTCTGACGTGGATGGCTGTTCTCGGTTGTCTGCGCTACAACCGCCGCGATGCCGCACTCAAAATTGCGGAACGCGTCCTCAAGTGGTCTCAGATCAACTATTACCGTACCGGAGCGATCTGGGAGTTTTATCATCCGCACGGCAACGCGCCGCTTGAAATGGAGCGCAAACACGCCCCCTGGCTGCTGCCCTGCCGCGAATATCTGGGACACAATCCCCTGTTTGCCTACGCAAGACTTCTGGCGGGAAAATAATTTCAGGATTCAAAATTCTGACAGTTGAAAATTATTCCTCAACTGTCAGAATTTCCACATTTCCTGTCAGACCGCAGGCAACCAGCTGCCGTTCTGAAACTTCTTTTTCTTTAAACTGTGCCGCACCGCACCACGCAGGACGTTTCTCCTTATTGAAAAAGGGTCCGCAAAGATTCCGTCTGCTGCCTGAAACGGTGACGGCAAGTTCAAATGTTTCCGGCAGGTCAAAGAGACGCCCCTCCCCCGGCGCAAAAAGCAGTGTTCCCGCCGGGAGCCCGTCAACAAAAATATGCGCCGAAGTACCCTCAAAGCCCGTTAAACGGATTTTTCCGCGGCTGTTCTTTTCAAGAGAAACCCGCGTACGGTAAGTGACTTTTCCGGCATAGAACGGCAGTCCCTGCATACACCAGTCTTCCGGAACAAGAGAAATTACCGGAGCTGTCAATTCAATGCGGTCTGTTTCGCTTTTCACACCGAAATTGCCCAACAGAAACACGCTTTCCAATCCCGGATGTGCAGAATCCATACGGGTTTTGAATTGCAGAACGTTTTCACCGCAGCGCAAAAACTTGCCATTCAGCGGAATCTTGCGCCATGCTTTTTCAAGATAAAAACCGGAATCGTTCAATTCAAGCAGCGTACCATTGATGAAACACATATACAAGTCCGGACGCTCCATCACCAGAAACAACGGTCCCTCCGGAACAACTTCACAACGGAACCCGGCATAAATATCAATACTTTTCCCGTTTTTTTCATCCGCCTGATGACACCAGGGCTGAACCATGACATTGGTCCTTACGGGGAGATTATTTTCAATTCTTATTTTATCATCAAGAGCCAATGCCCAAACAGATTCACCATCAGGATTTTCTGAAAAATGGTCTATGACGGCACAATTCAAATCCGACAATTCCGCCTGCCAGACAGCAGGAGTTGCGTCTATGACAGATGAGATTTTTTCTCCGCTTTCAGGACGAGTTTCAACAGGCAGCGTGTCCGCCGGATGCAATGCGATAAAAAGTCTTGACTTCAATCGGGAAAATGATGTTTTTATTTTCAGGACACCATCTTCAAGTTCACTTTTACAGGCATAATATCTGCCGTTTGACATATCCAATTCAACGACTTCTTCAGCACCGGAACAGCGCAGAGAGATTTCAACGTCAGCATATTCCTCTGTTCTCTCCGAAACAAAAGGTTCATTATAACTTGCGCCATCGCCGCACGCCTCATTGACGGGGTGTCCGGTATTGCAGACAAAGAGTACATCAAAATCTTTGCCGCTGCGCCACTGATACAGCAGAGATGAACAGTTTTTTCCGTCACTTTTGAAAGAAACGGTACGATACTTTTCAAGAGGAATAAAAAGTTTTTCAAACGGAACGATTTGTCCCGGATACGCAAAAGAAGCATCAACTTTCCGGCAATCAATACGTTCAGGAAAATAATTGACAAAAAACACCTCTCCGCCCTGATTTCTGAAACGCTCCAACAAGTCAAGAGTCGTCTGCCGGATCGTCAGAAGTTCAGGGACAACAACCACCTTATATTGCGCTTTTCCGACCGAGATATTTCCGTTTAAAACACCTCCGTGACGGGAAAGGATTTCTTCATCCGCATAATCAAAATCCAGATGTTCCGCCAGAAGTTTGTGACTCAAATCCGTAAATTTGCAGTCAAATTCCTGCACATTTCTTTTCTGCCGCCAGTTGCGGTGAAAGAGTGTCCACGCGGATTCAACGGCATGAATGACAAGAATATTGCGTTTTTCCTCTCCAGCAGAAAGCCACGGCGTCAAACGGGCAAAGTAATCTTCCATACGCTTATATTCATCCGGCGAATCCGAGTGCGGACCGACGGGACAGGGATAATCGCGTTTAGCCTCTCCTTCCATCGTATAAAGCGCCAGGTGTTGACAGCGGAAATTGATACCCAGCGCATACATCCAATCGCCCAGCGCGTAAAATCCGGCAAGCGGGAAATCCCATCCGGTACAGCCGTAACACTCCGCCAGACGGCGCGTTTGTCCGAACTGATGAGCCGCTGAAGAAAGCTGTTTCACGGTCTGATATGCCCGGTGATGTTCCGTTAAAAGGTCTATTCCGGGCATTCCCATATATTCGTAAAAACGCATGGCGCTGCCGACGCAGAGGGTCTGATAAGAAAGACTGTCTTCGGCAACAACGTGTCCGGTGAAAAGTAAGTTGTTGTTGCGGCACCACGCATCACACTGCTGTGCATAAGCCTCAATAAAATGCCGTGTCAGCGTTTCAATGTAATGCCAGCGGCAAAGGGAAGAGTCCATTTCCGGAACATCAAAAAAATACTCCACAAGATGATCGGTGAAATCATAGTTGAAATGCTTGAAAAAATCCTCGTTCAATCTCTCAGTCCAGGGGAGAGCAAAACGCGATTCAGTATCCCATTCCGGCTGATTGATCAAAAATCCGTACCGGGGTTCATCGGTAAAAATTCCGGGGATGACTTTGCCGAACTTTTCCCCCAGACGCGCCTTATATGTTTCATGCGTCAAATTGATAAAATGTCTGACCGATTCTTTTGAAAGCGTATCAAGATAAGTGTATCCGTTATACCACGGACTGCACGCAATCGTATCTGCATAAAAGACCAGTAAAGTTTCATCCGGAGAAATTTCCGCAGCCTGTTCCGGAAAAATTCTTTTGACACGGTATGCGGAATCCCCCTCAATCACCGCTGTAAAAAGTGCGATCAATCTTTCAGGAAATTGATAATTTTTTACCTCTTGCGCAGAAACTTCTTCCAGAAAAATCCCTTTGGCACGGTGTTGCGGCTCTTTTGTCACCATTCCGCCGCAAGCACCTGACGGATAACGGTCCTCATCATAAAGCCACGCCTGCACACCGCATTTTTCAGCTTCGTCCACCGCAGATTCTATGGCCTCAAAAAACTTTTCAGACAGATACGGTGTCCGCAATCCCGTCCGGGCATGGAGAAAAAATCCCCCCAGTCCACACGATTTAAACATCCTGATCTGACGGCGGATCTCCTCAACCTCAAGTTCCCCGTTCAGCGCCCAGAACGGTGCGCCGCGCCAATTTGAAGAACTCTGACTGCACGCTTCCGCTGTGTCAGCAACGCTCCAATTCCGACCGTCATCCATTGTAAAAAAACTCCCTGATTATATTGCGGACATAATTTACACGCTCTTTTAATAAACTGCAAGTTCAAATCTTTCTGATATTGTCTTGAAAATTCACCGATACGACTGTATATTTTTCCCGGACAGAATCAATACTTGACAAAATAAGGCAGTGTCAATGGAAATCAAACACTATGACTTTCATCTGTCACCTCTCAAACCGTTTATTTTTGAGGTGATGAAAATAGAACCGTTTTCCCGGCCGATACTGCCATTTTATGACACACACGAACCGCTGCATTTGGCATATCTTTACTCAGGGACATTAAATTCCTACGTTTCCGGAGATTGTTATCTTGTCCCGCCCTGGCTTCCTCACAGAGCCAGAAAAAGCGATACCGGCTGCACATTGGGAATGGTGACATTGCAGCCGGAGCTCCTGCTGCCCTGTTTTTTTGAACAGCAGGATCAGCTGCGTCGCCTGATCATGTGTTCTCCGCAGCAATTGAGAGTTGTATTGGAAAAACCGCAGATAAAAAATGCTGCGTCCCGGTGTTTTGATGAATTGGACCTTTATCAGAACAGCCGTCCCCGGCAATTTGCTGCAATCATCTGTTTTTTCTCACGTCTGCTTGAAGAAGATCTGTCCGGGATCCGGATGCAGTTTTCTCTTGCTGAATACAATGCCCTTCTCCCGGCAGTCAGATATGTCAGAAATATGCAGTCAGGTTCCCTGCGTGAATCTGCCGCAGCCAGTCTGTGCCATCTGGGCAACAGCACATTCAGCAGACTTTTCCACAAAGTTTTCAACGAGCGTTTCTGCAACTTTGAACTCCGGCACCGCATCAATCAGGCGGCAAAGGATATTCTTACGCCGGGAGTCAGCATAAAACAAGTCGCAGAAAAATGGGATTTTTACGACTCAAGCCATTTCGGCAGAACATTCCGCAAATTCTTCACGGTTTCTCCGGGCAGATTTTCTGCGAGTACTGAAAATCTGCCGGAGAAGGAACAGCGTTGATCAGCTGATTGTCACATCAAAGGTAAGACAACTGCGGTCATCTTCAAGTTCATTGCGAAAAAGCAGTTCATATTCCAGATTTTTCTCTTCTTCTTTCAGCAGAACTTTGACAAAAGAATAAAAAGGTTCTCCATCCGGAACATAAAAACTTCTGACGCCGAGCCGGTGTTTTCCCTTACCGGTCAGAGTCTCAATATCCACCCATCCGGAATCCTTGTCCAAAGCAGATATCCGGGAAAATTTCTCATCGTTTTTCACCAGGTAATAACAGGTATTGTAAAGATCTGCGATGAGAGATTCTTCATAGGTATTGACTGAAACTTTCAACGGCAGAACCAAACGGATTTTCCACTTGCCGGGAATATCTCCGAGACGCATTTTCCGCTGTTCATCAACCTCTTTCAAATAATTGAGAGAAGTTCCGCAAAGTGCGGGATAGGGCTTTTCAAACTCAGAAAAATCAGTTATGCCGCAGACAATGGCTCCGACGCCCCATGCAGAAAGCGTGATTGGTTTGTTCCGGTAAAGTTGAGCTTTGCCGGGAGATTGAATATCCGGCAGACAGAGATAAACCTTTTTTCCCGGGGAAAAACGGATCTTTTTCCAATTGATTTCCGGCAGAAAAGTCAGATTTTCTCCGGTAAAATTGGCAAAAATGCAAACGGCTTTTTTGCCGGATATCATCAGATAATGCGAAAGATCCGGCCGCTGCAGAAATACACCGCAGCTGTTGTAATCGTTGAAAATTCTGAGGTTACGTTCCTGTTTCATCAACCGCCAGATTTTCCAGAGCGGACGGAAATTGACATCATTGATACCAGGTGCAGGCGGATGAGACAGAGAACTGCTGAGCCCCGCCAGTCCGAGCGGCGAATGCGGCATCTGTCCGGTAGCTGCCAATGCCGGAACGATCCGGGAACTCTGATATTCCGGAAAAGCCGCCGTCCACAATGATGAACCGCAAACAGAAGTCATGGCAAAGTAAGCATGATCTTCACGGCTCCTGATCATAACTCCTCTTTCACCTTCGCCGGAAACATAGCAATCCGTCATTCCCCCGGTCATGCCGATTGCTGAAAATGATGGTCCGGTATGACTGAGAATCAGACCGTTTTTTCCAACAGTTTTTCTTCTGTTCATACAGGCAATATAATGCTTGCGGAACAAAATCCGCCCTCCCTGAAAGCCCTCCGCCGGCGGCTGAGAGTAATGGAAAGGACCGCCGTAATCCATATACAGACCGTCAAAATCCCGCTGGAGATATTTATCAAACCAACCGGTATCATATTCAAGCACACTGCTTTCATTGCCGCGCATGTAGGGACAGACACGAATATTGTGTTTGTGGGCAAAATCTATCACTTCCCGGAAACGCTTTTCATCAAAAGGCACGCCGCCGTTCTGGGCATCAACACGCCAACATTCATGTATTGCAAGCACATCTGCTCCGTTATCAGCGATTGCCTGTAATTCATCATCTCCGGGCAAATGTTTGAAGTTATCCTGATAATGATACATCACCAGAGGCGGATGATTGCGCGTTACAGGAGCCGGTGCAATAACAAGTCCCCAACGGTTGCGCCACTGCAGCGGCACACAGCTGTGTTTGACCGGAGCCGTCTGAAAATTCCACTTCAAAACCGGACTGCCGTCAACCCATGTCACAGAAGATTCATTTTCAACAGGATTGCGCGAAAGGACATTATCCCCTTCCATAAACATTTCTGTATAAAATGTCGGTCCGTCTGAAGTTCTGACGTTAAAACTGACCAGCGGCATGATTTTGCCGGAAATACATCTGTCAACTCCGGGCTGAAGTCCCCGTTGATGACCACCGGTCTGAATCAGAGTACCGTCCACCTTTTTCGGACGGTTGAACAATGCCCAGCGCACATGCGGACAATCAGAAAAATCCAAGTGATACTCCAGTTCAAAACGGCTGATACAGTGATCCTCCTGAGCGCGGTCAGTAAAAAAAGCATCCGTAAAAATCGTGCCATCCGGAAAAATCTCATGCTGCAACGTCATCATTGTCAGCGGCTGCTCCGGAGAAACAAGATGCTCAAATTCAACCAGAACCGCACCAAGTTTGCTTTTACGGACACACGGCATATCCTTTTGAAACAGCGAAACCGGATTTCCGTTGCCATCTTCAATAGACAATGCCGCGGCCTTTTTCAACAGATTCCGTCTGTTAAAGCCAATATGACAAGGCAGACCGGTCCGGTCAAATCCCCAGTTGAACCTGCCGACTTTTATTTGAAAAAAAGGTGTCATTTTCAGCTCCCCGTTCAATTCTTTTCAATTTCTTCAAGCTGCCATCTGGAAAAACAACGGCGGTCAGAATTGATCCAGCGGCCGTTGGTGAAGTCCGGAAAAGCAACCGGCATACCGCCCAGAGCAACAGACTGTTCTGCAAGAGCCGTCACGCTCATCCATGCGGCACAGTCATAAACATCAATGGGCGGAATAATGCGTTGTCCGGCAGCATCTGCAAAAGCACGGAGTACCGGCAGATCCATACCGCCGTGCCCGACTCCTGACGGATCATATCCCTGCCACAACGGGTGTTCAAAACGCGCATACAATTCTGTCAACGGAGTCCACTCCGGCGTGGTGTAGCGGGTGGGATTACCGTTTTCGTCCGGAGCCATCGGGTTGGGACTGATACCCTCGATATACATTCCCCGGGCTTCTTCAAGCCATATTCCTTTCGTTCCCTGCACACGGCAGCAGCGGCTGTACGGGCGGGGCAAACTGATACAGTGATGCAATTCAATCGTTTCGCCATTCGCACACTTGATGATGCTTGAAACAACATCCGCTTCATTGAAATGAAAATCATTAAAACCATCTTTTTTTGCTGCAAGATCAAATCCCCTTGCCTTTGAGGCAACTGAAACGATTGAAAGGAAACGGTTTCCGCGATTGATCCGCAGAATTTTTGAAATGGGTCCCAATCCGTGAGTCGGATACAAATCGGTACAGCGGCGCAGATTGTGCATTCCGCGTTCAAAACCGGATTGAGTTTCTTCAACCATTTTCCATGCCAGATCATGTTCATATCCGCAACCGCAGGTGATGATTTCTCCGAAATACCCTTCACGTTCCAGGCGTAGAGCCATCAGTTCATTTCTGCCGTAACAGCAATTTTCCAGCATCATGCACTGACCATCAAACTCATTTGCCGCGTGAATAAGTCCCCAGAGTTCCTCAATGGAACTTGCCCCGCCGACTTCAAATCCGGCATACTTGCCCGCCCGCATGACATCGCGGGCAATCCCCAGATGAGAATTCCATGAAGTCGGGATCAAGACAGCTTCAACTTCAGGCAGCAATGCCAATTCCCGGTGATCACGGCATACTTTCGGACGTGAAATTTTCTCTTTGTCAAAGCGGCAAAGATAACGTTCAACGGCTTCGGGACGTTTATCGCAAACGGCGGTGATTTCCACCTCATCTTTCAATTTAAAAAGGGAGGAGAGCAAACCGCCGGAACGGGCTCCGAGTCCGACAATTCCAAGTTTCAACATAAATATTTCATCCTGTTCAATAAGTGTTGTGTGAGATACTCAAACTTTTTAAACTGCCGCGGAAATATCCGGCTCCGGCAGGCAATCCGAATTCGGCTTTGGTATGCCCTCCGAAAATCGCACTTTTAAAGTACAGCGCAAGTTTTTTATCAAGCAAATAGCTAATTTCCTGACCATTGACAGATATTTTCAACTGCTGCAGATCGTAAGAAATACAGACTTTCGACCATTTTCCGGGCGGCAATTCCAAGCCTGTCATGAACAAATCTGTTTTCAAATCCCTTCCGGCAAAAGCAAATTGCAGGCGGTCATATCTGACAAAACATGTGACCGAACCGAGAATATCATCAAAATGGCGGAACAATGTATACAATTCCGGAGAATTTTCACCGTCAGGACGAACTTCAAAAGCCAATTTAAAACTGCCGCGCGGAAACGTTTCCACCGGAAAATGTAAATAGCTGCTGCCGTCGAAATAAAGGATAGTTTCTCCGTTTTCTATTCTCTTTTCCGGCACATTTTTTCCAGCAGGCGGTTTGAGAAAGAGAAAAGCTCCGCCGTAATTGAACCCGCCGCCCAGATCACATTTGAATCCGGGAAACTCCCGGGAAGGAATAACATCTCCCGAAGCTGAAGATATCTTCCAGTTCAACCGGGGAACCAGTACGGACGGGACATTCACCGGAACGACCTTATCCTTTTCTTCACAATGGACAAACAGCTTCTCCTTTTTATCCGGAATGGCGCGCGGAATGACAGGACAACTCCGGTAAATCCTGCCGGATTCTGTCACAACACGCAGCTGATACACCGGATAAGCAGAATTTGACGGAAGTTCCGTTTTGAACTCTACCTCTTTTTTACGCAGCTTTTCAGGAACGTCTGTCAGATATTTAAAATATTCCGCCTCAAAACGGCAGACTGAAAATGTATGGGCAGCCCGACCGGCACGCAGTAAATCAGCGATATGCAGTTCAAGTTTTTCCCCGCCGGTTTCAATCAGCAACTCAGCCTTGTCCGCCAACTTACGGGGCAAGGTGATAAAAAACGAATTGCGTGCGCTCCAAATCCAGGAATACAATGTTGCAGTATCTCCCTTTTTATAAATTTTTCCGGGAGAAACATTGGCGCGATCGGCACCCCGGATTGACCAGTTTCCACCGTTTTTCATCCGTATCCGGATTGTCCGTGTTGCAGATTTGCGGCTGTTGAACGAGCAACAGATAGTCACATCTTTTTCAGGGTCTTCAGCACCGACAGCAAAAACCTCCCTGCCGTTTTCCAGAATTTCAACAGAACTCAGCAATTCTCCTGCAGCAACAGCAGCTGAAACATGGAAACGCCCGTTTCCCGCATCTGAAACCTTGAAGTATGTTTTTTCAGGTTGCAGAAGATCACGGAGCGATTGACGGATACATTTGTAATTGACACAGACCGTCGGATGCAGATAAATATACTGCAAGTCGAAATTATCAGATTTTCTGCCATTGAAATTCCGGACGATCACCCTGGGACAAACAACTGTTTCTCCCGCTAATTTTGAGCTTGGCAGTGAAAATGTTACCGCATCCAATTTTGCACAGTCAAATTTTTCTTCGGGAAAAGAAACCAATACTTTCCCTTTGATATCTGTCAATTCCAGTTTTGCCGTATACATTGAAGATTTGAGCGCATCCGGAATATTGAGCAGTTCTATCTGCAGAGATTCTCCGGCACGCATCTGATCCCGGTAAGATACGGCAAGCGGCGGGATCTGCTGCTCATCGCCCGGATTCGGGACCGGAGATTCTCCACGCATGATATTTCCGTAAAACCGGACAAGTCTCTGAAGAACAAAAGAATTATACAATGTCGGCTGCCAGCAGGTATTTTCATTAAATTCATTCCATTCAAAGAAAAAAATCAAATCACAATTCAACTGAGCCAACCGGTCAAGAGTACCGCGGGCAGTCGCTGTTCCGAACTCACCGTAATTGACACCCATGATGTGATTGATATAACCGTGCAAGACTTTTCCGAAAACAAGTTTATCTTTGTTTTCTTTACGTTTGAGTGCTTTAAGCAGCAAGGGCAAAATCTCCCTGTCGTATATTTCAAAACAGGGAACCGTCTGATAATAACTCTTTCTGCGCCGTGATGACGGATCGATCTGTATTCCGTCGTAAACAGACAGGATCCCGTCAATCCGTTTGCGGTATTTTTCCCGGATATGCGAATTCCATTTCCCATTGGTATAAAACGCACTTTTATCTGCGGGACTTACAAATAATTCACCACAGACGGCAAAGGTATTGCCGTACTTTTTGCGAAGAAAAGTCAGCAGTTCCTGCATCCGTGCGGGCGGTACCAGAAATGAATGATAAGTTGAAATGGGGATCCTTCCTTTGATCCGGGGCGTAAAAGCGGACTTTAATGCCAGGTCAAGTACCCGGACATAAGGTTCCGGATTGATTTTCCGGTTGCCGCCGCCGAATGAAAACTGGGGAAATTCATAATATTTGCCTCTCAACTCCGGCGTTTTTTCCAAATATCCCATCGTCGTCTTATGCAGCTGCCAAATAGCGGAACAGAGACTGCCGCCGCCATCAAATCCGTAACTTTTCCGGATCTGACAATCCCTTAAAAAAGATTCCCGGGTGGTATATTGAAAATCTCCCTTATAACGCAGAAAACGGTCATAAAACAGCGGACGGTCAATATAATTCAAAAAGTTTTGAAAAAGACCGTATTTATATTGTATTTCAGGGAACATCATCATCCGTTCCGCAGTTTTCCGTCGAAAAGGCGTCAAATCCCGTTGCGGAACACGCATCCGCCTGACCGGAATATGCTGCGCCCCCCCGATAGTACACACTGCAAGGAGCAGACTCAAGACAACTGAACTTTTCATTTTTTTGCAACCTCTTCAATTCTGATGTTGCGAACCTCAATCCCTGCACCTGCAGTAAAAAGTGGCATGAGTTTTTTGGTTCCGCACAGCATGATACTGCGACTGTTGCCCTTGTAACTGCCACTTTTCACAATATGAGAAACCGTTTTCAGGGAACTTTCAGCTCTGGCGGAATCTGAACTTGAAAAACTCCATCCGGGCCCATGCTGCCGGACAGGTGTTCCGGCTGTCAGTTTTTTGCGGAGCGGAGTACTTAACTGCACCTCCCATCCGGCAGATGTCTGACGGAGACTTTTAATCGTCCCCGTGATATTAAAATTGGGCAGATCGCGCAGTTTTCCGGATAAATCCACATCCCATGCAACACAGCCCCCGTTTTTGCGCCACCCGGAACCGTCTTTTATCAAAATAAGCCGGTCTCCGGCTTTTGCCTCTGCTGCAAGAAGCGTTCCTGTTTCCGCAAAGGCATTGACATTTTGAACAGTAATGATCCGGCCTCCGGCATCCACTCCCATAAAGCCGATACTGAAATTTCTTTTTTTTCCGTCCGGAATTGTTGAACAGATCTCAGCAGTTATTCTGTAATCCATACCGGGCTTTACTGTAAAACAACGTTTTCCCAGAAACCACCCTCCTTTCAAAACGATAAAAGAATCCTCTCCTGAAGACTTCAAATTCTTTGCATTGGTAAAGTTTTTTGTTTTTCCCAATACGACCGGAAAAGCTGCCAGATTCAGGGCAAAAAACAGAAAAGCGGCTGTCATGATTTTCTTTTTCATAAGAATCACCTCTTAATTTTTCAAATACTGTGTTGAAAGTTCAGGACGCATATACTCGCCGCTGAATGCTTTGATCTGAAATCGGACATCTGCTTCACGTTCTCCTGAAACGTGACCGTCGATCCAGATGATATTGGCGGACCCGGCATGACGTTTATCGATCCGGTTGTAATAGTTTGTCGAAGTCAATGTTGCTGCAATATTGGGCGAACCGCGGTAAGCCGCCGCCCCCGGGGCTTCAGTACTGGCATCTGCCGCCATAATCTTGCGGGACGGCGTTTTGAACATACCGACTTTCATGGGACGGTATTTCCAGGTGCCGTCTCCTTCCACGCGTCCCGGCGGATAATAGTAACTGCCGCCGCAATTCATATAGTTGTAACCGTAATGGATATACACCCAACGCCAGAGCTGACTGTCACTCTTTCCCTGATATCGACTGGGACTTTCGTTTTTCGCCGTATTTGACCGGAATACTTTTTCTCCTGTTTTACAGGAAAATATCAACGGCGTTGCCACATAATTCTTTCTGTAAAGCTCAAACGCCCAGTCTCCCTGCAAAGTTGCCGACATCGGATAATAACCGGCAAAATCCCCCGTATACATATCCACAGCCGTCGCTATCTGTCGGCAATTACTCTGGCAGGACGCATTGTCCCCGCGTCCGCGGGCCTGCTGCAAAGCCGGTAAAAGCATTGCAGCAAGAATGGCGATAATGGCAATAACAACCAGCAACTCAATCAGCGTGAACGCTGATTGAATGAAGCACGGCTTCGCCGTATGAAGCATTTTTCTCCGGCAAATATGAAGCGCACCTCCGGTGCATGAAGCGCTTGCTTTGCAAGCATTATATTGTTCCGGATAAGCCGTATTCTGCGGCGCACCGATATCCGTTTTTATCCGTTTTTGTCCGTTTTTGTCCGTTTTTAACGCGCCGTCCCACAAAGACAGCATGCCGCAGCGGTTATACAAAACACCTGTTTTACAAGCAGCACTCACCAGCAGTTCAATAAGTGTAAAGTAATCTTTCCTCCTCATTTTCCTCTTTCCTTTCACAAAAAACAATGCACCGAAAGAATCTGGTATTTTTTTAATCTGCAATATATTACTGTTTGTAAAAATTTTCATCTCACACCCCCTGCAAAAAATCTGTTTATCTTTGAATACAAGTGCAAAACACACGACACAACATCAATAATTTACCATTGAGACAAAACAAATTCAACAAAGCATAATGGTATATTTTTGCTCAATGATTGTAAATATCGTTCACATTCAAATTGCAGAAAAGAAAAATTTTCCGGTAATTTATTTGCAAACCGCGTATCAATGGAGTATATTACGTGAGTTTTTTATTGGTAATATGTACAGCAAAGGAAAAATATGAAATTTTTCAACTGGTATTTCCGCATTCCCCTCATTTACCGCAATCTGGGTGCTTTTGTCCTCGGATGTCTTGCCGGTGTCATTATTTACAAGCTCGGCGTTATCCGCGGTGAAGGATTTGTTTCGCAAATAGCCGCCGTCCTCTCCCCCTTCGGTTCCGTTCTTGTCAATATGCTCAAAATGATCGTTATTCCCATCATCTTCTTCTCCCTCATCCACGGCGCCGCAAGTCTGCCTACCAAAACTTTCGGTAAAATGGGGATCGGTGTCTGCGCATGGTATTTTTTCACTTCCCTCTATGCCGCCATCTTCGGCGCCGCCATCGCCTTGCTTTTCAACCCGAAACTTGCCTCCGCCAACGAACTTGCCGGAAAACTTGCCGTTCAGGTTGAATCCATGAAGTCCAGCGCCTCCGGCAGCGGAAACGCTTTTGTTAAAATTATTCTCGGTCTCTTTACCAATCCTTTTCAGGCCCTCGCTGAAGGAAATTTTCTCCCCGTCATCGTCTTTGCCATCATGTTCGGTCTCGCCGCACGCATTGTCCTTGATTCCTCTCAGGATGAGCATACCCAAAAAATTATGACCGATATGCTCGATCTCTTTGAAGCTTTCCAGAAAGTTATTTTTAAAATGATCGACTGGGTCATGGCTTATTTTCCCATCGGTATCTTCGCCCTCACCACCTGCAATTTCGCCGTCTACGGCGTCGGTTTATTTCAGTCCTATTTCCAGGTCGCCCTCTGCGTCATCTGCGGCATCCTGCTCATGCTGCTTGTCTGTTATCCCCTCGTCACTTTCCTCATCTGCCGCGTCAACCCGTATCCCATCCTCTGGAAGTTACGCGAACCCATCCTCACCGCTTTCGTTACCCGTTCCAGCGCCGCAGCCCTCCCCGTTTCCCTCAAAACTGCTCAGAATGATCTCAAGGTTAAAGGTGAACTTGCCAACTTTACCCTCTCCCTCGGCGCCACCGTCAACATGGACGGCGTTTGTATCCATCTCCCCGTTTTCGCCGTCCTTGCTTCAAACTTATTCGGTTTCAGCATTACTCCCATGCAGCTGGTTGTTATGATCCTTTGTGTCGTCTTCGCCTCCGTCGGCGCAGGCGGCGTCCCCGGCGGAAGCATTTTCCTCCTCTTCCTCGTTCTCGATTCTTTTAATCTCTCTCCCTCCCAAACTTCCACCATCATCGCTCTCGCCCTCGGTATCAATCCTCTCCTCGATATGTTCGAAACCGCCTGCAATGTCGCCGGCGACAACATCGGCACCTTCGTCCTCTCCCACAAACTCCGCTTTTTTTCCAGGTGAAAAAAAGCTTGGCAAAAAAAGCCACGTAGCCGGGCGACGTTGCTGCCCGGCTTAAGGTGGCTCCGCCCCCTTAAGAATCCCCCGATTTACCCAACGGTAATTCCAGGTGAAAAAAAGCTTGGCAAAAAAAGCCGTGTAGCGATTGCGACGTTGCTGCCCGGCTTAAGGTGGCTCCGCCCCCTTAAGAATCCCCCGGAATGCCCGTGGGTAGTTCCACAGGTGAAAAAAAGCTTGGCAAAAAAAGCCGCGTAGCGGTTGCGACGTTGCTGCCCGGCTTAAGGTGGCTCCGCCCCCTTAAGAATCCCCCGATTTACCTAACGGTAATTCCAGGTAAAAAAAAGCTTGGCAAAAAAAGCCGTGTAGCGATTGCGACGTTGCTGCAATCGCCAGAGGGGGTCTGACTGCCCCCCTCTGGACTCCCCCGGAATGCCCGTGGGTAGTTCCACAGGTGAAAAAAAAGCTTGGCAAAAAAAGCCGCGTAGCGGTCGGGTGCGTTGCCCGACCGTTTAAGGGAAGAGTCCCTTAAAAATCCCTCACAGACTTACCCGTGGGCGCGGCGGCTGACTCTTCGAGTCTCGCCGCTGGATTTTTTTGCTGTTTTTACCCTGCGGTACATCTGACCGTTGCATTACCCCACGGTAAATCATCGCCCGAGCCAAACCAAACTGCGGCACCGCAAACCCTCGGGGTATATCGTGACGCCCCCATCATCATTTTATAAGTCTTATAAGTCTTATAAGTCTTATGCAAGCGTCACGCCCCCGCAACATGCACACCGCCGCAGCCATCAAGCAAGCAAAGCATTAGCCCTGCGGTAAATCTTCGCCCAAGCCATACCCCACCGCGCCCCGCAAACCCTCGGGGTATACAATGGCGCACCCATATTCCTCTCAAAAATTCCCAAAGATTCCCAAAGATTCCCAAAGATTCCCATACAGCGCCACACCTCCGCAGCCTGCACACCGCCGCAGCCATCAAGTTGCCGGCATTACCCTGCGGCAACTCTTGCGCCCCGATCCGCGCCCCGGTTGCGGTTCAAGCCACCGGATTTTCACTTTGAAACAGCGCGTTGATTATTCTCGAAATAAGCAATCATTTCGGGGGGGAGTTCAGGGATATCCTGACGGTTGCAGCCGGTGCGCATGGATTTGTGTCCGAGATAACCGACGGCGACGGATTGCCGTGCGGCGATGGGAGATGTATTGGTTTTTGCTCCGAAACGGACAAAATCAACAAAATTTGCAAGCGTGGGCAAATCTGCACCGCCGTGGAATCCGGAAGCGGCTTTGAGATGATAGACAATATCGGGCGTTTCACGGGGACCGCGCTGAGTCCAGACGTGGATTTCACAGGGACCGTTGTTGTGTCCGTAATTTTCAATACGTCCTTTAGTGCCGATAAAAGTGTAATTGCGCTCGGAGTCGGGCGTATAGTGACATTGCATATAACACATCTGGGCACCGTTTTCAAGCTGCATCATAACCATACTGTGATCTTCAACGTCTATGACAGGAGAAAATCCGGTCTGTTCAAGCGGCGGATAGTGCGCGTTGTTCCATGAGGCATTGCCGGGAGTATCAGGAGAACGCCGTTCACAGCGGTTGTAAACGCTGAGCATGCCCATTCCGACAACGCTTTTGCTGTAACTTCCCATGAGCCAGTGCATGACGTCGATATCATGAGAACCTTTTTGCAGAAGAAGTCCGGTGCTGTACTTCTGTTCGGAGTGCCAGTCGCGAAAATAGGCATCTCCGCCGTAACCGACAAAGTGGCGGCACCAGGCGGCCCGGAGTTCACCGATAACGCCGGAGTCAATAATTGATTTCATTTTAAGAATCAGCGGCTTATGGCGCATATTGTGACCGACAAAAAGTTTACTGCCTGTTCTCATGGCTGTTTCAAGAATCCTGTCACATCCCTCAAGGGTGATTGCCATGGGTTTTTCAAGATAAACGGCCTTTCCCGCTTCAAGTGAGGCGACTGCCATTTCTTCATGGAGATAATCGGGCGTTGCGATAATAACGGCATCAAGTTCCGGAATTTTGAGCATTTCTCGGTAATCGGTGAAGAGGGCGATATCGGGAACAAATTCCTTGATATCCTCGTGTGCTTTCAAATTGGTATCAGCTCCGGCAATCACCTCCGTGCCGTTTTCAGGTTTATGCAGATGTCTGCCGATCCTGCCGCGCAATCCGATGCCGATCAAACCGATTTTTAAATTTTTCATGATAATTCCTCTCAAAAAAGGTTGAAAAAAAGTATTACAAGGTATAATGTAATAAGTAAAACTTTTATATCAAGCAGAATTTATTATTTTCTGCATAAATTAAATATAAGAATAATACAGGTAATGTAAAAAATTGACTCGGAACGAAAAACAAAGACGGTTGAATAAATTTCCGTGCCGGTTGCTTTTTGCACAGGAAATCGTAACGCCGGGAGCGCAGAAGTTTTCGCGTGAGAATTATCCGGTGCTGACGGTGGAGTACGTTACTGCCGGAGCCGGGCATCTTGAAATCAACGGTAAAAAATATAAAATCCCCCGTGATTGCGTTTATTTTCTGACTCCGGGCAGTACGCATGCATATTGGCCTGAAAAGAGCGATCCCTGGAGTAAAATGTATTTTGTTATTTACGGTGAAATGGTTGATTTTCTTCTTCAGTCCTATCACATGAACGAAGTTTATTTCATTCCGGATTGTCCGGAGTTGAAAAAGTATTTCAGAGAGATGATTTATCTGAAAAAATCCCGTGATAACAGCGGCAAGAGTTCGGTGATATTTCATGCCTTTCTGGATGATGCTTCGCGCTTGATAACCAAGAAGAAAAAATCGGCAGTCCCGGAAAAAATAGAGCACCTCCGCAAGCAGTTGGATTCCTCACTGGGTGAAAGATTTTCTCTGACGGAATATGCTGAATCATGCGGCTGCTCAGAAAGTGCACTGATCCGTTCTTTCAGGCGTTATTACAAGACCACGCCCCACGAATATCTTATGGAAAGCAAAATTCAGGAGGCTGAAAACTATTTGCTTTATACCGGACTTTCCGTCAAAGAAATCGCCGCTGCACTTGCTTTTTCTGATCAATATCACTTTTCAAATGCCTTCAAAAACCGCAAAGGGTGTTCCCCCTCTGACTTCCGCAGGCAGCATGCTTCGGATGAGATTTCGTAAGAGAATTGACCGGGAGGGACTTTTGAGGAATAACCTCGCAAGTCCCGTCCTCTCGCACCACCGTACGCGCCGTTCGACATACGGCGGTTCAGTAACTTGTGTGCAGACAAAGCTGCACCGTCTTTCCAGTCAGTTGCCCGCAAAGGTATGTTCCGCACTGCCGGGGTACTTCAGGTTCTATCCCATCCTTACCCAGGCAGTTCACTTGCGTGATTTTCTGCTCTCTGCACATACATTGCCTTTCACCTCAAGAAAGAATTGCCTTCTTTCAGATTCCTCCTCACGATGAACACCCTTGGCTTTCGCTAACGGTTTCGCCCGTATGTTGGAAGAAATGAAAAAAGTGATTCCTTGTTTTGAGTCATATTTTTGACAAGGCTCTTTACACGCCTGATGGTTTGTTGTATATTTATCGTGTAACAGCGGATTATATTCACGGAGGTTCTTATGGATAAGTACGATAAACTGTGTGCCGATATGGCAGATGTTTATGCAGGTTTAATGAATGATTGCGGTGCGATGCACGTTTTTATGAAAGAATGTGCAACCGGTTATATTCATTCGTTCAACATCCGTGCTCTTTGTTCGATGTACCGTCTTACTGGTGAAAAAAAGTATTTGACCGCAGTTCGGGCATGGACGGATTTCAGTATCCGTATGCAAGGCACTTACGGTGATTCTGCCGCATACAACATGGGGTATTTGTTTACTGCCCCCGGAAATGTTCCGAACTCCTGGTTTTGTGCAGATACCCTGGATCAGGGGTTTGCTTTGCTTAATGTTGCAATGATTCTTGAACCGGATGATCCGCTTTATATCAAAATACTTGATTCTGTTTTGCGTTACGAAAGTTATGTCCGCCGCTGGTACCTGGGCGAAGAAGGTTTTGCTGTCGGCTTCATGGATGGCGAAGAACCTGCAGGTTCTTACCATACTGCTGTAACAAGAGGAATTTGTTTCTATGCGTCAATGCTGACAGTCTTCCATAAAGAGATTTACCGTACCCGCGGCAAGGCTCTTTTGAAATACCTGCTGGACAAACTGGATATGAACTCCAATTATCATGGTTCTCCACTGCACAACCGCTGTTATGCTTCTGATGCTCTGGCATGCGGTTATTATGTTCTGGCATTGGATAAAGATGCTGACTTGAAAGCCCGGATCGTCGATAAGATGGAAAATGAACTTTTGCCGTGGGCAGTTACCCATCAGACCCCGGAGGGTTTCTGGGCGCATGACCGTTTCGGTTATCAGCCCGGTTCTGCCAAACCGGTGATCGATCAGAAGAATATGGGCGCGTATTCCTGGGGAATGGTTGCCGGATTTCAGGTGTTTGCCGGAAATCTGCTTGCCGAAAATACTCAGATGCGGGAAATATTGGACCGTGCTTATAAATGGATGTTGAAAAATGCTGTTCCCGGCGATCAGAATCGCTGGGGATATCACGGGTGGTGTATGCTCTCTCTACTTGCATTGAAGCATCCGGAATCACTTTTTCCATTCGGAGATAAAATAAAGGCTTGAATTTCTGATGCTGCTTTACCGAAAGATCATGAGTCAACTGATTTGGGAAATCAAGGCCGGAAAGTATCCGGTCGGGACAGCTTTGCCCAGTGAAAGAGCTTTGGCAAAACGTTTCGGGACCAGTCAGAAAACGATTCATAACGCCATTCAGAATATGGTGGGCAGAGGATTCCTTGAATCCCGTCACGGCAGCGGTAATTTTGTTCTGGAGTCGCATCGTCAACCTTTGGGAAGTCTGGCAGTCATTATGAATTGCGGCAGAGGCAAAGAACGTGATGATTTTCTTGCTTCTGAAGGATTTATGGAGCAGCTCAGCGTTATCAGTGCGCATGCAAGGCGTTACGGTGTTGCCACGGATTTGCTGATATACGATGAGAATAAACCGTTGGATGACAGCGTGTTTGAATTCTGCAAGAGTCGGCATTTTATCAATCTTTTTTTTACAGCCAACGCACAGATGGCAAAGAAAATTCCGGAGCTCGGCGGCGTGATGCTGTCAATGATTCAGACATTTCACAGAAAGCATTTTGCAGAGATGTACGATACTGAAATGCCGGTGGTTCTGATGGATTACTCCAACGGGATTGCAAAGGCATTTGAATATTACAAAGCGCAGGGAAAAAAAAGTTTTGCTTTCTTTTCTCAAAGCGAAAGCGGCAGAAACAATTACAGTATTTTTCGCGATGAAGCTGCAAAAGCCGGTTTGGAACTGCGTGAATTCAACTATCCGGTTGCCAAAGATGCACAGACATTCTGTTACTCTGCCAAACGGATCACTTTTTTCAGAAGTATTCTGAAGAAACTGCCGCCGGATACGGTGATTTTTGCAGACGGTGAGGCGCATATTATTGAATTGCTGAATTCATTTCACGATGATGACTCCGGCAACATGCTTAAAGAGTTGGAGTTCTGCATCACCGGCAGAGAGGATCTGACGATTTCTGAGAATCGGGCGGTAAAAATATCCTGGATTCCGCGTCTGCATCCGGATTTGGGAAAAGTTGTAACCCAGCTGCTGCTGGATAATATGCTGGATGGCAAAGAACTGCCGGCTCTTACCGTATTGGAAAGCGATTTTTTTCCGGCAGGAGATACACCATCCATTTGCAGCAGTAAATGATTTTTATGGTGAACTTTTAAAGAAAGGAGAACGATCATGAGAAAAAGTTTTAACAACAACGGTTTCAGCAGCAGGGAACAGGAAGATTTTACATTCGTCGTAATTGCACAATATTGCCGCCAAAAACTTTTGAATATGAAATTTTTGCATAACTTCTGCGGACTGCCGGTTTGTTGGGGCGGCGCATTGGTACGGAAAAGTACGGAAGAGTACGGAAGGGTACGGAGTCAGGCACCGCAGAATACGGCTGGTTTCGTCCAACAACAAAATACCCCGCTTTTCTTTGAAAGTGAAAGGGGGTTTGGGGGAAAGCGAAAACCTTCTTTTCTCGTGAAAAGAAAGTTTTCGCTGTCCCCCAATCTCTCCCCCTTTA
>SUVX01000025.1 GCA_015061725.1 Lentisphaerota bacterium
CCCTGCGGAGTCATTTTGAGTAATGCACAGGCAAGAGACGGATCTGCCAAATGCCGCTTTTCAGCTTGCTTGATCCGGATTGATGAACGTGTTGCAGGGGCAAAAGGCAACTGATTATCCAAAAGAAACATCCTGCGAAATACATCGAGATAGGCATGGATTGTATCTTCATCAATATTTTCCCCATCTACGCCGCTGATGTCTTTCCGCAAAACAGCCACACTTGCTATGGTACTTTCGTTGCGGGCTAATGATTTCAGCAGCAAGTGCATCTTCCGGACATCGCGTTTTACTTCATCAAGTCGGTAAATATCATTTTCCAGAAGAGCTGTTATATATTCCTGTGCAATAATGGAGGCGTTTTTTACCGGAACACTCAAGTTGCCCGGCCATCCCCCGCGAACAATCAATTCAGCCAAGTGCAGGAGAGTAACTTCACCATTCATGCAAGGGGTAAACTTGCCTTCGCAAAGTTCAGACAATGATACTTTTCCGGAAGAGTCTCCTGATTCAAAAAGCGTCATCGGACGCATACGCAGTCTGGCGATCCGTCCGGCACCGCTATGCAGAATACCCTTACGGTTGGGTGTTGCTGAACCGGTAAGAATAAATTGTCCTTTGGCATTGCGTTTGTCAACTTCAGATCTGACGGCATCCCAAAGCAAGGGAACTTCCTGCCATTCATCAAGCATTCTTGGGGTAACTCCTGCTAAAACCGTTTCAGGAGCAAGTTCTGCCAAACGCTTGTTCTGGAAATTACCTTCGGCACTTCCAATCAAAAATTCGCTGTTACTGTGTTGAGAGGATGTCCAGGTTTTTCCGCACCATTTGGGACCTTCTACAACAACAGCACCGGCGGCTGTCAAAAAATCATCAAGTCGTTTATCTATCAACCGTGGTTTGTAATCTTTCCGTTTCATAATACCTTGCTCCTTTCTGAGTATAATATACATCAATCGGTAATATTTTCAAATTTCATTCGGTTGAATTTTCAACTTTTGTTCGGTTGAATTTTCAACTTTTGTTCGGTTGAATTTCAAATATCTATCCGGTTAAATTTATCAAATATCAGAAGCTGTGATAGAAAATTGTGCCATTCCACATAAAAAACTATCCATAAAGAATTTATAATTAAATTATACGCTTTTTTCGGTTTTCCCGGACGCAAAAACAACCGCACGTCTTTTTTTCCGTTCCGCCCCCGATTCATAGGAGGTGGACGGAATAATTAAATCATAAAGGCTTGATTTATATACTGTTCCATAGAATGGCACCATTTTTGTTGGGTGAAAATCAGAACAAACAATGGTTTGGAACGAATCATGAAAGAGATCCGGCGACGAACAAGGGGTGTTGGCAGTTTCCCGGATGGTTATTCTGCGATGATGTTAGTTGGAGCAAGATTAAGGCATATTTCCACAACAAAATGGGGAAGTCAGTATCTTTGCACTTGCAAAATTTACGAATATGGTGTAATTTAATGGAGGTAACAGGCTCCGCCTACACAAAACGACCTGCTCCTCCGGAGCTTCTTGGACGGTCGTTTTGTTACGGTTGCGCCTAAAGCACGTGGGATAATCAATCTAAAATGTGCGCAAAACTTCGGACACTACCGCTGTTTTTTATTTCCGCGAATCGGATTGTTTAATAGACAAAGTCGTTTTTGTAGCCGTCGCAGAGAATTTTTCTCTTGATGGTTCCGCCGACCATGAATTCTTCACGCCGCATAGTTTTTACATGTCCATCGTAAAAGGAAAAGTTGATGGCAGGTCCCATGTGGTAATATTTGTTTTCGGCATTGTCGGTCGTCGGACTGCTTGCTCCGCCGTGGCGCAGTGCCATGCAGTCTCCGCTGGAGTTGTTCAGCGCGGCGGTTCCCTGCGCCTGCTTGTGACCGGAGTCCATAAGCACCGCACAGGCGGTTGCCTGAGTGATCTGAGATTCCTTGTGCATCGGATTGGTCGTGGTGTTGGACGGGAATCCCGCAAGCAGACGGTTCACTTCATAGTGTCCGAACATGAAGCGCGATTCACTCTTATCCCCCAGCGGCGTCGATTCTGAAGGACATTCAAAAACTTTTAATTTCTGTTTCGTGTTGAATGAATAAAGTCCGATAGACCCTTTCCCCTCGGGAATACCGTAGATTTGAACCGCCAGCACTCCAGGCCATGCCCACGCTGAAGCGATACTGGAGGGATTGTCCCGAACAGATGCAGGCAGAACCCAGCCGTCATTGTCGCCGGCGTACTGGATATAAAGCTGTGTCAGCTGACGCAGATTGCTGGTACAGGATTTATCCCGGGCAGTTGAACGCGCCCTCTGGAGCGCAGGCATAAGCATCGCCGCCAAAATAGCAATGATTGCAATCACAACCAGCAGTTCAATCAGCGTGAATGCTGTGCGCAAGGTGGTGTTGTTTTTTACGGTCAAAAGGTTCTGAGCGTGGAATTCTGTCATTTTTACGATCTCCTTTATAGCTGAAAATTACTGCAATTTGAACAACCAGGTCTGTGCATCATCTGCGGCGAGTTTAATAACAGGCGCATTGTATTTTCTGCCGCTGAAAAGTTCCGTGAGAGTACCGGATTTTTCAGGCAATGTCAGCGTGTGAGCGCCTTTTGTTCCGGTATGGAACATCAAGAGATTTCCATGTCTTCTCAAATAGCTGCCAGGTTTCGTATAAGCGTGTACGCCGACAGCTTTGAGCAGAGCGTTCCATTGAGCTCCGGTATTCGGCACAACCGGCACAAAGACAGACTTTGACTTGTCGGACAAAGTTTTGCAGACTGCTCCGGAAGGCAGTTTTTTCACATTCTTTTCCAGACAGCGGACTTTGGGCGATACACCGGAACCGACGAGTCTGATGCCGGTCAGTTCCGACATTGCTGAATCGGAAAAGCCTTTTTCCGTCACACTGCCCGGAGCCGTGAGCCAGATCGCTGTAACGCCGGGAGTACGGACTTTTTGCAAAATGGCTTTGCGCTCATTCCTGTCAGGAGAAAAGATATTTAAAAATATCACATGAGAATATTTCTGTCCGGATGCGAGAAAATCCTGTAAAGTCATGCTGTCAAAGGGGATGCCTGAACGGTAGATAGATTGCAGAACTTCATAGGTCCAGTAGTTCTGTCTGCCGCTCTCTCCGGTTCTGCCGCTGCGGCGGAAACGCTCTCTGTAATCGATGACAAGAGCGCAGGCGTTGCCGGAATAACGCGCCGGAGTTCCGGCTTTTTTCAGGACGGCAAGGGATTCTTTTATGCTTGCCAGCACTTCCGGATGGTCAAAGGTGTGCGGTCTGCGTCCGATCTGGGAAGATGCGTCATTAATCTGCAGTCCGCTGCCATTGAAAAGCATGTTGCAGAAATTACGCCGGGTCACCATGCGGGACTCCACTGCCGTTTGAGCGGCATATTTCTTTTCGCTGGGACCGTAATACTGCAGAAGATGATGGTAACGGGTATCGTCTTCAATAATGGAAAGTTTTCCGTATCTGCGGTGGGTGGAGGGTACTGCCCGGTGGGTGAAACTGCCTCCGGCACGGCGGACTTCCGGCGTGTAGGTCGCAGGGTCGCTTGCAAAATCGATCAGGGGGGAACCTATGACTTTATCAAGCAGCACATTGGCGCCCTCCGGCGGCTGGGGCGCAAAAACGTAGCCGTAGTAGGCGCCGCACAGTCTGCCGGGAAGTTCCTTTTTGACCTGTTTTGCCATGCCCAGCAGAAGATCGGCATTGACTTCCGCAAGGCATGTGTAAAAATCAATGGATTTTCTGCTTTTTGACGGATCAAGGATGAAACCGGGGGCATTGCGTTCTTTCCATGACGGCGCTGCGGCTGTTTCAAAAGAAACTTTGTCGTCGTTCCACGCCTGACGGAGTGCGGAAACATTTTTGTATTTGTTTTTCAGCCAGATACGGAATTTTTTTGCCATGACTTCAGAGGAATCCGGCCCCTGGTGATAACCGTAATAATGCCATTCGGTGTAAACGCCGAAACTCAATCTGACCGAGAAGATCCTGTTGCTCCACGGTTTGTTTTTGATGTATTCGCAGAGAGCGTGGAGACTTTCACGCACATACTCACGGTATTTCTCCGAGGCGGGAGAGGGACGTTCCGGTCTGCCGGTGCGTTCTTCCCGCAGCTTGCCCCGGGTTTCCACAGGACCGGTGGCGAACTGAATGATCTCCCCGGGATTCTCTTTGCACCAGCGGCTGGATCTGCCGAAAATAATATTGAGTTCAAGCTGTCCATCAGGGACCAGATGCAGCATTCTCCGGATCTTCGTATCCAGATTTTCAAAGTCAAAGCCTTTAGCCTTACCCAGATAAGCGTGTTCATCCGAATGGTAGACATGAAAGAGTTTTACACCTGTTTCAGCAATTCTTGCCACAAAAGAGCGGTTGTATTCGTCATCGCCCTCGACCAGGGCAAAAACAGGATCATAAATTTTGCCGCCGATGGAAATTTTAGGCTGATTACCCTGATAAACGATCTTTGCCTGCGGCGGAGGAGTTTTCAGGACTTCAGGAGTAAGTTCCGTACTGGACTTCAGCTCTTGAGCAATACGGGCGGATTCTTCCGGAGAGGCAAAGAGCTGCACCATTTTGTGATGACGCGCCCACGGCATGGATAACACATCTCCCTGATCCAGAGAACTTTTCCACTTTGAATCATCAAATCCGGGTTTTTCCCAGCCCGGTGCGGCAGAAGCAGAAGATTTGATGTCAGGCACACTGTGCAGATAAAACTTTTTGCCTGATACAAGGGTCATCTCGCCGTAAAAGATCATTCCGGCATAGGCGTAAGTATTGACATTTTTGAAAGCAAGAAGATTTTTTCCCGGTTTGAGCTGAGAGGGAATTTTTCTTGGATGAAGTTTTTTGCCGTTCAGAAAAGCTTCGCCCGTATCATCAAAGTAAACTCTGAAAATACCGTTTTTGACAGGCTCCGGCACATTGAATTCATATCTGAAATAACTGACCGCATGGTCGGCAACTTTCTGATCTTTGTTCCACAGCATCCGTGATTTGGATGCCGGTCGCTGATGGATCTTTGCCTGCGGATGGACCTGCCAGGCGGCATGGCTGCTCAAAAGCAGCAGTAAGGCAGGCAGGATCAGCGAACTTTTGAAAACCGTACAACAACTTTTTTTCATGTTTTTTCTCCTGTTATATATTTTTACCATATACGGATATTTCTCGGGAAACCATCGGGATGCGGCAGCGGCAGGCACCACGCATTTTCAAATTTGACCGGTGTTTCTTCAGGGGAACGTGCAGGAGCCTCGTATCCTGAAACCCAAAGTTCCATATCTTCAGCGTTTATTGCGGCGCCCTCTGTGACAAGTTTGCAGAAAACCTCTCCGCCCTGCGGCAGATCGGCGGCAAAGTAACGGGCATCACGGACGGGGAAAGCATCCGGATTTTTGGCTTCTCCGCAGCCGGGCTTGCCGTAGGGGATCTCCGCAACCGGCACAGCGTAGGAACTGGCATTGCAGGAGGCAAAGCGCGAGGTGAAAAGCAAGGGCTTGATTTTTTCCTGATTTTTTCCGGTGATTTTAAACAGCAGTTTGAAGTCCCGCATGCGCCAGGGAACCTGAAGTCCGAAAGAAAAGACGGAGCGGTCTTCTTCATGCTGTTCTTTCTGATGTATGATCTTCAGTTCCGGGATCTGATGGATCACCTTTACATCTGTTCTGGCTGAAGCGGGCAGATAACACGCATAACTGTTATCCTCGATCGGCATCAGCTGACAGGGGTAAGGCAGTTCTTTTTCCGGAATACTGGCACAACTGTACAACACTTTGACTTCATGAGGGGCAAAAACGATTTTTTCTCCGGCACGGAACTTTTGACAGCAGGGATACAGCTGAATGTAAAAGGCGTGATCTTCAGCAAGTTTATGTTCTTGCGGCAAAGGAGAACTGTTCCGCAGACCAATCAGCGTATTGCCGTCTTTTCCCGGATGGTTGAAACCGTAAATACCGCCCCGGACCGGATTGTCTCCTGTCATAAAAGAACGGTCTGTAATCAGCAGGGAGGTATGTGTTCTCAGGACTTGAAGTACCCGTTTAAGGATCTTTACCTGCCAGTCCTCGAGAGATTCCGGCATCAGAGTCAGCTGGTGATAAGAGGTTCCCCGCATGATCGCCCAGATACAGGTGTTGCTCCAGACTCCGGGAGATTCCTGAAAGGGATTGCGAAGCGAATGGGAAAACTCGTGATTATCCAGCACATCAAGCGGAAAAATTGAATGATCTCTGACAAACACACACCAGTACATCAGATCACGGTGATTGGTGGAGCTGTCCCGCTGATTGAGCGCCGGAAAATCCGCATATTCACAATCTCCGCCGTCGGGCAGAGACAGGTGACTGCTCAGCGGCAGGTGCCAGGGAGAGGGCCAGCGGCCGTTCCGGGTCATCGTTTGGGGATTTTTTTCCCGCAGGGCGCGGTTGATATCTGCCATGATATTGATGACGGCTTCACGCACATGATCTCTTGTGGGATATATTTTGTCAAACTCCGGAGACGTTGCACATTCATTATCCCAATCCACTTTGAAGTGGCAGACTTCATAGGGGGGTGAAGCCAGTTCCAATGCCCGGTCAGTCAACTCTTTTTTCAGTTTTTCATCCAGCATGACGCCGTAATTATCTCCGGAATAATGCGAGCTTACACCGGAACCTACGGCGATTCCCTGAGAACGCAGATAATCAGGCGCAATGCCGATTGCTCCGTTGGGAGAGACCCAGAGGGATAAATCAATACCGGAGGCTCTGAGCTTTTCTCCGAAAGAAATCAATGCTTTTTCGCTGCCGTAGGACTCTTTGGCACGCAGAATGCTGTTTCTCTCCTGCCATCCGGCATCCAGAGTGAAGATATCCGGGTGCAGATCAAGTTTGTTGAAAGCGTCAAGCAGACTGATGTAACTGTCTTCTGTAACTTTGTACTCCATGTTTCCTGCGTAGGGGTCGCTCCAGAAGGTGCAGAAGGCGATCAGCGGGGACTTCAAAACCGGCAGACGGATGGTACTCAAATAGTCGAAGAAATCTTTTTTCGGGGTATTGCTCAAACCTGTGACAGCGCGTACTCCGGTGATTTTTCTTTCCGTCCAAACGGGAAAATGCCTCAACTGCCACTCGGTTGAGTTGTCATCCTGTGACACGATTGTATTGAACGCTGCCGGATGCTCCAAGCCTGTGAAAAAATCTGTTCCCATCAGCGGATAACCGCATCCGGGGACGATGCCGTGCCCCTCTTCATCGCTCTGTTCGCTTTTGTTTTTGCTGACGGAACACTTGTATCCGCACTCCTTCAGACCGGAAACAAACTGTTTTTGATGATCCACCTCCAGATAATCCGGCGTCGGCAGATCTTTTTCGGAGACAACTTCGACCTGTTTGAAAAAACAGTTGGAGTCTCCGGGCGTGATGGTTACGGTGAATTTGCAGCCCTCATCAACAAATTCCGCCCGGTACGAACCATCCGGCATTTGACGGATGGGACCCGCCGGTGTTCCGGCTTCAATCCGTTTGCCGCAAATTGAAACAGCCACTGCCGGAAAGTCAAAGCTTCGGCTGTTTCCGGAGGGGGATGTTACAGTAAATTGATGATCTTGAAAAGAAATTTTCATAAACAACGTGGCAACTCCTTTGAAATTATCCTAAACAGTTTCTCCAAAAACAAAATCCATCGGTATTTCATGGATTTGATAATGGGTATCATTGGAAAGCAGCAGCCGGGCGGCTGTTTTCCCCAGCTGTTCCGGCAGAACAGAAAGACAGCACAATGCCGGAGAAAAATCCGTGGCAATGCGTGTTCCGTAAAAGCCGGTGACGCCGATTTGTTCCGGAACTTTCAAGTTTTCCTCTTCAAGGAACTCCAGAATTTTTCTTGCGGAGTAGTCATTGGGAGAAAGAATGGCTGTTCTTCTGCCGGACAGCTGTTTCAGCGCATGGCGTAAAAGTTCACCCTGTCTGACCGGAGAGATGGCATTGAATTGCGGAATACTCACCGTTTTTTCAGTTTGGGCAAGTTCCCGGAAAAACATCTGCTGCTGCAGGCACTCATCCCGCAGAATTTCATTGTTTTCGCAGCAGATAAAGGCATCGTATCCCAGACGTTTAAGTGTTTTGTAAAGAAAATGGTAACCGGGGAGTGTATTTAATACCACCGAGTGGACATTGGACAGCTGGCTTTTTCTGCCGATGACGACCACGGGCAGGCGGGTTTTGAAGATGATCTCTTCAATGATTTTATCCGGAATAAAATAATCGGCAACAAAGCCGATATTCTGTTTTGGCAGCATCAGAGCTTCTTCAAGTACGGCAGAAAAATCTGTTGTCTGCGAGCGGATGATATGCGCCGGACTTGCACAAAAATAGGTTCCGACAGAGGATAAACCGATTTCATCCATGATACCTGAAATGATCCTGTTCCCATAAAATTCAGGACCTTTGGTGGAAATGTATCTGAAAAGAAAAGTCAGAAAGCGGCAGGCGTTTTTTTGCGTATCTTCTTTACGGGCAACTGAATAATTTTTTCCGGGTTTGTGCAGCAGTATGCCTTTTTGAACAAGATGTTTCAAGGCATGGATCGCAGTGAGCTGACTGACTTCAAATCTCTCAGCCAATTCCCTTGATGAGGGAATTGGCATTCCGGGAACAAGTTCTCCCGACTTGATGTCGGCACAAATTTTTTCTGCAATCATTCTATAATAAAATTTTGCCATCTGGAACACCTTTCAGCTCAGCTTCTCCGCTGAAAACAGATTTTTTACCCTTACGGCCTTAATATAGTATAAATTTTTTTGATTTACAAACAGCCGGATGGATACAAGTTTAATAAAATTATTTTTTCATGTATTCAGAAACAGTATTTGTTGAAAAAATATATATCAACTGATATAGTTTTTTAGGTGAATTTTCGATAACGTCCGGTAGATTGCGCACATTTTGAAAAACAAGGCTTGAAAAGAGCCTGTTTCTATGATTGATTATAATAACCACAAAACAAACAATCATAAAAGGAAACAGGCTATGGGAAATGTAACGCAAAAAAACGAAAAGTCAATCTCTGGGGCGATAAAAATCAACGAAAAAGAGATTGGGGTTCACCTGAACCAACTTGTGCGGCAGTCGGTTAAAAAATTGTGCCATTCGATGGAACAATATATAAATTAAGACTTTATGATTTAATTATTTCTTTTCCCTAAAAAGGATATTATTATGATACGACTGTTCCGGACTTTTCCCGTATTTCTCCGGTGATATATTTTTCATCATACATCACACGGGCATGATTGGTTTTGAGCAGATTTTCTTCAATTATGCTGCCGGAAATTTTGTCTATGCATTGCCGCCAGATTTCACTGTTCCGGAAAATACTGCCGTTTTCGCGTGAAAAATATTCGTTGCGGCTCTCAATATGATATTTGACGGAAAGAGAAACTTCTGCTCTGAGTTCGGCATTCAGATATCTGTCATCGGTATCAATGAACAATTGAAAAGTCTGCTGTGTATTGTTTTTGAAACGGTAGTCCAGATAATTGTAGCTGATACTGGTTCCAACACCGAACGGTACCTGACGCCCGAAATCGGGAAAGAGATCAACGTTATCGTGATGATGATGTTCAGTAATTTCAAGAGGCGTGTGCAGAATGATCCAGTGGATCAGGTTGCTCAACTGACACAAGCCGCCGCCGATACCCCTGTCGGGTTTTCCGCGTTTGATCATCAGTCCCTCTTTGAAACCGCGGCGCGGCGATGTCCTGCCGACCAAACGCCAGAGAGAAAAGGTTTCTCCCGGACGGATGAGAATTCCTGAAATGGCTGGAGCAGCCAATGCCAGATTGACGGCTTTGTTTTCCTGCAGAGTCATGTCCACATCACCCAGTTTTCTCCGGATGAGGGATTTGTGTTTTTGAATCACCGCGGGGAGGGGGTCGCCTGAACGTTTTTTGCAGAAACTCTCCTTTGCGGAAAAATCCTGCCAGTAACGCATTAAACAGCCTTTCAAGACAGATATTTCATAGCAGAGAGGAGAGATTTCACAAAATAATTTGCGTTTATGTTCACTCATTTACGTCTCAATTGAAAAAAGGTTTGTAATTTTTGTTATCCGGTATAACGTATCATTTACGCTGTTGGATTTCAAGTCGATTTTTATTGAAAATCAATTCTCTTGATAAGAAAGATGCCGCCCCTGACAGAATTTTCTTTTCAGGAGCCTGCGGATACCGGAGTCTGCAGCCGGAAAAATACTGATTTTTGCTGTTTTTATTTTTTGTGTTTAATTATATTAAATTTTTTCGTTTTTTCATGTTCTGAACTCTATTCCCCGTTTGTATTGATTTCCGGCGATGATATATTAGCCTGCAAAGAAAGGAGAAGTCGTTGTTATGGGACAGGTGATAGACAAGACCGTGAAGGTTCTGAAACTGGTGGCGGCGCAGAAACACTGCTCGCTGAAAAGTCTCTGCGCGGTGACCGGATACAAAAAATCCGCTCTCTGCCAACAGCTGCAATCTATGGTGAATAACGGTCTGCTGCTCCGGGATAACGCCGGAGAATACCACCTCGGTCCTCTGTTCAGCGAACTGGCAGCGCAGCGTGAGGAAAATATGTTGTTCCGGAAAACGGCGGAGTCAATCGCCATTGACCTCAACACTGCCTGCGGCGGGGATATCACCATTGCTACGGTCCGCAACGGAAAATACCGGCGCCTCTTTTCATGTACATCCTTTCGGGTCACACGCCTGACTGCCAATGCGCCCGATGAAGAATGTTTTTACGGCAATGCTACGGGACGGGTTCTGCTGGCAGAAGCTTCGCCGGAACTCCGGACCCGGATTATCTGTTCAATCGGATTGCCCACTGTCCGGGAATGGGCGGGGGCGGTCGGCGATCGGACAACGCTGCTGGAGGAATTGAAAAAAATCCGGGAGCAGGGGTTTGCAACTGTACTCCAGCGCAATCGGTGTTTTATTGCTTGTGGCTGCACAATCGGCAAATCCGGACTGCCGGTCGCCGTCGGCATCAGCGTTCCGGCGTCCGGTTTTAATGAAAAAAAATTGCGGGCGCTCCTGCAACAGGCGCTTGCCCGTTTTGATGTTACCACACAACATGCAACACAAAGGAGAAAAGAACATGTCTGAAATGGAAAAATTCGCATGGGGAGCAAAAGAGATCCCCGTTGTCCGCAACGTTGATGTGCTGGTCGCAGGCGGCGGCTATGCCGGATTCGGTGCTGCAATATGCGCCGCCCGCAACGGCGCCAAAGTTCTGCTGGTGGAGCAGCAGTCTGCCCTGGGCGGACTGGTCACCATGGGCTATGTTGCCTTGACTTTCAGCTACATTGAAGGCGTCGGCTTTGAACTCTTTCACGCGCTGAAAAACTGCGGTGCGGTCAAAGGGCGTTTCATTGATCTGGAAAAAACCAAAGTCATCCTTGAACAGATGCTTCTCAAAAGCGGCGTTGAGATTCTTTACGGCACAAGTATCGTTGATGCGATTGTTGAAGACGGTGCGGCAGCTGGTGCGGTTATTTTCAATAAAAGCGGCTTTCAGGTGATCCGCGCGAAACGCTCCGTTGATGCAACGGGTGACGGCGATCTTGCCGTTTTTGCCGGAGTTCCTTACGAGTGCGGCTGTCCGGAACTTGACGGCTACAATCAGGCAAGCAGTCTGGTCATGCACGTCGGTAACGTCGATCTCCCAGCCCTGGACGCCGGATCCCACGGCAGTTTTGAACTCACCTGGCGCGAGGCGATTGACAAGGTTATGGCCGAAAAAGGATATCCTTATCTGATTGACAAACGGGTGAACTGGACGGTTCGCGTCCCCGGTCGTGATCCGAATCACGCTGAAGTTTACATCTGCTACGCCCACAGCCGCAACTGCCGCTGTACGGACGGATTCGACCTGACCCGTCAGCTGATTGAACAGCGTCAGCAGTGCCAGTGGACGATTGACTTCTGCCGGAAAAACCTGCCCGGCTTTGCCAATGCCTGGCTGATTGATACGGCTCCCTTGCTCGGTGTCCGTGAGTCCCGCAGAATTATGTGCGATTACAAAGTCACCGGCGAAGACCTGGTGAACGGCGCCCGCTTCGAGGATGCCGTGGCGCGCGCCATGCACGCATTTGATGCGCACCATCCCACCGAACCCGGTCACATCAAGCACATCATTCGCAGGAAGGCTGACGGAACTGAGGAAAAATGCTATGTCAATCCGGGCCAATGGCGTGAAATTCCCTACCGCGCACTGGTTACGCAGAAGGTTGAAAACATGCTGGTCGCCGGCAGAAACGTTTCTTCAGACTTCATGGGACAGAGCGGAATCCGGCTGGTACTTGAATGTCTCAATATGGGACAGGCCGCAGGCACCGCCGCCGCCATGTCGCTGAAAGACGGCGTTACTGCCCGCAAACTTGATGTGCAGAAACTCCGCAGCCGTCTTGTGGAAATGGGTATCAATCTTTTCCGTAAGCCCGAATACGGTCAGAGCGGCATTGCAGTCACCACTGCCATCACGCCCGCCGACCTGATTTACCCTGAAAACAACCGTTCCGGTCAGGCCAGCGTGATTCTGACCGATGAGGCACGCCGGAAATACGCTCTGTACGTCGCCGAAATCGAAGATGACCGGATGGAAAAATATCTGAGTGCCAACGGTTACGCACAGACCGGCGGTGATGTCGGTACCAATCTGGAATAAGCAGTAAGCTTGATTTCCTTGCGACAAGTTCGTTCAGGCAGTTGTCCGGTCACAGCCGGGCAACTGCCTTTTTCAGAACGCCCTGTTTCTGATAGGGGTAGATGGGAACTGGGATGTTACTTTTTTTTGTACGGAAAAACTTCACTCCAATATGTTTCTCTTGTGAAGAAAGATTGTGTGCCGATACCGATCAGATGCATGCTTTCGTCTCCGTCCGGATCAAGTTTTACAACGATTTTCACTGTTCCCGTAAAATTTTTGATCCAACAGGCACACCAAGGTTTTTCGAGATGATAATTCCAATTGGGATTGTAGCGCAGGATTTCGCGGAGCAGAAAGACACCGACCTGTGCGGAATCTCCCGCAAATTCTCCGAGTTTCTTTTCCGGAGCCTGCGGATACCAGAGTCTGCTGCCGGAACTTTTAAAGACTTCACAGCACCAGTCTCCGTAAAGCGTTGTCCGGCACAGAAAATTACTGAAACCAAGATTTTCCATTTCATATCCGCTTCTGCATTTTTTCCATTCGTCCATATCAGAGACGAAATATCCGGGATCAGTAATGATGATGTCGCCATTGAAATAAGCAGATTCCAGTTCAATTGTACCATGATTGCGTTCAGGCATAAATTATATACTCCTGTATTTTTCTTTTTCAACATCAAGGCGGCGCAGTAAAGTTCCGGCGGATAATCCGGATTTCTCCTCAAGATATCTGAAGAGTACTGTTTTAATGTGCGAATTGGGGACAATCTGCGGGTGTACGCTGTAAAACGTTTGAAAATCCTCTGGATTCTGCTGTATATGACTGTTGAAATACCAGTTCAGCACTTCTCCGACAGCACCGGAACGGGAAATTCCGGCGTTGCAATGGATCATCAGCGGCAGTTGATTGTTTTCAACGAAATTCCAGATTTTCTGTGCGTGTTCCATGTTAAAAAGAACCATGCCGCGGATTGTCCACACAATATCGTCAACCGTCAGACAGAGCAGATTGCTTTCGTGCAGGTTTGAAAACGGAGGCATTGCCGTGGAACCGGAAGAGGAATTAAGTGAAATGATCCGGTGCGTACGGAGCAGCTCCTTTTCTTCCGGAGTTCCGGTGCGTGCGGCGAAATAACTTCTTGGAAATACATTGATTTTCATGATTCCGATGCCTCTGCCGTGGTGATTTGATCCTGATGTTTTTTTCTGACGGGTATCTGGGCAATCAGAACGGCGGCAAAAATGATTGCACATCCGGCAAGTTCTGAGGGCGAGAGTTTCTCATTGAGAAACAGCCAGCCGCCCAGAACAGCAAAGACAGATTCCAGACTCATCAGAAGTGTTGCCGCAACTGGATGAAGATACTTCTGAGATACCATCTGCAAGGTAAAGGCGATTGCACTGGAGCCGATACCGCAGAAAAGCCAGAACGGAGCAGATTCAATAATTTTCTGCCATATCCAGGGTTCTCCTGCAACACGAGAGGCTGCTGCGGCAAGAATGCTTGCCACCGCAAACTGAATACACGATAAGCGGACACAGTCACAGACAGGCGCATAACGGTCGATCACCAATATATGAATGGAATAAATAAGGGCGCAGACGATAACGAAAATTTCTCCTTTACCGATTGCACCGATACCGCCGCAGAGAAGATATGATCCGGCAAGTCCGAGGACGACCGCCGCCCAGAGTACGGGATTGGTCTTGCGTTTGAGAAAAATCCCCAGAACCGGAACGATGATAATATATAATGCGGTCAGAAATCCGGTCTTTCCGGCAGAGGTGTATTTTAATCCGGTCTGTTGACAGATACTTGCTGCGGTAATGACCAGTCCGCACCAGAACCCGCCGGAGAACAGCTCTTTTCGGGCAGCTTTATCCTTTGCTGTTCCCCACAGAGAAACTTTTTTGAACAGAATGAAATCAAGCAGAACTATAACAATGACAAGCGCAAACACGCCGGTCACGGAACGGATTGCCGTAAACAGCATCGGCTCCACAAATTTCATGCCGCTGCTCTGGGCTGAAAAAGCCAATCCCCATAAAACCGTTGCCGCAATCATTGCGGCGGAACCCCATAATTTTTTCATTGATAAATCCCCTTTGCTTTTGTTGCTGAAAAATAACGCCTTGAATGTTTTTTTACAAGTGAAAAGTTAAAAAAAAACAGGTTTTCTTTTGAGGGATATGGAAAAATTTTTCCGTGATGATATATTATAGATAAGGTATATACCGATGTAATCAATATTTGGAGATATGAAAATGTTTCTTACCGGATTTGCAGATGAAGCAGGTGCTTCTCTTGACGTTCAGATCAAAGCGACTTTGGAATTGGGGTGGAAATTCATTGAAGCCCGTAATCTCGGCGGAAAATATCTTGCAACTCTGACCGATGCCGAATTTGAAGATGTCTGTGCGCAGCTTGATGCCGCCGGAATTTCTTTCAACTGTTACGGAAGTACAGTTGCCAACTGGCAGAAGCATCCCCGCAGCGAAGAGGACTTTGAAAAGAGCAAAACCGAACTGCTTGCGGCGATTCCGCGTATGCAAAAAATGGGTATCAAAATCATCCGCGGCATGAGTTTTCTCACGCCCGATGATGAACAGCCCGACAGTCCGGCTCTGGAAAAAATCATTTTTTCAAAAGTCGGTGAACTGGTCAAAATCTGCGAAGATAACGGTATTATTTACGGTCATGAAAACTGCATGAACTACGGCGGACTCTCTTATAAGCACACTTTGAAACTGCTGGATAACATCAAGAGTCCCGCATTCAAGCTGATTTACGATACCGGTAATCCGGTTTTCAACTACCGCCGTATCGGATTTGCGCCCTACGGACTGCAGTCAAGCTGGGAGTTTTACCGTAATGTGCGTGAATTCATCACCTATGTCCACATCAAGGACGGAACGGCTCTGCCCCGTGAAGATGGTGTGCGTCCCGACTGCAAATACTGCTGGGCGGGCGATGGCAGCGGCGATGTCCGTGCGATTGTGAAAGATCTCCGTGAATACGGTTACGACGGCGGCTTCTCTATGGAACCCCACGTTGCGGCTGTTTTCCACGAAGAGGCAAAAGAAGACAGTGCCTCTCTGGATAAAATCAAATATGAAAGCTATGTTGAATACGGCAGACGTTTTGAGAAACTCCTCCGTGACTGCGGCTGGGAATTTTAAGGCATGAAAGAGAAAGAATCGTCTCTTATCCGCATGAGTTTTTCCATAGAGGAAGAACTTTTTGCCGGTTTGGAAACTTTGCTTGCGGAACATAATTACAGCAACCGTTCGGAATTTATCCGCGATATGATCCGCAAGCAGCTGGCAAAAAGAAAGTGCGCGCATAACGGAGAAGTTATCGGAACTCTCAGTGTGTTGTGTGACTTGACTCATTCAGGAATTGAAACGAAACTTCTTTCCTCTCTTGATAACGCCGCTGTCAACGTGCTGGGAACGGCCCGTTTTGCTGTCGGAGATAACTGTTCCAGCACAATGATCACCGTCAAGGGCATTGGCGCTGATATCAGAAATCTTGCCAACGGCATCCGCAAACTCAAAGGCGTGCTTCAGGTGGAGTTTGTCATTACTTCACCTGCTGCCTGCGGCGGAAACAATGCTTGAATTTGTTTAAAATCTGTATATCAGGATAAAAAAACTCCGGAATAACGTTTTGAGTTAATTCCGGAGTTGATTTTTTTTCAGCGGCGATGCCCCGGCTTTCCGGGACGGGGTGCGGGCTTATGAACAGCCGCAGGACGGCGCGGCGCGGGTTTGTGAACGACGACTGTGCGGCGCGGCGCAGGTTTGTGAACGACCACTGTACGCGGTGCGGGACGATGTACCACAACAGGACGGCGGGGCGCAGGGTGGTGAACGACCACCGGACGGCGCGGTCCGTGATGATGATCTTCAATGATACAGCCCGACAGTCCCAGAGCGAACAGTGCCAAAGCGGTGCATTTTAAAACAAATTTCAACGTGATATTCATTTGATACCCCCTTGTTTATATTTTACGACAGCCTTTTGCCGTCTTTTCTGTTTGAAATATAACTTAAGCTTTAAAAAAATGCAAGTCCTGAAAAATTTATTTATATATTTTTTATGATATATTGTTCCACAGAGGCATAACCGCCTTTTTCTGCAACTTCAAGCATGCGGATCAAACCGTCATAATAAGGGTCCGGATTTTCAGGATCATGGTTGACCGGACAACTCAGCAGAATGTCATTGAGTGCTTTTTCGCCTGCCTCCAGATTGTATTGATAGGCAATATATTGAGCAAATCCTTCAGAAAGCATTTTATTGTCAGAGAATTTCCAGACATGTGCCATCATATCATGAGCCAGTTCATGTACCAGGACCTGTTCAAAAATATTGGCAGGCAACCCTCTTAAAACACCGATGGTGCATGAAAGATAATTTTCATATTTTGCCCAACCGTAAACGCCGCGGATATCGTCAGAGAGCAGTTTGAAGTTGGTCTTGAATACAAAACGGTCATACAACTCCGGTTGAACGCCGCAAGGCGGTGTGAAATGATAGTTTCTGATAAAAAATGCTCTGGCTTTTCTCAATCTTTTCTGCAGATGTTCTGCGGAATTGACTGCCGTGTTAAAACACTCCTGACAACTGACTCTGCCGTCACCGTATTGGATGAGGTTGTGTGATCCGAAAACAGTCTTGCCGCAGGCAAAACAAAACTGCTGATTTTTCCGGAGCCAGACATTGTGACACTTGCCGGAACAGAAATGATATACTTCTCCGTCAAGTGTCATTGTTGTTGCCATCAACGGATCCAGCGTTTTGTAACAGATACAGCATAATTGGGTGTTCATGCCCATTTTTTTACATTCTCATACCAGGTTTGACGCATCCAGGTCCTCTTTTGCCTGCGCAAGGTCATCTGCAGACATAATGCCTTTTATCTTGACTTCAAAGTTGATATTTGTGAAATCAGATGCGGTCTCAATGTGCAGAACGCCCTGTCTGTCAATTTCAAAGCGCACTGTGATTGTGGTCCCCTGAGGCAGATTCGGCGGCAGCGGAAGAGTGTGCGTTTCGTCAATAACAGATGCTTTACTTTCAGGAATGATAACGTCTGCGGAATTTGATTCAAAAATTTTGAGCGATACAGCCTTTTGTCCCTGTACAGTCGTTTTGAATGTACACTCGCCGCGGGCGGGCAGAGTTGTGTTGGCAAAGATCAGATTGTGAACATAAGGCGTGGAATCGTTTTTCTTCCTTGTATCAGTTCCGTAAGTTTTTGAGGTGACATCGTAAAAGGTTGTTCCGCTTCCGGAACTTGCCGGATCTTCCTGTTCTTCAATGATGTCGCCGATCTGAGCGGCACCTTTGGCGACACATTCATCGGGATCCCTCTGAAGAATTTTGCATCCGAACCCGGCAAATTCTTCATTGAGTCGCCTTGAAACCTGCGGCATACGGGTCGAACCGCCGACAAGCAGAATATCCGTATCTTCTGACATGGTAAAAGATTTTTCCGCAGCCTGTTCAAACAACAGGGTCCGGGTGGTAAGGATCGTTTTTTCCAGCAGATGCCTTGTCCAGCTGTCAAAATCATCACGGGTGACGGGAATTTGTGTCGATTTACCTTCCCAGCCTGCATTTGCATTGATTCGGGTTCTTCCGGAGAGATTTTTTTTGGTATTTTCTGCCAGAAGCAGAAAATGATTCAGGAGAGCCGGATTGTTTTCAAAGGAATAACTGCTGTTGGTCCGGCTGTTGAATTGTTCCAGGAGTTTGTCTGCCAGACAGCGATCCCAGTCTGCGCCGCCGAGCTCAGCTTTTCCGCCGGTGACAATGACTTTAAAACTTTTGCCTCTGATACGGATGAGTGTTACGTCAAAAGTGCCGCCGCCCAGATCATACACGAGAACATATTTGTCTTTATCTGAATTGATTTTCTGTCCATAGGCGATTGCCGCCGCCGTCGGTTCATTGATAATCCGGATGACATTAAGTCCGGCAATTTCGCCTGCCTGTTTGATTTGTTCGCGTTCAACAGTTCCGAAATAAGCAGGACAGGTAATGACCACATCCAGGCATGGATCCCCGTCTTTGGCGGCATTCGCTTCTGTCACCAGACATTTGAGAATACGGGCTGAAATTTCAGTCGGAGTCAACCCCCAGGGGAACTCCGTCGGTTTTTGGTAATCTTTCCCCATCTTGCGTTTGATACAGCTTACTGTATGCTGATAATCATTGACAAGACCGTTTTTTGCGATTTCTCCGACCGTGTAATGTTTGTTGTCCGGATCAAAGTAAACAACGGAGGGCGTTGTTCTGCTGCCCATGGCATTGGGCAGAATTTCTGCTATTCCGAAATCGTTGATATAAGCAACACAGGAATTTGTTGTGCCCAGATCAATTCCGTAAATCATTTCAAATCTCCCTTAATCCGATTCCATTTTCCCAAGGTCATTTTTTGCTTTACGCAATTCTTTTTCGTCCATGATACCTTTGAGTTTTACCGGAAATTCGATTTGAGAGTTTCCGGCAGTTGCTGAAACATTCAGAATACCCTCTTTGCCGATGGAGAATTTGACCTGGATCTGAGTTCCTTTGGGCAGTCCCGGCGGAAGCTGCAGAGAATGATCTGTATCCAGGGGAACTCCCTGGGACATCGGAATAACCTTTTTTGAAGAATCGGATTCAAAGACTGCAATCGAGACAACGCTCTGGTTTTCAGAGGTCGTTAAAAATACCTTTTCTTCCTCAATGGGCAGTGCTGTGTTGCTGAAAATGATATTGTGAATAAAAATTTCTGAACTGCCGTTCAACGTAGCATCCGTGCCGTAGGTTTTGGATGTAACGTCCAACAGGGAGACTGCAGGAGAATCCGACGGTGCATAATTGTCAATGTATTCGCTTTCTGCGACAAGAACGGCACCTTTTGCCACACATTCGTTGGGATCGCGCAGACGGACTTTGCAGCCGTATTCGCTGAAAAATTCTTTCAGGTGTTCTGAAATCTGAGGCATACGGGATGAACCGCCGACCAGCAGAACTTCAACGGAGTCGTCCAGAGTGATTCCATTTTCTGATTGCAGAGCAAGAAGCAGAGACTTTGTGATCCGCAGTGTTTTTTTTACCAGATGTTCTGTCAAATTCCGGAACTCTTCAGCGGTGTACTCAAACTGAATACTTTTTCCTTCCCAGGCGAGATTGACTTTTGTGGATTTTTTTGCAGAGAGGATAATTTTGTTTTTTTCCGCTTCAAGCATCATGTAATTGAGCAGGGCGGGATTGTTGTGGAATTTAAGATCCGTGTTGTGTTCAGTATTGTATCTCAGCAAAAAATCTTTTGCCAGACAAAGATCCCAGTCATGTCCGCCGAGCTTTGCATCTCCGCCGGTTTGCAGTACTTCAATTTCTTTGTGCTTTGTACGGATGAAAGAAATATCAAAAGTGCCGCCGCCCAGGTCATAGACGAGAATGTATTTTTCCTGCTCCGAGTTCAGAACCGCGCCGTAAGCAACTGCGGCGGCAGTCGGTTCGTTGATGATTCTCAGTACGTTGAGTCCGGCGATTAAACCAGCCTGTTTTGTTTGTTCGCGGGCAGTTGATCCGAAGTAAGCGGGGCAGGTGATGACCACGTCATAACTGGGCGGACCGTCGGTTGCGTTGTTGGCATCTTCAACCAGTTTTCTCAGGATGCGGGCAGAGATTTCTGTGGGAGTCAAGCCCTGGGGAAATTTGGTCGGTTTGGGATAGTCTTTTCCCATTTCTCTCTTGATGAAGGAGATTGTGTGCTGATAATCGACAACCTGTCCGTTTTTTGCGATGTCTCCGACTGTATAAGATGTACCGTCGGGACTGAAATAAACCACCGATGGCGTGGTTCTGTTGCCCAGGCAGTTGCTGAGGACCTCCGGCTGACCGAAGGCGTCGATCGTTGCAATGCAGGAATATGTTGTCCCCAAATCAATACCGTATACTTTTGCCATTATTCTTTAATCTCCTGTATGAATTTAAACACTGATACCTGAGCGAACTGAATGATTTTGCCGTCGGTCAGGAAGTGGAAACCGGGAGAGTAACACTCGGCGATGGTATTATTCAGTTCAGCATTTGTACAGCTTTTTGTTTCAAGGGCGGCATGAAGAGCCGGATCGAATTTATCTCCCGCAGCCGGAAGAATTGCCTCAATATCGTGTTCGGCAAGCAGATCAAGGATATAATCTCCGAAACTGCCGAATTCTTTGAGCAGACTTGAATACATCTGACAGGGTTTTCCGGAGGGGGCATTTTCGTTATAATACCGGTGCATGGCGGAAGCGCGTTCATACCACTTGATTGCGGTTTTGATAAAAGGCATGTTGATATCCCGGACAAAACCGGTTTGATGTTTTTTGAGTTCTGCATAAACTCTCTGAAAAAGTTCATCTTTTTCTTCAAGCATCTTATCTTTGTCCACAGAATCCTCCAGAACCCGGCGGAGCTTGCGGAATTCTGCTTCGACCTGTTCTGCGGAACTTTCAAACTGCTGCTTGAGCTCCTCTTTGATCATCTGCCGGAGTTGTTCCATGTCAGGAAAATCCGGAGGAACAGCTGCTTCTTTTTCTGCGGTGTTTTTATCCTCTCCGGGGTGTTCAAATTCTGCCGGCAGGATTACGACAGGAGACGGGTCTTCAGCAGGGGGCAGTTCTGCGACAGGAGCAGAATTTTTGTCCTCGAAAAAACTTTCAATCTCATCAGCTTTTTCTCCGGAACACTGAATGTCGTCAGTGGGCTGTTCTTCTTGGATTGCGATGTTTTTTTCTGCCGGATTTTCCGCAGGGCAGGGGATTGCATCAGAGGGCAGGCTGTTTTCGTTTTCTGTGTTTTTTATAACAGGATTTTCCGGAGCAGGTGTGTTGTTTGCCATGGCATAACAACATGTTTTTACTTCAACCGGAACAGGTTTTGAATTTTCTGTTTTTGAATTTTGTTCATCATTTGTTGTGTGTTTTCCAAACATTGGTTCCCCCTGAGAAATAAAAATGCGCTGCTGCGGTGCTGTTTTTGGATACAGGGTAAAATTTACAGCAGTAAATCTGTATTTGCAAGTTGAAAAGAAAATTTTTTTTAACTTTTTTGCCGCAGAGCGATTTCGGGGCAGAAAATCACTCTGCAAGTTGTGCCGGAACAGATATCAAATCTGATGAATTTCCGCCTGCGTGGAACATAAATTCCCCTGCCGGAGCATGGAATTTTCCGCTTCTGTCATAAAATCCTGTGGCTTCAACAGACGGCGTACATTCAACGCGCCGGGATTTGCCTGCAGGAATGAAAACACGGCAAAATCCCGCAAGTTCAAGGTGCGGACGCTGAACCGGGGAATTCATGGCTGTCAGATAAAACTGTACGACTTCCTCCCCGTCAACACTTCCCGTATTGGCTACATCTACTGAAAGTTTTTTCCCATCCCACAAAAGATTTGAATAAGCAAATGAAGAGTAACTCAAACCGAATCCGAAAGGCAGCAAAGGAGATGCCGGGCAATCCACATAATCAGGACGCTCTTCAAGAGAATTGTAATACAAAGGCAGTTGTCCCTCGCAGCGGGGCAGAGATACCGGCAATCTTCCGGCGGGATTATACCTGCCGAAAAGCGTTTCAGCAATGGCGGTGCCGCCTGATTCTCCCGGATACCAGGCAAGCAGAACGGCAGCGGCTTTTTCCAGTATTTCAGTCATAATAAGAGGACGTCCCAGAATGGGGACGGCAACAACCGGCTTGCCTGTTTTGCACAAAAGAGAAAACAGTTCCATTTGAACACCTGAAAAATCAAGTGTCGCGCGGTCTGTTCCCTCTCCGCTTTCTTTTTCAGATTCTTCGGGAGAAAGAATTTCTGCAACGGCTGCGCCGGTGGCTGTACGGGTCGTGCCGCTGCCGTATTTGGTGCTGGAGCCGCCGGGAACAAATATAATCACATCAGCTTGTTCTGCCTTTTCCAGAGCTTCAGAAAAACCGCTCCGGTCATTTTTCCGGATGGAACAGCCGCGGGCATAGAGGACTTCAATATCCTCAGTACGGGCAATTTCCGTAATTCCCGCAAGGGGTGTTGAGACAGTTCCCTCAAGCTGCGGCGCCGTGTAGTCGCCCAGCTGATTCATCACATTATCGGCATTGGGACCGATAACGGCAATGCGTTTGATGTTGTGCAAGGGAAGGATTCCGTCATTTTTCAAAAGCGTCAGCGTTTTGCGCGCGGCATCAAGTGCGGTTTTGCGGTGTGCTTCTGAATGCAGAACGCTGACAGGATCACTGCCGGGAAAGGGATTTTCAAAGAGTCCCAGTTGAAATTTAAGTTTGAGGACTCTTCCGGCAGCAACATCCAGATCATGTTCTGAAATCAGATTCTGTTCAAGAGCCTCAGTCAGATTTTTTGCCTGATTTTCCCAGCCGCCGTTGTCAACATCGCAACCGGCTTTAAGAGCAATCGCGGCAGCTTCGGCAGGGGTGCGGCAGATGCGTTGATAGACCAGACGGGGAATGGCACCACGGTCGGAGACCACAAATCCGTCAAACTTCATCTGATGACGGAGAACTTCTGTCAGATAATAGAAACTTCCTGAAACCGCTTCACCGTCAACGGCGTTGTAAGAACTCATAAGAGACCTTGCTCCGGAAGCGATACCCCGGCGGAACGGGCGCAGCTGACAGTTGAAAAGTTCCACCGGTCCGGCATGGGCGGGACCGTGATTGTGTCCGCCCTCAGGAGAACCGTGTCCGCAAAAGTGTTTCAGCGTGGGAACGATTCCTTCCGCCTGAAGTCCGGCAAGATAAGACTCCACATAAAGCGCAGTCAACTCCGGGTCTTCAGCATAGTTTTCTTCACAGCGCGACCAGCGGATATCGCGGATGACATCCAGAACCGGACCGTGGGTTGCCTGTACGCCCGCAGAGGCACATTCCCTGCCGACGACGTGACCGATTTTTTTCATCATATCGCAGTCCCACATCGCGCCCAGACCGATACCTGTCGGAAAAACGGTGCTGCCCAGAGCCATCAAGCCGTGCGAGGCCTCTTCCATGATGTAAAGCGGAATGTGCAGACGGGAGTTTTCGTAGACAAACTTCTGGAATTTCTGAACAGCCTTTCGCATTTTTTCAGGCGGAATGCCGTTATTCCAGTTGATTTGTGTCCACCAGTCCGCCCGCAGGAGTACGGACATGGTTCCGGGCATCCATTTTTCTGAAAAGGCAGAAAAACGTTCTGTAAAAATAAAATCCTCCCCCTGCCGGGTGTAACTGCGGAAACCATCCATTTTGACAAGCTGACCGATTTTTTCTTCAACGGTCATCCGTGAGAGCAAATCTGAAGTTCTTTCCTCCGGCGATTTCCGGACATCCTGATAGGGGAGCATGGTTTATTTCCTTTTCTGCAGTTGAAGAATATATTTCACCGCCTGCTGACGGACTTCGTCTGCCCGCAACGGGTTGTGGGGCTGCACGATATAGACATCTTTAAGCGAATCAGCGATAAATTTGCGGATTTTCTTTTCAAGCGGTGTATTGCCTTTTGCCATGCTTTCAAGGAGTTTCAGATATTTGATATCCGTCAATCCCGCACGGAAATTTTCAAGTCTGACAGAAGGCAGAATACCGTCACTTGTCATATACGCCGCATCGCCCGCAGGCACACGGTAAATATCATTGCCCAAAGCGTTCATCGGGAACAGACAGTAGAGACTGACAGAATCCGCCCCCGCTTCCATCGCATTCCAGGGCAGCAGACGGTAATAACGGTAAAGGTCCTGCCGCATACTGGTTCCGCAGGCGTATATTTGCATATGTTTGCCTTTTTGCGCATGAAAATATTTCATTTTTCTGCGGTATCCGGGAATCTGCGTGCGGTAATATGAAAAAGTCCAGAGGTCAATCAGTTTGGTAAGTTCCTTGAAAACCTCATCCTGTTCAATAAAGGAGATGCCCGATGCCATTTGAATTGCCGTTTCAGGCAGAACTTTTTTACATTCTCTGTGTGCAGTCAGAAGTTCCCTGACAGAAAATTCTTTTGTACTTGGTTCATCAAAGAATTCAAAGACAAATTCTTTTCTTGAAAATCCCTGTTCCCGCAGGATTTTATCCACGCCGATACAGTAATTGCGCCAGGCGTTCCAGTATTCTTTTGAATCAAACTTGAAGACTTTGCCGCCCAGATGCATTTTCCACACCTGATACATACTGTGTCCGAAACGGATTTTGGGATCGGCGGCAAACGGATTCTTTTTCAGTGCGGAAACGGTCTTTTTTATCTGCGGATACAGTTGACTTTTGACAGAATACTCTTTTATACTGCCGTCGGGGTTGTATTTAAAGGTGAAAAACCACGGCGTAACCATATACATAAAGCAGTCATACTGTTTCATGAAATCCCCCTGATCGTCGCGGATGACACGCACGACCGGACTCAAGGGCAGAGGCGATTTTTCAGGCAGAGTAATGGGCAGAACCTCTATTTCAACGGGAAATTCGCGTGAATCCCCCTGATAACGGAATCCGGCATTGGTGCTGATGATTTTTTTATTGATACCGTTGAGAGGGATCACGTTGATCGAGCCCCGGTAGATTCCCGGCTGTACACCGGAGCAGTCAAAGGTTATCCAGAGCAGTCCCGCCTGCTGAGGCTGGACGGGAATTGTCCCCGCTTCATTGAGTTTGGCAAGGATATCCAGCCGTCTCCCCCGGTGGGGCGTTTCGGAGTCCTTGTACGGCAATCCCCGGCGCAGAGTGATTTTTGAGGCAGGAAAAATCCTGCCGTCTTTTCGCCGCAACCCCATGATACGGGCATGGCGTTCATGGGCGGGGTCATCTTTGCTCCAGCCGCAGCTTAAAAACACCCGGTACTCCTCAAAATCTTTTGTGTTATTCGCTAAAGCCAGAGCCATCGGCGCATATTCGTTGACCGCCGCACGGACTTTGAAAACAGCTTGTTCTTTCCCGAGTTCGCGCGGAAAAAACGGCACTTGCGGATCGCTTGACAGCGGGATTTGATTCAACAGAAAATTCTGTCGGGCAAGCCGCTTGAAACGGACTGTCTGTTTTATCGTCTGCAAGATGCTCCACGCCGCAGACGGATCATTTTTATCCACTTTTTTCCACAACGCGGCAATGGTTTTATCTGCGTTTTCAGATGCCGTCTCTTTTCTTATCTTTTCAATCACAGGCGTCATATTGCTGAGAACTAAAATACCGCAGGTGTTGATATTACTTCCGGCAATACCGTAGGGCCGGGTGACAGAAGATATGTCGATCATGCGGAAATTCCGGTGACGGTTGGCCTTTGTGAAGTCCGGTTTGGGGTATGTTCCGGGGATCTGCCGCTGTCTGCCGATATTAAAATACAGAACCGTGCCGGCTTTCGGAGATCCTTTGATACCCAGCAGAGCAAAGGGGATATCCAGTTCAATATCGCAAAATTTTTCAGTAAGTTTCGTGCGGCTTTTCCAGTTGTAATTATCTTTGGGCGGAACAGGAGTACCGTTGCCCGCCCATCTGCCGCCGCCGGAGGAGACGACAAACTGACGGTAAGCCCCGGGGATAACGGCATCAGAAATAAAAACTTCAACAAGATCATCGTTCCAGATGGCATCGCTGCCTTGAATTCTGCACTTTGCAAAAGACAAGTGTCCCTGCGGGATTTGACAGCGGATAAAAAATTTCAGTTCTTTTTTGTTGTGATATATCTGCACAGAAGTTTTTGCGCCGCGCGTGGGCGCCGGAATGGCATAGTCCTGAAAATTGCTGAACTGCGCTTTTGCAGGACGTTTTTCCGGAACGACGATCACAGGAATCTGCGGCGCAGCTTTGACAGAGCGAACAGTATTTCTGCCGATGACAGGCAAAACAGATTCTTCCACCTTTATCTTGTCAATGAGAATGTAATCCCCCGGTTTTTCACGGAGATCCCGGCTGGATTCCTTTCCCCAGAACTGCAGATAAAGTGCCGCACGTTTCGCTTTTGAAGAGGTCTTGAATGTGCCTTTGTAAACGGTCCACTCCTGCCGGGGACTGAACACTTTGACGGAATTGGCTTTTTTTGAACGGACGCGGGAGGAATTATCCTTATCGTGCTGCCACTCATAAAAACCTGAAAGTACCCGGTGAGCGTTTCCTTTTGCTTCAAATGAAAAATTGTAAACGGTATCCGGTTTGACCGGAAAACCGTAAACTTTTCCCCGTCCGCCCAGACGCATTGAAAGACTTGCCTTGCGTTGTCCCGGCGTATTGTTCTCATAACGGAGCAATTCCATTTTAAGACAGCGGTTCCAGGTTCTGTCTTCAATGAATTGAGAGAGTTTTCCGGTTTTTGCGCCCTCCATGAGTCCCGCTTCGGGAGAGGGGAATTTGTCGCACTCGGGATCCAGTATCAGATTTCCGGCGCAAAGAGTTATGCCTGAAAACAAAACGGCGGCAGAAAATAGTTTTTTCATCATTTTTTCTCTGAATTTTATCAATAAACTTCAAGCGGCTGAGAGATTCTCTTGTCGCTCATCGCCTGCGCCCAGAGGATCCAGCCGACATGTCCATCGGCATAAGAGGCATTGAAGCCCTCGCCGTGCGGTATTGTGAAACTGCCATAGGTATTGATCGTTGTTCTGACTTTTGCCTGATCAAAAGCCTGACTGCAGACTCCCGGAACGATATTTTTGCTGCCGTCTCTGCGCTGAAGTCCGTCTGTGAATACGAATTTTTTAGCAGGCAGTTTGATCTGATTGGTTTTAAAAACTTTTGTCTGATCCGGACCTCCGGCATAAGTCCACATGATTTCCTGATTGGCGGAATAGTTGTTGTTCTTGTAGTGGTGGCTGTAATCTTTGCCCTTACTTGCATATTCATTATCGGGAATGTTGCTCTGCGAAGAACAGAAAAAGACGGAGTTAGGTTTGCCCGGTTCAGGCAGATAACCGTTGCCCCACAGAAAGAACGACCAGCCCACGGCGCTGTTTACCGTATAATTGGCAAACTTCATAACTTTCACGGCCCAGCCATGATAAAAATCATTGAAGTCCAGCGTGTAATTTGTTTCAGCCTGACTGATTTGTTTAAGATTGCTGATACAGTTGGCTGCCCTGCCGCGTTCACGCGCCTGCTGTAAAGCCGGCATCAGCATTGCCGCAAGAATAGCGATGATGGCGATCACAACCAACAGTTCAATGAGAGTGAAACGGGACTTTTTACTGACATGATCAAATGCGTTTTTCATTTTTTTCCTCCGTTATTTGTTGGTGATATTGAGAATACGTTGAATAACTTCCTGTCTTGCTTTCTGAGCGCGTGCCGGGTCATGGGGATAGACGACGGCAACTTCATACATTGTTTTGGCGATAAATTTTGCAGTTTCTTTTTCTTTTGCCGTACCTTTGGCAAGCAGTTCAAGTTCTTTGAGATAGCGGATATCGTTCATACCAGTCCGCAAAAGTTCCAGACGGATGGAGGGAACCAGCGCGTATCCCGTATCATACGCCACACCGCCCTCGGGCGCGCGGCGGAAATCGGCGGCGGGGGTCTGTTCAAAGAACTGATACAAGCCGACATAATCACCGCCTGAAAATGCCGATTTCCAGGGGAGTATACGGTTATTGCGCAACTCATGGCGCATATTGGTTCCGCAGGCATACATACCGGAAATTTTACCTTTCTGTGCGGCAAAATGGGCGGTCTTTGCCATCTGATCTTTTTCTCCGAAGATGTGCTGTCCGAAAATCCAGTTGTCAACCAGGGAATTGAGGTCTTTATAATAGTGCCGTTCTCCGTTGGTGACCGTCAGATGTATCCCCGGAACAGCCTTTTTCGCCTCGGCAAAAGCTCTGAGGACTTCAGAGACCGGGAACTTTGCGGGACTGGGTTCATCAAAGACTTCAACGGTATAATTTGAGCGCGGCACACCGTTCTCGCGCATGGTTTCATCAATATATTGGATCCATGATCTCCACGCTTTCCAGTATTCGGGTGTACCGGGAGTAAACTGTTTTTTAACGTGTATTCTGCGCCAGATGTCATAGCAGCTGTATCCGGCAAATACCGGGGGGACTTTTCCGGTATTTTTCACATTCTGCGCCAGAAAACGGATGTGCGGAATCAGGTGTTCTTTGGGCTTGCGTTCTTTGATGGAGCCGTCAGGATTGAACGTGCAATTGAAATACCAGGGCGTGATCATGTACATTGCAAAATCATACTTTTTCATGAATTCAAGCTGATATCTGTTATATGCTGTACGGAATCCGCAGAGGGGGAATGTCGAGGGTTCACGCAGAGCAAAGGGCAGAACTTCAAGAGTGATATCCAGTTGTTTGGAATCGTCTTTGATTTCATATCCGGCGCGGCGGGCAAGGTGACGCAGTTTTGCAAAACGTCCGCCGCCCAGCGGAGTCACCAGAAGTTTTCCTGTGTAGATGCCGGGTTTCAGATCATGGCAGTCAAACTGCAGAAAAACGATATTGGCTTCTTTGGGCGGAACGGGAACGGCGGAAACACCGGTAAGTTCATCCAGAATATCATATCTTCTTCCGGCATTGGCGCTGTTGCTGTCTCTGAAAGGGACGCCCCGACGCAGGGTAAAGTTTTTCTTCCCGAGAACAGTACCGTTTTTCTGTTTCAGTCCGGGCAGAGGCATGGTAAACTCGTTCCACTTTTCTGTTTTTTCCCAGCCGCGGATCAGACGGACCTGATATTCTTCAACGCGGTCAGTCATATTGCCGAGCGCAAAGGCGGCAGAAATCTGTTCATTGATTGCCGCTTTGAGATGGATTTTTGTGACAGGCGCATTCAATTCATCCGGCAGAAAAGGTATTGCTGGATCTGAAGTAAGCGGAATAGCTGTCACAATGAATTTTTCTTTTGCAAGTTTTGCGATGCGGTCAAATTCAATGATTTGCTCCAGTTGACTTACGGCTTTGCCGGGAGATGTTCTGTCGATCTTTTTTGCCTGTTCTCTGAACGCAGGAGTCAACTTTTTCACAGCGTTGTCAAAATAAGGATTCAAAGTTTCAAAGAAAAGATATCCCCAGTTGGCAATGTCAGAAAACATACCGTTGGGATACGCAAAACAGGAGTTGTCTTTCAGAGAATGCCGGGCAAGGCGGTTGCCCTTTTTGAAATCAATGCCCTTGCTGAAATCCAGCACATGATGTTCGCGCGCAATATTAAAACGCAGCAGAGAACCGGGGGCGGGAGCTTTTTTCCAGCCGAGAGTTTTAAAAGGAATGGATACAAGAACGCTCCAGCCGTCTTTACGGCATTTTACTTTTGCGTTCCAAGAGTTGTAATCGGGCGTGATTGCTCCGGAACCGTTGCCCATCCAGCGGCCGGAACCGGCGGCTGTGACCAGGTGCAGATAACGTCCGCCCAGCGGCCGGACATCAAGAAAAATCTCTACCAGATCATCTCCCCAGACACCATTGCCGTTGGTTTTGCATTTGGCACGGGGCGCGCCTCCTGAAAAGTTGAAATCAAAGTAAAGGGTGTTGTTTTGAAAATAAACTTTTCCGGAAGAGGGATAGCGGGCGGGTTTATCTTCGACCATATCTTTGAAAGAAGAGATGACACCTGCTTTTTTTATGCCGTTTCCTGAAACGATGACACTTTTTTGTGCGGAAGTGTCAATTTTTGCCTTTGCAGAAGTCTTCTGCATGAGAGAGGGTTTGTTTTTGACCTCTCTGATTTTGATTTTGTCAATCAAAATGTAATCTCCCGGCTTTTCCGTAAAGTTGGCAGGGACGGAATCATTTCCCCAGAACTGCAGTTCAAGTGCGGCATGGGTCGCCTTGGCAGAGGGCTTGAACGTTCCGGTATAAACGGTCCAGTCCTTCTGGAGCTGAATGACGTGCAGACTTGCTCTTGTTTTTTTCCGGTAGTTTTTACCGGATTCTCTGACACCGAACATTGCCCGGGTGCCCCTGCCTTTGACTTCAACTGAAAAATGATAGGTGCAGTCCGGTTTGACGGCAAAACCGGGAGCCTTTTTTCCGCCACCCATAAGCACACCCAGCGCATAGGTTCGGCGGCCGTTTTTTGCTTGATTGTATTTTTTCAGTTCCAGTTTGAGACAACGGTTCCAGGTGGATGGTTCAATAAACTGCGTCAGCGTTCCGAGGTGTCTGTCTTCGCAGATACGGAACTCTTGCGACAGCGGTTTGGCGTTGACATCGGAGTCCTTTATCAGATTTTTGCCTGAAAGAACCGGACAAAACAGCAGTGTTGAAAACAAAAAGGAAAAGTATTTTTTCATATCATTTCTCCAAAATATTGTATTCAAAACAGAAATCAATCAAATCTTTAATTTCCGCAACCGCCAGACACTCAACGGTATCGGCTGCGCCGTAGTAAATTTTTGCCGTTCCGTCGGGTTCGGCAATGAATCCGCCCGGAAAGATCACGCCGCCGCGGAAACCTGAAAGTTCATATTCTTCTTCAGGAACCAGCAGCGGACGTCCCGCCAGAGCAATGATTTTTGACGGATCTTCCAAATCCAGCAACATGATACCGCCGTAATAACACTTTTTCCAGTGGTTACACCAGGAGTCAAAGTTTTCTTCCTGTTCTTCAACCGCATGAAAAAGTGTCAGCCAGCCCTGCGGCGTTTTGACAGGCGGTGCGGCAGGTCCGATCTTGCTGTTGGCAAAGGGGATATCCCGGGACTCCAGCACAATACGGCTGTTGCCCCAGTGGACCAGGTCCGGAGAACTTGACATCCAGACTGAAAAACGGGGACTGCCGGTTATGAACGGACGTTCCAGGCGGTAATAAAGTCCGTTGATTTTTTCAGGAAACAAAACCATGTTGCGGTTGTCGGGAACTGAAATGGACTTGATATCAAAATTTTTCATATCCGTCGTTACAGCAATACCGCCCCGGACACCCACCCGGGAATCAATGGCAAAACAGACGCCGAAAGAACCATCTTCAAGTTGTGTCATCCGTGGATCATAGGCGCGGGAGATTGTGTCGTCAGCCAGTTCAAAAACGTGTTCATTCTCAACTTTCCAGCTGATACCGTCTTTGCTGTATGCCGCACCGATATTGGTTTTAGGTGTTGTGTTGTCTGATATTCCGGCATAAAAATCGTCAAAGTCTTTCCTGCAGAAACCGTAATCATTTCTGAAAAGCATGACATAACCATTCTGATAGCGGTTGACACCGGCGTTGAAGACCAGTGCGCTGTCATACGGCACATCGTCTTTGCTTAAAACAACACCTTTTTTCTCAATAAAAGAGGGCGTTTGATATTTCACTGTAAATTCTCCGTATATTTATATTGTAAAAATGCACTTTCTCTGATTGACAGGCGGGTCGGGAATTTGACCGTCTGATAAAATTGTTTTTCACGGTTGACCGCAGATTGTATCAACAGTCTGACCGCCATTGCCGCTGCACCTGAACGCGAATAATCAATAGAAGTTATCCCAAGCGGCAGAAGAGGTTCCGGCAGAATTGCCAGCAGATTATCGTAACTTGCAAACAGATAGTCTTCACCGCAAATCAAATCCTGTTCAGCCCAGGCTGAAATCATGTCTGCGGTAAAAAAATCACTGCACGAAAACAGCAGTTTTCCACGGATGATACCTGCTGTTTCAAGGGCGGCGTTTCTTGCTTCAGAAACACTGTCAAGAGCGATGGCAGTGATATTTTCTCCGGAAAATCCGGCCTTTTTTGCCGCGGTAACAAACGCTTCAAAACGGGCAGTTCCATTATCGTGCGACGGATGAAATACCACAATCCCCGGGATTTGTTCCTTTGCCGCAAGAGCAAAAAGTTTATCCATGGCAACAGAGTGGTCGGGGATAACCTGGGGAAACGGATACGGCAGTTCCAGTTCAGCCCGGTAAAGGACGACGGGAATATTCAGACTGCTGATGAAATCTTTGGTTTTATCTTCAAGAAATCCCGGCGCAAGCAGCAAACCGTCCAAATCCGCAAACATCTCCTTATCCTGCTCCACAAAAGAGGAAAAATGCAGAATACGGTAACTGCAGTTTGCCTTTTTCAAGGCTTTCAATGCGCTTTCAGGAAAACTGTTCAGTAATGTTTTGCGGATGACTGTGTCATCCTGCGGACAGAAAGAATCTCCGATTCCGAAAATCAGTTTTCTGCCGCCGAAAATGTTTTTATTGACAAAACTGCCGCTGCCTTTGATACGGACGATCAGGGATTCTTCTTCAAGAATATCCAATGCCCGGTGCGCCGTCATCAGACAGACACCGTACTTTTTTGCAATCTCCGGTGCTGACATGACCGGCGTCCCCGGCAGAAGTTTTCCCCTGCGGATTTTATTACGCAATTCCGCTGCGATAAAACGGCTTTTCTGTCCGTGAAGTGGCATCTTTTTTGTCATAGGTATTTCCCCGCACAACTCTTATATTATATATAATAAACGAAAAACAACTTCTATACAATACAAGAAATGTTAAAAAGATGCAAGATGTTTATCTGAAGGAAAATACAATACAAAAAGTTATCTATTTGTTATCTATTTTTTCTTAAACAGCAAAAGATTTCTGTCATTGGGTCCGTATCCGTCTGTAAAAAAGCAAGGGCTGCTGCAAATATTGATTTTGCAACAGCCCTGTTGAACAAAAGACGGAAAATTTTATTTTTTTCTGTTGAAAGAGGGAAGCTGAACCAGAATAACAGCAGAAAAAATGAGGGCGCACCCGAACAGGTTTTGCGGTGAATAGCGTTCATTCAGCAACAGCCATCCCCAGAAAACCGCAAAGACTGAGGCAGTGCTTAAAATGATGGATGCCGTTGCAGGAAGCACATATTTCTGTGCCGCAATTTGAACCGTACAGGCAAAGCCGATGGCAATCACACCGCAATAAAGCAATGGTTTAACGGTTGCGGTAATGCTGTTTAAAGAGGGCGTTTCTCCGGCAATCAGTGCGGCAATGCCTGAAATGACTGTCACCGTAAAAAACTGAACTGCCGAAAGCTGAAGAGCATCACTTTGCGGCGCAAACTTGGCAATGGCAATAAACTGAAAGGCAAAAAACAAGGCACACAACAGCATGAGAATATCTCCGGTATTGCCGAAACTGCGGAAAGAACTGTCACTGCAGAGCAGCCAGGAGCCTGCCGCAGAGATGACGGCGGCACTCCAGATTTTCAGATTGGATTTTTTCCCTGCAAAAATACCGATCAGGGGAATCATAATTACATACAGCGCCGTCAGAAATCCGGCCTTTCCGGCGCTGGTATAGAGCAAACCGACCTGTTGCAGAATCTCACCTCCTGCCAGACACACGCCGCAGGCAATGCCGCCGGTAAAGAGTTTTTTATCCGGCTTCTTCTGGTTGAAAAGAATGACCGGCAACAGAATGAGTCCGCCGAGCAGATACCGCCAGAATACAAAGAAATAAGGCTGCATGGTTTTCATAGCCTCCGCCTGTGCAGAGTAGGACAATCCCCAGATTGCCGCCGTAAGCAGCAGAGAGGCAACAGCAATAATACTTGATTTTTTCATAGTACAGTATGCAAAAAAAATTGTTTTATGTTATTTTTTATCCTGTTCCGCCCACTGATATTTTTGGCGGTCTTCTGCGGTGATTTTGCGGATGACGCGCGCGGGATTTCCGGCGACGAGGGTATCTGCCGGGACATCACGGATGACGACGGAACCAGCTGCAATAACGGCATTGTCTCCGATGGTCACGCCGCCGAGGATGGTGGAAGAGCCGCCGATCCAGACGTTGTTGCCGACGTTAACGGGGAAGGCATACTCCCAACCGTCGATCCGGTCCTGCATATCCAGCGGATGACCTGCCGCCAGAATAGACACATTGGGCGCGATCCAGACGTTGTCTCCGAAACGGCAGTAATTGCCGTCCAGAACGATAAAATTGTAATTGGCGAAGAAGTTTTCTCCCACCTCGATACGGAATCCGTAATCGCATTTGAACGGGGGAAGAATGTTGCAGTTTTTACCGATTTTACCGAAAATTTTTGCAAGAAAGTCGCGCCGTTCCTGCACCTGAGAGGGACGGAACTGATTGTATTCATAAATGGCGTCCTGGATTTTGAAACGGAAATCCGCCATTTCTGTTGTGGTGTTGGGATTATAGAGAAGTCCGGCTTCGGCTTTTTCCTGCTCTGTCATACCGCCGGGAACGGGTTTGCAGAGAACCGGTCTTGCGGAAGAGTTTTCGTCCATCGTTATTTATCCGTTGTTTTTAATGATGTTTTTATATGTGTAATAAGAACCCTTGGGGATTCTATCCAACTTTTCCGGCGTACAGCGGACCAATCCGAAATGGCGCATATAGCCGCTGGTCCATTCAAAGTTATCCATCAGAGTCCAGCAGAAATAACCGCGCAGATCGACTTTATCTTCATTCTTTGCTTTCATGGCTTCGGCAATATAATCCCGGAGATATTTCTGCCGCATGATATCATTTTTTGCAGATTCTTCATCCGGTTCAGGGGCGGCACAGCCGTTTTCAGTAATATAGATCGGCGTATTCTTATAGCGTTTGGCGATCCAGTTCAACAGTTTCCGCAGTCCCCACGGCACGATTGCCCAGTTCATATCCGTTTTCTCCGCACCGGGGATGGGAATCAGATATACGTCCTGATCGTCAGAAAGTCCGCCGTTACCGACAACTTCACTGCCTGCATTCTGCGGCGGATATCCCGATGCATAAGATGAAGTATAGTGATTGAGTCCGAGAAAATCGGTACTGCCGATCAACATTTTTTTCTCATCTGCGGAAAATTCAGGGAGACGTTTTCCCAGACGGGAACGCATCAACTCAGGATATTCACCCGTAAAAAGCGGATCGGTGTACCAGCCGTAGAAAAATTGCAGTGCGCGTTCAGAGGCTTCCAGATCCTGCGGATCGCAAGTCAACGGTTCGCGCCAGTCGCAGTTGTTGGCAATACCGATTTCTCCCGGGTATCCGCCTGCGCGGAATTTCTGAACGGCAAAACCGTGGGCAAGAAGAAGATTGTGCGCGGCAATATACGGCAGATGAGAATCCTGAATTCCTGGAGCAAATACATCCAGTCCGTATCCGAGAACGGCGGAACACCAGGATTCGTTCAACGTCATCCAATTATGAACTCTGTCGCCGAAAGCATCAAAACAGATTTTTGCGTATTCACCGAAAGCCTTTGCCGTTTCTCTGTTCAGCCAGCCGTATTTGCAGTTTTGCGGCAGATCCCAATGGTACAATGTTACAAAGGGTGTGATGCCGTGTTCCAGCAGAGTATCAATCAGACGATTATAAAAAGCGATACCTTCAGGATTGATCTTTCCTGTTCCATCCGGAAGAATACGCGGCCAGGAGAGAGAGAAGCGGTATCCGTTGCAGCCCAAATCAGCAATGAGTTTGACATCTTCCTGAAAACGGTGATAGTGATCGCAGGCAACGGAGCCGTCGGAGCCGTCAAGAATACGTCCCGGTTCCTGACAGAAGGTATCCCAGATGGAAACACCGCGCCCGCCCTCGCGGACTGCGCCTTCAATCTGATAGCTTGAAGTGGCTGTTCCCCAGATGAAATGACTTTTTGACATAATATACTCCCGTTGAAAATCGGAGATAATATAGTTCAAAGAAACTCTTTTGTCAAATTTTTTTCAGCCGCCGCTGCACCTGTTGTTTTTCGGGATTACAGCTGTTTTTTGCGGAATATCACCAAGGCACGGATCAGTTGAATGTTCCCCAGTGTCCCCCCTCACTTTTATTTGCAAAGAGTCCCTGTTTGATACCCTCAGCACAGATCCTGTTTGCCAGAAGATTGAATGGAAGTGATTGGAGCCAGATTTTTCCCGTTCCGGACAAGGTTGCAAAAAATATGGATTTTGAACCGAAAAGCATGGTTTTGATATTCCCGGCGGCGACAACATCATAATGAATGGATTCTTCAAAAGCGACAATACATCCGGGATTGATTCTTATGGTCTGATTTTTGAGTGGAATTTCAACAACTTTTCCGCAGGAGTGGACAAATGCCATGCCGTCACCGGTCAAGCGCTGCAGAATGAAACCTTCTCCGCCGAGAAAACCGGCTCCCAGATTGCGCGTGAAAGCAACATCAATTTTTGTTCCGTATGCCGCCGCCAGAAATCCGCCCCGCTGACAGAGAATGGGCGCATTGTATGTCGCCAGATTCAACGGAATGATTTTGCCCGGATAGGGACCTGAAAAGGCAACCTGTCCTGCGGTATTGCCGATTCCGGTATAATGCGTCAGAAAAAATGATTCTCCGGTAAGTGCGCGTTTTCCGGCATTCCACAAGTTTCCCCAGAACCCTGCGTTGGGATCGGAACCGTCAGATAAATGCGTGTCCAGCCGGACACTTTCACTCATGAACATCATGGAGCCGGCTTCGGCGATAACAGTTTCTCCGCGATTGAGATTGATTGAGACAAATTGCAAGTCGTCTCCGTGAATTTTATATGTCAAGTTGTGGCAATGCATTGTGACCTCAAATTATTATGTGTTTTTTTTGTCCGGTACTGAAGTTTTATATCAGGTTAATTTTTGTTTCATATTTTTGGCATTTGAAAGATATATCGTGAAAAGGATGATTCCCGATACCGCCGGCAGTATACGCAAACAGTCAGGCATTGCATTATATAATGCGTGAATTATCGCCGGCAATAATACAGCAAGAATCCTCAGACCGATTCTGTGCATCGGAACCAATGCAGAAAAAGCAATGAAATACGAGGCAATGCCGCACCAGGTCGCATGCAGAAACGGCAGAGATGTCAAACGCAGAACGTTCAGAAAATAAGCTCCGTCAATACCATATCTCCGGTTTATGCCCAGTTGATAACAGATACCTTCGTTGATTCCGAATCCCAGTCCTGAAAACAGACCGTATAAAACGAGCGTCTGCGGGATACAAATAACGCCTTTTTTACGGACAATCCGGAAAATAATCGCAGCTTTGCAAATTTCTTCAGGCAGTCCGGCTTCCAGAAACATACCGGCGAAACGCAGGATAAACTGTTTACTTTTTGTCATGGAGTCTGCGAAAGACAACAAACCGGTAAAATGAATAAGCAGCAATGCCGTTGTGGAAATCAGTGCAGTAATCAGAAAACAGCTGCAGCACTCTTTCAACTTTACCTGATCGGTTTTGAATATGCAGAAAAAGAACATGCCCCATAAGACTGAAAAGTACGCTGCAATTGCAATGTAGGCAACGGCTCCGTTGGTCAGCAGCAGTATCCCCAACGGAAATAATCCGATCAGAGCCAGCAATAAAAACCTGCGTTCATGAAGCCAGCTCATTGATTTAATTTCCTGCCAGGGCAGAATGAAGTCAATTCCGGTTTTCTTTAAACTTTCCCACGGGTTTTTTGCACGCGGGATGCGCCAATGACATTTTTTCATCGCCCGGTCAAGTGTCATCGTATCCGGAGAAGAATCTATTCTGGCTGTATCGTTCAGCAATATCTTATTGTTTTCGATATAGTATGCCAATTGAGATTCCGTGTACGGACCGAAAATTTTTCCATTCCGTTCAATAGTGATTTCCGGCATTGTATATCCTCCGGTTATTTTTTGTTTTTTCCGTAGTTCCTGTACAAAATCAATGTCAGGACAAGGATTTTATCTTTGCCTGAGCGTCGGGATGATATGGATTTTCAGCATAGATTTTTTCCCACATCTTCCGTGCTGAACTTTTTTGTCCCTGCAGCTGATAAATCTCTGCGCGTTCTTCCATGATGGCAAGCAGAAGTTCCGGATCCCGGTCCTTCTTTTTTCTGCCGGCTGTTGACAGAACTGTTTGTGCCGCATCATATAAGTTCATTTCTTTGAGTACGATTCCCCGGTAAAACAGAAGTACCGTATGGACGGGCGAATCGTTTTCAATATTATTTGTCATACCCAGCAGAGTTTTCAACCATGCTGAATTGCCCGGCGTTGATAAAACCAATTCAGCCAGTGAAATTTTGACCGTTAAGTTTGCCGGATCACTTTTGTAAAGTGAAATCAGAAGATTGCATGCCTGAGAAATATTGCGCTGCTGCTGGAGCATTTCCACTTTTATCAGATAAAGAGCCGTCGGCGAGGGCTGCAGATTGATACTGAAAAAATCTGTGATTGCAACAGACAGATCAATATCAAGATTATATTTTCTGAATAACGCACCGAGTCCGGAAGAATTTTTCAATGCATTTTCGATTGCTGCCGCACAATCATTGTATTGCCTGTTGTTCAAATACAGGACTGCTGCAATAAATGCGGCATCTGCGATCTGAGGAATTTTTTCAAATCCGTTCAGTGCTGCCGGAATATTGCCGTTGAGCATTTGTTTTACGGCTTCGACAAAAATTTTTTCATCTCCGGACATGAACAGTCCGGAGATGAAGCCGACATCAATCGTGTTTTTCGGAGCAGAGGACGTTGCTCGTGATGAACCTCTTTCAGAATTATCGAATCTGTCGTATGTGGAATAACTCAAACCCGTTCCAGGAATGCCGATGGTTTTCCGTACGCCGTTTTTGCCGACGGTTACTTTAGCTCCCCGGGGACCGAAAGAAAAAGAACTTCCGTTTTTTCCGAGATTCATCGTAACGCCGGAAAACAGTTTTATCCGCTTGTGAAAGCGCCAACCCATCAGCCGCGTCCTCCGTCGATGCTGGAAATTGTACCGCCGTAACTGCTCACACTTCCGCAGAAAGGACACTTGACATTTTCAAGATGGTCAGGATCCAGACAAAGACATTTGTGACACTCACAATACCCCAGCACCTTGTTTCCGCAATGCGGACAGGGGGGGAGATCTCCTTCCATTTGCTCACCGCTTATGTTTTTTCCGTTGCCTTCGTCGCTTGACAGTTCAAAATAATCTTCGCCGACCGGATAAGCTCCGTCAATTACATACTTGCCCCGGTTACGGCTGACGTACCGGACAATGTAGGGTTTATTTGTTTTCTGACATCTGGCAGTCAATACGAAGAAGTCCACATTGTTTTCTGTCGGCAGAGTGTCTGCAAGCAAATCAGCGGCCATGTTTCGGCGGAATTTTTCAAGCTCGTCAATCTTCTCTTCTTTTCCGTTTTCTCCGACAGCTTCACTTTGAGTTTGAATTGAATCTGAAACACATTCAAAGAATGCCTGATAAGACTCTTTGGTCGTTTCTTTGAAAACAAGCACTTGGTCTGTGACGGATTTCAAGGCTGCTGCATCGGAATTTTCTCCCATTAAAACGGCGACGGTAGAGTATTTGCCGTACTTCATTCTCCATTGTGCGGCAGCGGCTCTGTAATCATCATTGGGAGTACCGTCCGTCAAAATAAAGATAAGCGGCTTCCAGTCTCCTTTGGTTTCCGGCGTGCTTTTTTTGACATTGGTATCGATTTCATGCATCAAAACATTCAACGCTCCAGAAAAATTTGTACCGTTGCCAATCGGCAATTCCGGCGGACAGAATTCCAGCACATAAGTCAATGGCGTGAGAACTTTTGCTTTTCCTGCGAATGCAATGACAGAAATATAAACGGTTTCCATTGCATACGGGTTGCTCATAAGAGCATCCGTCAGCAGCTGAATTCCGTTTTTGACTTCTTCTATAGCCTTGCCGGCCATTGATTCTGAAACATCCAGCACCAGATAAACGGGTAATCTTCTCATTTTTCTTTTTCTTTCATTTGTTCGGCAACCGGGCATTCGCCACATCAGACGGACAACCGTTTGACTTGTTTTACAGGTTATTTCCCTGCCAGCTGAACGATTGCCAGGCGTCCGCCTGCCTCAGTAGACAGCAGAATTTTTGTTCCTTCTTTCAACTCAATGAATTCACGGGCTTTCTTTTGAACTTTGCTTCCATCCGGGAGAACTTCAAACAACGAAGTCAATCTCTCGTTCACAAGCCGCCAGGTGCCGTTGTGAAACTGAAAATACGCCTGACGTTCGCGGTCTTCAGCAGTGATTTTTTCATTCGGAAGAATATTGTTCATGACATGCCAGCGGCTCAGAGATTGGCCGTTGAAAACCATCAGCTGATGGTTGTCCGGTTTGTAAGTTTTGCTTCCGGGGCGGCAGGAATAAAATTCCAGTTTGGGAACCAATCCTTTGTATTCAGTTCCGCAGAAGGGACAGCGGGGATATTTTGAATTATCAAAAACATACCACTTGCCGGTACATGCCGGATTGGAACATGGCAGCAAGCGATCACATGTTTTATAGAGAGCGTTTTCCCATTCCTCAGCAGCAGGACGCAACATCGGATTTTTCAGTCCGTCAATAAAAGCTTTTTCAAAAAGCGCAGCCAAAAACGGACCGGCAATTTTTGCAGCAGAGAATTTATCCAAATCAATCCACGGCTGGAATTTGATCAAATCATTGCCGTATTCGCGCTTCATATTTCTGTTGCGAGCGTCTTTCGGGTGTTCAATATAAAGCGGATCTTTGCCCATTAACAGGAGTTCTTCATCCTCGGCTTCCATATCGGGACCGAAAAATCTTCCGCCGCGCAGGGGGTGTCTGTGCAGAAGGTACATGTAAATTAAAACTGCCAACGCATGTTTATCCGTTTTCGCTGACGGCAATGTTTCGCGTGTATTGTCGGACAACACCTCCGGCGCAATGAAATCCGGAGTTCCCAACACATCCGGGGGGTATTTGCCCGGTACGACAAGACCGTCAATGTCAATGATACACGCATTACCGCCATGCGGGTCAATAAGCACGTTATTATAAGACAAGTCAGAATGTGCAAGTCCGGCGGCATGCATACGCCGCACGGCCTGGGCAAGTTTTAGACTGATTCTAAGATAATTTAAAAAATTTCCTCTTTCTTCTTGAGAAATTATTCTCAACAGTTTGGCTGAAGCGAACCATTTTCCCTGTTTTTCTTTACCATTGCGGGGCTTGTCATATTGAAAAAAGAAATTTTGCGCATAGGAGGGAACAACAATGCCGATTTTTCCCTCCCATTCAACAATTTCTTCAGGCCAGCAATAGAGATTCTTCCAGTAATCTCCACCAATCTGCTCAAAAATATCATGCCGGTATTTACCAGTGATACTTTCCAGTCGGGCTATTGCCCGGGGATCCAGCTTGTCTTTGAAAAAGGCGACCACATAATCTCTTTTCGGAGAGAAGTAGACGTATTTCATTGCTCCGGAGGGAGGATCAGAAGAGAGTACAAACTCAAAACTTTTTCCGGACTGGGATTTTGCAATTTTGATATCCTTTTTAGGCATAATAAGACTCCTTCGTGAAAGTTAATAAACAAGTACAATCGTTCTGTCATCGTGGTTGCCTTTTGACCAGAAATCCAACCAATCGCTTAATTTTTGAGCCGTTTCTTCAGAACGATCCATCAAGGGCACCTGATCAACAATATCATTCCACAAGTCAAGCCACAATTGCGGATCCTTCAGATTATTGTTTGTTTCAAATTTGGGGTCGCTGATACCATCCGTCATAGACATGAGGATTCCGAAATCATCTGTGTTGACCGCTTTTGCCCGGTTCTGGGGATTGTCCTGCCAAACTTCATTCATCGTAATGAAACGGGTTTGTCCGCCGAATTCTCCGCTGTCAGATTCTGACAGCAGGGTCAGATTATCCTGCCGGTCAACCAGACCGATGATACCATCTCCGATACCGTAAGAAACGACGAGCCATTTATCATCAAATTTTTTCATGACATATCCCAGAAATGTAGCATGATAGTCTTTTCTAAGAACAGTCGAATCATTTTCTGCGGCTTTTTTTGCTTCTGCATCAATTTTTTCCAACCCTGCATAAGCGGCTCTCTGAACGGTGTTTTTCAATATAGTTTCCCGTTCTTCGGCTGTCATTGCATTGATTTTTTCATTTACAGCAGAGTCAGCTAATTTTTCATGCATAAACTTCCAAAACGTCTGACATGCGATTCTGGAGCCTTCGCGTGAATATCTGGCGGAACCGGCACCGTCTGAGACAACAATAATAAACCAGCCGGTTTCTTCAATGTAATCAACTTTGAAGTTATCATCTCTGAAACTTCCGGTATGAGCGTGTGATCTGCCCCTTTTGCTGGCGGCAACAATGGTCCGGTCTCCTGCTTTGATGACGCAATGCTCTTCGTCCGGAGATTGATAAGGCGCAGTCGGATCGGTCGGAAGATTTTTCCACAAATTTTTGGGATCAGGAGTTGCAACCAAAACAGGAAAATCAACTTTTTCGCAGACATCACCCTGCGAACGGGTTTTCAATTTAACAGAAAGTGTCAAATTGATGGTACCGGCAGCTTTGGGAATACCTTTAATACAAATACTCCGGGTGTTTTCATCAAAACGGGCGTTGAGTTGTTCATCTGAAGCAAACATATTTTCAATTTCCACCCAATCGGAACTGTAAGAATCCGGAAGTTTGATTTCAAAACTGACGTCAGTACCTTCCATTTTGCGCAACGGATTATGTTTTTTTATCTGTTGGGTAAATTCATCCCATTTTGCAAAAATCGGTTCGGGAGCAATCATGGTATATGGAATATCAACCACGTATTTCCTGATTCCGTTAACCAGTTTGAGGGAATAATTCAATGCTATTGATAACGCCCCTGGACTTTTCGGGGTTCCGGAAATCAAAAACACGCCATTGTCTTTGAGGGTTGCGGAAAGTCCTTTTGAGGTGTCAATACCCAAACTGTCTATTTTGATTGAATCTCCGAATTCTGAAATTTTTTCAGAAATATCAAGTTCGCTTTCATAATGTTCACCGGCAACTCCGGAGGCAGGAGACGGCGAAAATTTGCCGGACTGCAGCAATCTTTGCAATTCCTGATTGCGGACGGCAAGGGGTTCCGGGTTTATAATGATTGTTTTTACCAGAGAAGTGTTAATATTTCCCGTATTGTATTCCAGACAGATATTCAAAGCACCATCGTCCTTTGCGGTACCTTTTATGTGAATCGTGCTGTGCAATTCATTGGTTTCAACAAAAAAGTCCGGATTATCCTTGACAGAAACGCTTTTAAACTGTATACGGTCTTTAAAGGTATTGTTATACGTGAAAAGTTTGATGACACATTCATACGGTTTGCCGCAGACAATTTCGGGCAGGCGCAACTTTTCAATCGCAGTTTTAAATGATTCAGCCTCGGGTAAATCAATAATGTAATCAGGGGATACACCCCAGTAATTCCGGTAATCGCTGTTATCCAAACGTACAGTCGGGAGTTTTTTAGTTTCAGTAGAAGAACTGCATTCCTGCTGTTCTGCGGAAACCGTGGTGCTTGTTTCGCACGAATCTATCGCATTGTCAGAAATATTTGTATCCATTTTTTCTCCCTGAAAAATTTAAGTGAGCAGACGTTTTATCTGATCACGTTATGTTCAACAGCATATGTTTTTATAATTTGAATTTCCGGCAGAGTTGACGATTATTTGATGTATCCTCCGGAACTTTCAAACAAACATCCAATGATATTTACATTTCAACGTGTGTGCAGAGTTATTGATCGCATCTTTCGTTATTTTAACGCTTTTGTTGTTTCATTAAGCTCTGCCGGCAGTTTTTGTTTCTTAAGGTAGTTATAAATATATTTTTTGCAAGCTGCTTCTGAAACTTTTTTCAACGCATCGGCGAACCGATGGTTTTATTGTCATTTCGGCTTATAAAAATATCCGATGGCGAAGTATCGCGCCATCGGATACATTTGAATTGGCGTTACAGAATTTCGATTTCTTGCGGAGGATCAGGCAGCATATCCAATTTTCCAGGCTCGCCACCACCCCGCTCTATCTTTTCGGAAGATCTGCTGATTGAAGCAGTTACCCATTTGAAAAATGCTTTGAGGGTAGTACTATCAGCTGTATTCAATTTTACAACGACTTCTGTAATCTTTTTCAGTTCGTCCGGATCGGCATCGGCTCCGGCGGCACAAGCGACGACAACACCCCATTTCCTTTTTTTGAATTCAGCCAATCCTTCGTCAATATTATCGGTTGCAGCGCCGTCAGTCATGATATACACCAACGGTTTCCAGTCGCTGGCCTCTCTTGAACTTCCTTTAACGACTTCGCGATCGGCACATTCGGCTGTAAATTTCAGGGCTGCACCCAAACTGGTCAAGCCTTTGGCTTCCAGCTGGGGCGGAATAAACTGACTCAACTCGGTAAGCGGGACAACCTGTTGTGCAGAATCTGAAAAGGTAATAACACTGAGATAAGCTGTTTCAAGAGCGTGTGGGTCGCTCATCAGAGCTGAATGCAGAGTCTGGACGCCATTTTCAACAGCGCCAATCGCGTCTCCGAACATTGAACCGGAAACGTCGAGCAACAAATAAACGGGAAGTCTTCTCATTTTTATTCCTTTCACTTCAAACGAGTTTTATCAATTCAGGCATCGGTCTTTCCTGAGTTAGAATTTTTTGTAAAACGATGGTTTTGTGAAAAATTATAACCGGAAAGCATTTTACCCTGACAACGGGAATAATATATTGTTAAAAATTTGCAAATTCAAGTGAAAAACAACAACAAAGATGAATTTTTTTATTTTTTTATTATTGAAACTCACTGTCCGGTAAAAATTACCGTAGTTAATTGAAATTGCCGGGACTTGTTATATATTAAAAACGACCAAATCCTTAATATTTAACAAGAAAGCCCCGAATAATGTATTACAATAGCATCTATTCTCAACTTTTCAACTTCATCCCCCGATATCGTTTTGAAAAAATCGTAAAAAAGTCAGGCGGAGACAGATATTGCAAGCATTTTACCGCATGGAAACAATTTCTGACTTTACTCTTTGTTCAAATTTCCGGCAAAGATTCTTTGCGTGAAATTGAAAACGCTCTGCTTGCCAACCCCAAACACCTTTATCACCTCGGCATGGAAGCTGTGGCGAAATCCACGCTTTCCGAAGCGATGAACCGCCGCAATCCGGAAATGTTTAAAGTATTGTTTGAAGAAATTCTTGATCGGGGCATACGAAGCGTAAGCGAAGTGCTTCATATCGGAACGGTAGTGGAGATGCTTCATATTGTGGAGATTTAGCGGCTTGTCGCGGCGTAATGAAATGAAGACGGAAACAATGCTTCATCGTCAGGCTTTTATGAAGCATTTTGCGGCACTGCCGCAAAATATGAAGCGCAGCTTACGCTGCATGAAGCGCACCTGCGGTGCACGAAGCGAAGCCTGACGGCTTCATGTTTTTTTGCCTTGGAATCAAGGCAAAAAAAATGGTCGGGATACGGAGATTCGAACTCCGGACCTTTTGACCCCCAGTCAAACGCGCTAGACCAGGCTGCGCTATATCCCGAACCGATGTCATATAATATACACCTGCTCGCAGTATTGTCAAGCAGAAAATCAGGGATTTTTGAGAAAAAATGTGATTTTTTGCGATTTTGACGATTGTAAAAGTAAACGCACCACCCTAAAATGGCATTGGTGCATTTAGTCTTACAAATCCAGCCGGTGCATTTAGTCTTACAAACATCTCATGAAGAAAAATACGGAATTTGGGTGTAA
>SUVX01000115.1 GCA_015061725.1 Lentisphaerota bacterium
CTTTCCCCCAAACCCCCTTTCACTTTCAAAGAAAAGCGGGGTATTTTGTTGTTGGGCGAAACCAGCCGTATTCTGCGGCGCACCGATATCCGTTTTTGTCCGTTTTTGTCCGTTTTTGTCCGTTTTTGTCCGTTTTTGTCCGTTTTTAACGCGCCGCCCCACAAAGACAGCATGCCGCAGCGGTTATACAAAACACCTGTTTTACAAGCAGCATTCACAAGCAGTTCAATCAGCGTAAAACGGCTTGACAGCGATTGGTGTTGATGTTGTTTCATAGTTGAAATCTCCTTATTTTGGGGGTTTGTTGTGATTTAAACCGGTAAATTATTTGAAATTGAAATCCTGCCTTTTTGCGTACTGCCGCGGATGAGAATCCGCGGAGAAATCAAATATTCTTTTGCCCCCTGTTTTTCAAAAATGGCACTGCGGATCAAGTTCAGCAGACAATCACTGATTTGCATGGTGTCCTCTGATATGGTACTCAACGGCGGCACCAGTGCCGTTGAAAAATCCAGATTGTCAAAGCCGATGACAGCAATATCATCGGGAATTGAAAGTTTGTGTTCAGCCGCATATCCGTAAACGCCCAGCGCAAGCATGTCGCAGACAGCAAAAACCGCAGTAATTTGCGGATCAAGAGAAAAAAGTTTTTCTGTCTGCTGAAAACTGCCCTGTCCGCAATACTCCAATTCAGGAACTTCCGCCATGGATAAGCGGATATTGCGGTGCTTTTCAGCATACATCTTTGCGCCGTTGTAACGCCGGGCAAAACAGGCTTGCGGATAGTTGAGCTGAGTTGTCAATACACCGATATGTGTGTGTCCGCAATCCTCCGCCAGATGACGGATTGCCGCAAATCCCGCCTCTTCGCAGTTGCCCGCAACCGAGGGATAATGCGAACTGGGCATATTGACAACGATACCGCCGCAGTCGGGATAACGTTCAAGAAGTTCATCAAAAACCACATTCATCTGCCGGGAATTGATAACCACGATGCAGTCCGGGTGAAAAACACTTTCGCGCGCCTGTTCAGGAGAAATAAAAACATGCGTACACACACATGCCGCACCGAGCGCCTGCGTGACCTGTTTGAGAATCTTTGAAAAAACAGGCGTTGAAATGGTACTGACATCCGCGAGAAAGAAAACATTTTTGCGGAAATAGGGATTGCCTGCCGCACGGGGATTGACCCGCACACAACGCCCGTGTTCACCGATAACCAGATCGCGGTCACGCAGATAAGAGAGGATACGTTTCACGGTCGCCGGACAAACTGAAAACATCTCCGACAAGCGTGAAATAGAAGGCAGCGAGTCTGTATATGTGCCGTTGGCAATCTCAGATTCAAGCTGTCCTGCGATTTTTGCAAATTCCCGCGCCATTGTGTTTCCCCATGATTCATACTTGGCTAACCATGTTAATATACATGACGTTTTTTATTTTTTCAAGAGCAGGAAAACAAAAAAACACCGTCGGCAATTCCGGCGGTGTTTTCTTAAGGACTTTTTTTATTACTTAAGACGTTCAATCTTTACATAATCAAAGCGGATTTCTCCAATTCCGGCTTCGCGGATAAGCAGATAATATTTGTAAAAGTCTCTGCGTTTGGCAAATTCAATAACGTACCGCTGAACTCCGGAGTCCCCTTGGGGTGTTGCAATACGGGCGTTGGCATTATCAAGAGGTTTGGGATTGCGCAGAACAACAGTCCACGAGCTTTTTCCAAACTGTTTCATCTGCATATCAACGGTAAAGCGGAAACGCGCTTTGGCAGGAGCTTTCCAGACCTCTTCGGGAAACTCCAGTCTTGCGTTGCCGCCGGGGTGCTGATAGAAACCGTTTTTGACCGCAATTTTTCTGCCGCCTTCAAGTCCGGTCATGAAGGGACAGTCTTTCATCGGATTCTTACTTTCAAAAATCAGTTCAGTTTCAACTTTCTGAGGAACGGTAAAGGCGCCTTTAAGCGGCTTTCCGGCTTTTCCGAAAAAGTTGTACGGAGTGATTTCAACCTGATAGCTTCTGCCGGAATCAAAGAAACCGGAAGACAATCCGGTTGAAACCGTTTTGCGCTTTTGAGGATCTTTCATGAATCCGGCATAAATTTCCCGGGTGGAAAAGCTCTCCCATTTGCCGGACTTGTTTTTCCGCAGCATTTTGATTGAATAAATATAAGGTTCTCCACCGTTTTTTGCTTCAGGGAAAGTCAAACGCATGCTGTTGAACGGCACTTTATCAGGCAGGGCAATGACTTTGCTGTTTTCTGCAAACTGCGGCGCAGGAACATTATTGCGTTTTTTCTGCGTGTACGGTGCAGTTTCAGGATCAAACGGCAGGGGGAAACTCCAGGGGGAATCCTTTTTGTATTCAATTTGTTTTGCCAGATCAAAACGGCGGATGATGATTTTATTTTTGTAAATTTCCATAAGCATGGCTTCATCAGTACGGATCCTTTCAGGTGCATTGCCGACGAGAGAGCCACCCCAGTACTGACTGGTGCAGCCGACATTGACAACGGTGAATTCCCCCTGCCAGATCTGCAGTTCGTTGCGGAAAGAACCGTGGGAGTGTCCGGATATCTGAACGACTTGAGGATATTTGTTCAAGATCCGCCGGGTACGGGCGTTACCCCAGGTGCCGGTATTGAATGTGGTATTCGCCGCAGGCACATGGTCAATCAGAAAAACAGGTTTATCCGGCGTTTCCCGGCAGGCGTCGGCAATCATTTTTTCGTAGCGTTTCCAATCGGTATTCTGGGGAGAGGTGAGAAAAATATATCCTCCGGCAACGGTTTTGCTGTACGGTTCGTGTTCAATACCCAATCCTTTTTTGAACAGCGGCCATGCTTTCTGCCAGCCGTTATTCCAGTTGCCGACATTGATCACATCGTGCCAGGCAAAAGAAAAAAGTTCTTTGGGCTTATTTGCCGGATAAACACTTCTTACCGTATCATAATAATTTTTATATGCCTGTGCCTTGTGAGTATCTGCCACATCTCCGCTGTTGACAATAAGATCAACGTTGTTGGCTTTAAAAATCTGCAGTGCTTTTTTCAAACTGCTGCAGCTTGAAATTCTCGGGGTAACGTGAGTATCAGTCATCAGACCGACTCTGACCAGCGGTTTTTCTGCTGCGCCTGTCAACAGCGCAATTCCGCACAAAAAGACAGTTGAAAGTTTTTTCATTTTGATATTCTCTCAAATTAACGTTTCCAGGCAGGTTCATCGTTTCCGACCGGATTGACCTTTTGCCAGAGTGTTTTATTTTTTTCAATAGCTTCTTTTTCATTGGCTGCGCGGAACGAGGATTTGTCACGGGTACTTTCAACGTGTCCGTCACCCAGCAGCAGATTCATTGCACTGCCGCCGCCGTGACGGAAGTCGGAGTATTCATAAGTCTTTCCCAGTTCGGAAAATGACCAGAAATAGGTGTCTTTATTGAAGTTATGCGCTTCGCTGTCCATCAGAGAGATATAAAATCCGGGTTTGCGGCACTGTGTGATTTTGTAAGCGTACCATTTTTCATTGGTGCTGTCACAGTAGCCGTGGAATCCGCGATTGAGCGCATAACTGCAAGCCTCTTCGGTCCAGGAGGAAGAGTTGATACATTTGCGTCCTGTCGGGATACGGTTGGGACAGTGGTTGATCGTTTTGCCTTTTTCCCAGGCATCGCGTGAAACGCCGATAAAAACCGGAACATAGGCATCGTAAACCATCCAGCTGTTCACACGGTTCGCATTGCGGATACCCACATCACGCGGCATAAGATATCCGTCATATTCCACAGAGTAACTGGCAAACGCACTGCCGTACTGCTTTAAATTGGATACACAGTTGGCACTCTTTGCCGTTTCGCGCGCCTGCTGCAGTGCCGGCATAAGCATCGCCGCAAGTATTGCAATAATTGCAATGACAACCAGAAGTTCAATGAGAGTAAAACGGTCTTTCTCTCTTGTCTGCTCCCTGTTTTTCAGAATGTTTGTTTGACAAAAGTTTTTCATGATTCCTTTTCTCCTGTATATTTTTTGAAGATTTTTCCTTCAATAAACTCAACTTCAAGCTCGGGGACAACCGGCGTTTTTCCCGAAAGTATGCTTTCAGAAGCGCACTTCATCAACTGCATTGCCATATCAAAACGGGGAATCCTGAAGTAAGACGGCGCGGGAAAGAGTCCGTTATACATCATGCCGCCTGAAATGCCCGTGACGATAAAATCCATACCGGGGAAAAGTCCCAGTTCAAAAGCGGCTCCGTACAAATCGGTAATCAGTTCTGTCGTATCAATAAAAATAAACTCCGGTTTGTATTTGAGCAGAAAATCCCGGATTTTCTCTATTCTTTCCGGATCATGACGGGATATTTCAAATATGCCGTTTCCGCAGAGAGAAAGTCCCTCCTGCTCTGCATTGCGTACAAATATTTCACTGCGGTTCCGCGCGACGTTGGGCATTACGAAACTTACAACTTTACTGACGGAACACTTTTTAAGATAATCGTGAATTCTTTTCATCGCATCTGCGCGATCATAATCAACGGGAATCACTCCGGGTATCGCCCCTGTACCGGAAACAATTCCGTATACCGGCTGCTGCTGTGCCGCTTTTTCCTGAAGTTCCTCAAGCTGGTTGCCGGTAAACACGACAAAATCAAATTTTTCCAGAATGGCAAGCTGTTTTTTCAGAAGTTCAGGAGTTGATGCCTGTTCAAAATAGACGAACTGCAAATTGACATTATTCTGCATCGCTCCCGCCGAGAGTCCTCTGAAAAGTTCGAGGTTGAGCCCCCAGTTTTCAGCAGAACCGTAATTGGGGGAAAGCTGTTTTTCAGGAAAAGCGAAACAAGCCGTCAGCTGTTTTTTCTGTTCCGTCCTGCCGGAAACAAATATTCCTTTGATCGGAACACGCTCAATAAGAGTTTCTTCTTCAAGAATGTCCAATGCCTTGATAACTGTTACAGGACTTACGGCAAATTCCGTCGCAAACTGACGGATCGTTTTAAGTTTTTTTCCGGGCGGATACTCCCCCAGCTCTATCTTTTCACGAAGAATATCGCTGATCTGATCCGGCAGCGGCCGGGATTCATCTTTTCGCAATGGCGGCAGATTCATTTTTTTAATTCTTGTTTCTGTAATTTGTATTGTTATACTATGTTACAATACCACAAAAACACCTTTTTGTCAAGCATTTTTTCAAAAAAAAGCATTGCTCCCGACAAGAGCAGGGGAAGTCGGACGAAGAGTTGCCGCTGGGGAATGCAAGGCAACTTGATGACTGCGGGGGTGTGCTGTCTGCGCTGGCGTGACGCTTGCAAAACGGTGGTTAACGGTGGTTAACTGAGGGTAACGGGGTATTGGGGGCGTCATGTTATACCCCGAGGGTTTGCTTGCCGCTGTGCGGGGTGGCTCGGGCGAAGCAAAACCGCCGGGGTGATTCTTGCTCATCGGCGCCCCAAATAAAACCCCAGTATTCACAGTATTCACAGTATTCGCAGTCAGCGCCGCCCGCAGCGGCACAGCAAACCTCAGCGGTTATTCAGAATTTTGGTGCAAAAAATTACCGCCGGGCAAGGCTGCTCGCAGATTTACCGCAGGGGTGTGCAAGGCAACTTGATGGCTGCGGGGGTATGCGTGTTACGGGGGGCGTGACGCTTTAGTCTGACCTGTCTGACCTGTCTGACCTGTCTGACAAGATTGGTGCGTCTCGTTATACCCCGAGGGTTTGCTTGCCGCTGTGTGGTTTGGCTCGGGTGCAGAGTATCCGCAGGGTAATGCTGAGCAACTTGATGACTGCGGGGGTGTGCTGTCTGCGCTGGCGTGACGCTTGCATGAGAATTATGAGAATTATGAGAATTATGAGAAGGGTATTGGGGGCGTCATGTTATACCCCGAGGGTTTGCTTGCCGCTGTGCGGGGGGGCTCGGGCGAAGCAAAACCGCCGGAGTGATTCTTGCTCATCGGCGCCCCAAATAAAACCCCAGTATTCACAGTATTCACAGTATTCACAGTCAGCGCCGCCCGCAGAGTATAGCAAACCTCAGCGGTTATTCAGACAAAAAAAGACCCGTTCCGCTTTTTACGGAACAGGTCTTTGCAAGTGAACAAAAAGTTCTGATTACACGGACTGTGCAACCATGGCGTCGGCAACACGTTTGAAACCGGCGATGTTGGCACCGGTGACGTAGTTGAGACCGTCAGCAGTTTTGCCGTTTTCAACACAGGCGGTGTGGATACCCGCCATGATTTTGCGGAGCTGGTTGTCAACGGTTTCGGCATCCCAGCTGGTGTGTCCGGCGTTCTGGCTCATTTCCAGACAGCTGGTTGCAACACCGCCGGCGTTGACGGCTTTGCCCGGAGCAAAGGTGACGCCCTTTTCGAGGAAGCAGGCAATGGCTTCGGGGGTGCTGCCCATGTTGGAAACTTCAGCAACGTATTTGACATTGTTGGCGACCAGAGCGGCGGCATCATTGCCGTTGAGTTCGTTCTGGATGGCGCAGGGCATGGCGATATCCACGGGAACTTCCCAGGGTTTGCGTCCGGCGACGAACTTGCTGCCGGCGAATTTTTCGGCGTAGGGAGCAACGATATCTTTGCCGCTGGCGCGCAGATCAAGCATGTATTCAACCTTTTCGGGAGTCATGCCGTCTTCATCGAGAATGTAGCCGTCGGGTCCGGAGATGGTGACGACTTTGGCACCCAGCTGAACAGCCTTGAGAGCAGCGCCCCAGGCAACGTTGCCGAATCCGGAAATAGCGATGCGTTTTCCGGCAATTTCTTCGTTCTTGAGAGCGAGCATGTGCTGCAGGAAGTAGATGGCGCCGAATCCGGTTGCTTCAGGACGGATCAGAGAACCGCCCCAGCCGACGGTTTTGCCGGTGAGAACACCGTTGAAACGGTTGGCAAGTCTGCGGTATTCTCCGAAGAGGAAACCGATTTCACGTCCGCCCACGCCGAGGTCTCCGGCGGGAACGTCGGTGTCAGGACCGATGTGACGGAAGAGTTCGCGCATGAAAGCTTTGCAGAAGTCGGTGACTTCGCGGACACTTCTGCCCTTGGGATTGAAGTCGCTGCCGCCCTTGCCGCCGCCCATTGGGAGCATGGTCAGACTGTTCTTGAAGGTCTGTTCAAAACCCAGGAATTTAAGAACAGAAAGCGTCACAGTCGGATGGAATCTCAAACCGCCTTTGTAGGGTCCGAGAGAACCGTTGAACTGGACACGGTAACCGGTATTGACATTGATTTTGCCGTTGTCATCCACCCAGGGAACCTGGAAAGTGATGATACGCTCGGGGGTGATCATACGTTCAAGGATGCAGTTTTCTTCGTACTCGGGATGGGTGTTGAGAACATCGTCCAGAGAGGCGAAAACCTCTTCAACACTCTGGAGAAACTCCTTCTCCCACGGAGCTTTCTTCTGCTGCTCTTCAAAAACTCTTGCTGCATAATCGTGCATAATTTTTTTAACTCCTTAATTTGTTGAGTTGTCTTTATTCTGCTGAAATTCAGTCAGAATGAGTTTTTCTTGGTCTCCATACCCGTTTCTCGTCCGCAAAAACATCCCGGTTAAGCAACGGTTTTGTTGTACTTTAAAATACCCAACCGATTAAAATAGCACGACAAAATAATTTTTCAATGTGAAAAATAATCACAAAACATGATTTTTTTGCAATTGTCGATTGTAAAAGTAAACGCAACCCCTAAAAAGATATTGCTTGCGTTTAATCTGACAAACAGAAGAGTTGCGTTTAAATAGAGAAAAGTAAGCTATGATTATTTGATATAGATGAAAAAGATGAG
>SUVX01000026.1 GCA_015061725.1 Lentisphaerota bacterium
CCATAATGCTTGCAAAGCAAGCGCTTCATGTTTGCCGCAGGCAAACGCTTCATGCAGCAACGCTGCGCTTCACACGGCGGAGCCGTGCTTCATTCGATCAGCGTTCACGCTGATCGAGCTATTGGTTGTGATTGCCATCATCGCGATATTAGCGGGTATGCTTCTGCCGGCATTGCAGCAGGCACGGGAACGGGCAAAAGCAAGCAACTGCCAGAGCAATCTGAAACAGTGCGGAACAGGGTTTGCCATGTATTCGGGAGATTACGAATATTTTCCGCCCAACACAGCCTCTTTCGGTTCAGATACGATCAGTTATGTTCTGGCACTGGCACCGTACTGCGGACTTTTCCCGAGTGTAGCGGAGGCATTGGCTGAAAATCCCGGTTCGACAGTTCCCTCATCCTACTTTGATATCCGGATGAAAAAATTTAAAATCTTCATGTGTCCGGGCGAGGACAGGACTGTGATGCACATCAATAACCAGAGCGGTAAAAAATTCACCAATTATATGTGCAACGCCGCCATCATGCACCGGACTTTCACCGGGAAAAACGAACCGGGAATAAAGGTCAGTCTTCTGAAAAAACCGTCGCGGAACTTTCTGATGATGGATTTGAACCTTGACAGTATTACAAGCAGTCATCCGACTTATACGGCATTCACGACAAATTATATCAAATTGGGTTCAGACGGCGGCTATGACGGTGTCAGTTACCGTCACGGAACTTTCGCCAATGCAGCAATGGCAGACGGCAGGGCGGCAATGCTTACAAAGGCAAGTATTCCCGACGTCGGATACACTGACGGTGTTCACATCACCCGCGGAGGAACTGCAAATGTCTGGCTTTATGAATAAACGCCTTTTTACAGCCCTTTTTCTGCTTGCAGGTATTCTTCTTTGTGCGGATACCATCGCTCCGCAAAAATTGCTTCTCAAAGGCAATGCCAAACTTGTCAAAAATGTCCTGATACTGGATGGGAAAGGTTCTTATGCAGAAATCCCGGGAACAGAAAAATACAATATTTCTTCCGAAGGACTGACTCTTGCCTGTACAGTCAAACTCAATAAATCTGCAAAAAAAGAATATCTTGCGGCATTTTTTTCCAAACCCGGTACACCTTTTATTTTTGCCCGTTACAATACACGTCTGGCAAGTAATCTCAGAAACACACAGAATAAAATCACCGTCAAGACCCGCGGCAACGGTATCCCGCAGACGGGCATCCGTCATCATCTGGCAGTTACATACGCCTTTTTCAACGATGCCGCCCAGGGCGAAAGAGGATATATCACAACACTTTATCTTGACGGAGAAGAACTGGAACAAGAGATCCATCCCTTTTTTGAAGCAAAACAAACTTCAGGCAACATTGAAATCGGCAGAGGTTACAGTTCCCCCTGGTTCCTGAACGGAGAAGTTGCGGATATCTTCGCCGCACAAAAAGTACTTTCTCCCGATGAAATCAACGCACTTGCAAAAAAATCGCAGATTCCGGCAAAGAAAAAAGTAAACAAAAGTTACAAAGGTATCAAAAAAATCCGTCTGAATGAAGCGGAACTTCACCTGCGAACACTTGACGGCAAGGGTTCTCCGATTGCAGGAATGGTTGATATCAAGGGCAAACGTGAACTGCTCAGCGGCAAAGGTTTTTCATGGCAGATCAGAGGAAACAGAAAAAATCAGAATGTGCGTTTCAGCTCCTCTGAAATTCCGTTCACTCTTCAAAATCTCTCTTCAAAGGGCTTCTCCGCCGTCTGGAAAAAAAGCGGGAACCCGGCTTTTGAAGTTGTTTCAAATGTCACATTTGTTTCCGACGGTTTCACCGCCGATCTTGAAATCAGAAACAAAACACCAGATTTTGTCATAAAAGAGGTGCTTTTTCCTGAAGTTGCAATTCCGGCATTTTCAGGAAATGATGTACTGTTTTATCCCTATATGTGCGGTGCTGAAATTCCGTCACCGCGCCGTAACCGCTTGAGATACGGACAAAACTATTCTTATCCCAGTGCCTACGTTACCATGCAGTACAGTGCCTATTACGCAAACGGCAGGGGCGTTTTCCTCGGCTGGCAGGACCCCGACGGTACAATCAAAAATCTTTCAGCGGGCGGTCAGTCCCAAACGGTCAATATGACATGGACTCTTCCCGCCCCGATCCCGCTTGATAAAATTTCAGGCGGCAACAACTTCAAATCTCCGGGAACAGTTCTTTTCCGTCTGTTCAAAGGTTCCTGGTACGAAGCGGCGATGCTGCATAAGGAATGGGCGCTCTCAAAAGCCGCCTGGGGCAAAGTTCCGCTGCCCCGCAAAGATACGCCCGAATGGTTCAAACGCGTTCCCTGCGCTCTTGCCCCCAACGGCACAACTGAAACCAGCGCAAACGAGGGTGTGGATCTGCTGCTTTTTCTGCAAAAATATATGGAGCAGCCCATCTATGCGCTCTGGTTCAACTGGTACGACAGCAGCAAGCGGGGATGGCCCGCATATCCGCAGCACAAGTACACAAAAAAACTGTTCCAAAGAATCATGGATTCCAACTGCTACATAGAACCTTACACCGACGGACGTTTGTGGGATATCAAAGATACCCTCTGGAAAAAATGCGGACTTCCCGCTTCAGTCAAACTTGCAGACGGCTCCGTCTATACAGAAAAACACGGAAAAGGTACTTATGCGGTCATGTGTCCTGTGGTCAACTCCTGGCAGCAGGTTCTGCTTGATTTGAGCAAAGATATCGCTTCGGTCTCGTCAGCCGTCTACCACGATCAGGTTTCCGCCGCGCGGGGCGGACTTTGTTTTGACAGAACGCACGGACATGCTCTCAACGATCCTGCCGTCTGGATGAAAGGGTATCGCAAAATTTACAGACAAATCCGCAAAGCTCTGCCGGGATATCCGCAGATATCAGAAGATATGGCGGAACCCTATCTTGATCTCTTTGACGGCGGACACGTCTGGCGCTGGGGATTTCAGGGCGCCGTTCCCGCCTTTCAGGCAGTCTACGGAGGCAGAACTCAATATTTTGCGCTGGTCTATGACAAAATCGCCAAAGGTGATGACGAATCCAACTTTGCAAAAATGGCTTATTCCCTTGTCAACGGCATCAAAATCGGCAGAATGGAAGTTCAGGAGTTGTTCAACGCTGATGAAAAACGTTTGTTCTTCAAAAAAATGAGCCATCTTTACGCCGCCGTCTGCGATTATCTGAATGAGGGAACCATGCTGGCGCCCATACGTTTTGCCGTTCCTGTCAAAACACAGTCCCTGATGTGGTCGGGACACTGGCGCAGAAATGAAAAAGTAACGACTCCCGTCATTGAAAACCGCAGTTATGTTCTCGGGCAAAAACGCCTGTATCTCTTTGTCAATCCGACAAAGAAAACGCAGAACTGCCGTCCTTTGATTTCCTCAGGATGGCTCTGCCGCGAGGGGGCAGGCAAAGTTGAAAAGTTCAGAGGTCTTATCCAACTGCCGCCCCGCAGCAGTGCCGTTGTAATTTCAGACAAAAAAGAGGCTCTCCGCATTCAGAAAACGCTTGATAAAATGGCGTCGTTTGATGCGGGACTGTCTTACGATACACAAATCAGGTTCCCTGAGCGTCCCCCGCTTGCGCTGAAAAGGGGCGTATTGGCGGGACCGGAAAAAACCGCAGGTTTCTATGCTGTTTTGCGCAGAGGCAATAACGGACGCTTCTTCGGTGACTCCAAAGCCGGAGCCCTGATTTCATGGGGTCTCGTTGATTTCGGCAGAGAAAAAGTTGATACCATTTATCTGTATGCGGGCGTTTCCAAAGAATTTTCCGGCGGAAAAATCACGGTACTCACAGAAGAAAACGGAAAAAGAGTCCCCATCGGTTCGCTCACCGTTCCGGATACCGGCGGCTGGATGAAATTCAAAAAACTTCCCGTCAAACTGAATAAAACTCTGACCGGCAGAAAAAGTGTTCTTCTGCGCTATGACCGCAGCGGCTGCTGCAATCTTCTCGGATGGAGTTATTGAGGTCCTTTTTATGAAACTTTTGATTTTTTCCGTATTATCGCTGTTTTCCGCAACAGTTTTCTCTTCTGAACAACCGATTTTCAGAGCTGGAATCATGAGCGATACGCATATCAGCGAAAAACTTTCGTCATTCCGTCTGGTCAAACCCGCACTGGAACTCTTTAAAGATCATAAAGTTGATCTGGTGATCCACATGGGGGACTTTGCCGACGTCCATTGTCCGGAGGGATACCGTCTGTACCGCAAAATTTTCAACGGCATTTATAAGAAAAATCCGCCGCAGGAACTTTTTGTCTATGACGGACACGATGCCGCCGGTCACAAAAACCGCGAACAGGCATTCCGCGCCATGCAGAAAAATCTGGGCAATGTCAATGCGCCTTACGCAAAACTTGTTCTGAAAGGATATTCTTTTCTGGTTTATCCGTATAAATCAGATTTGAAACGGCAGGAAAAAGAGATGACTGAAGCGGTCAAAACTTCAAACGGACGTCCCGTGTTTGTGCTGGATCATCATCCGCCGTTCGGAACGACAGCCACCAGCCGCTTATGGGGCAGCCGTCCACTGCGGAGACTGGCGGATAAATTCCCGCAGGTCATCCGCATTTCAGGACACAGTCACGGCACACTTTGGAACGAACGCAATATCTGGCAGGGCAAATTCACCGCCGTCAATGCCGGGTGTCTCTATAACTGGACAGGTATCCTGACCGGCAACACCGCTGAAAACACAAAACCGGACGGCGTTCTGATTATGGAAGTTTATCCCGGAAAAATCCTGTTCCGCCGCTTTTCAGTCACAAATAAAAAAGAGATCCGTCCGGAAAAAGTCTGGTGTATTCCCCTGCCCTTTGATGAAAAAACCGCACCGTACAGCCAAAAGAACCGTCTGCGCCGCGAAAAACCGGCGGAATTTCCCGAAGGAAGCGTTGTTAAAATAAATATCCCTTCAAAAAACATCCATACTGTCAACTATACTTTCCCGCAGGCGGAAGATGTCCGCAACTGTTATATCTATAAGACGGAACTGTTTGAGGGAAAGAAACGCATTGCCCGCAAAGATTATCACAGTTCATTTCATCAGACACACCCTGCAAAAGAGGTTTACGCCTCATGGAGCTGCGGTTTTCTGACTCCCGGCAAACGCTACCGCTTCACCGCGACTCCGGTCAATTTCGCCGGACAGGAAGGCAGAAGTCTGGAGGGTTTCTTCACCGCTCCTGTGTTTGAAAAGGGGGAAGTGCGCTTTGAGTGCTCCGATCCGCTCCTCCCCGGCTGTAAAGTCTCAACCGGCACTTCCGGAGGAAAAGCGTTGCGAAAAAACAAAGACTTTTTCCGTCATCCGGGCGGAGATGTGCGGATAGAATTTCCCCGGGGCGTCTGGGAGGGCGCAAAAGGAACACGTTTCCGTTTTGTTATAGATCTGGAAACCCGTCAGCAGCCGGACTGTCAATGGACATTGCGTTTACGTTCCCCCCGTCCGGCATGGAGCGCAAACACCCGTATGTGGACAATGCCGGGCAATTCAGGCATCATGCGTTACGTCATTGACTTTGAAAAAAAATCAACACAGGGCGAACTTTATCTGCTGATAACCGAAAGTTTCTGGGGACAATTCAAGGTCCATTCTGTGCGGATAGAACGCTTTTCAGGGCAAAAAAACAATAAATGACTTGAAAAAAAGGTAAAGAGGTGTTATTTTATTAATTCAGATTAACGTACATATCGCTTTCTGATGTCAGAGAGCGTTGAGAAAATGTAAAAAAACAGTAGATTTTTTAACTTTTAAATTGAAAGAAACTGAGGTAGAAAAATGAAAAGAACATTCCAGCCCTCTAACCGCCGCCGCAAACGTCGTATCGGATTCTTCGCCCGCATGGCAACCCGTGCCGGACGTCTGGTCATCAAACGCCGCCGTCAGAAGGGCCGCGTCAGACTCACCGCCTGATAAAGTCAATATAACTTCAGGTTCGTTCGATTGCAGGGGAAAGACCGCGGCAGCCGCTTATCGCTGAGAAAAAGCGATAAGCTGGTTTACAAATCACAGTTTGATCAAGTCAGAAGAGAAGGAAAAAAAACCGTCGGTTCCGGCTTGGTCGTCGCAGTCGCCCCGTGCAATGAAATCGGATGCGGAGTAATATGCTCAAAAAAATTCAGTCTTCTGGCAGTGGAGCGCAACAGAGCCCGCCGGCTGCTGTGGGAGAGTTTCAGAATGTTGAAACCGTATCTCCCCCCGTGCCGTCTGGTTCTGATTCCGCGGCAGAGACTGAAAAAATACAAACGTCAGCAGGCCACTGCGGAAATGGTGAATCTGCTTGCTCAACAGGGGATCATCCCTGCGGACGTTGCGGCTTCTTTGCGGGAGTCGTGATTTTTTTCATACGGATTTATCAGAAACTGATTGCACCATTGCTGCCGGATTGCTGCCGTTTTGAGCCGACTTGCTCCCATTATGCAGTTGAAGCGCTGCGGATTCACGGATTCTGGAAAGGGTGTGTTCTGACCGTCTGGCGGCTGATGCGCTGCCAACCTTTCTGCAGAGGAGGTCTTGACCCTGTCCCGCCGCGCAAAAAGAAATAATTTTTCCGTATCGGAAATACCGGATCTCTGACATGAAATTTGACAAAGATATTATAGTCGGGATTATCATCTGTGCCGCTGTGCTGTTCGGATGGGACCCGCTGTGCAAATATATGGGCTGGACATCCGAACCTGTTCCCGCAACGCCGGTTCAAACCGCCCCCGCTGTTGAAAAAACAGCCCCTGCAACACCTGTTGCCGCTGCTCCTGAAAAGAAAGCAGCCGCCGTTAAAACGACTGTAAAACTCCCGGCAGTTATTCTTGCCAACAAGGATCTTTCTTATAAGATTTCTCCCGTCACCGGCAGCGTTGACTCCATCACGCTTGCGGATTACAAAAACGCCGCCCAGACCGGTCCGGTCGTTCTGGAAAAAATTTCTCCCAACGCCAGAGGCGCATTCTCCCTTTCCGGAAGCATGTCCTGGGAACTGGAAAATATCCTTTTCTCGCGCAAAAACGGCAATAAGTATGTTCTTTCACGCCGGATGAAAGATGCCACCGGTCAGATTTTTATCGTCACCCAGACCTGGGAACTTGCCGAAAAAGGATATGCGGCAAAATACACCGTCAACTTTGCCAACCCCGGCAAAAATACGGTCAACATTGCCGATACCGTTCTCTGCGGCGGCGAACTGCCCCCCTGGGGAATCGTTTCCGGCGACAAGGTGCGTATTCCCTCTCACAGAATGGACTACATGACCGCCGAAGGTGCTTTCGGAGATATCAAGGCGGATAAAAAGGATTCCAAATTTTTCCTGACCCCCGCCCCCGCCGTCAAGTGGGTTGCTCTTGACAACAAATATTTTGCGGCGATTCTCCAGTCCAAAACACCATTCATTCTGAATCAGAGGCGCGAATATCTCAATGACGGAAAAGACAACTATCCTGTCATCGCCTCCGGTGCCTGGCTGGGCAGTATCCGCCTTGCCCCCGGCGAGAGCAAAAGTTTTGACTTCAACTATTACAGCGGTCCCAAAATTATTGCCGATCTGGACGCCTTTGATCCCTCAACAGGCAAAGTCATGCACCTTGCCTGGGGTCCGTTGGATTATCTGGCAAGACTGCTGCTGTGGCTGCTGATTAAATTCAACGCCCTGCTGGGTTCTTACGGTTGGAGCATCATTCTGCTGACGCTGGTCGTCCGGTTGGTCTTCTATCCTCTGACCGCCCGCGGCAACGCCTCCATGAAAAAGATGCAGCTTGTTCAGCCCAAACTCAAAGAAATCCGCGAAAAATACAAAGACAATCCCCAGTTGATGAACAGCAAGATGATGGAGCTTTACCGCACCGAGGGCGTCAATCCCTTCGGCGGCTGTCTGCCCATCCTGTTGCAGATTCCGGTGTTTTTCGCGCTGTATGCAACGCTTGACGGTGCTGTGGAACTGCGCCAGGTTTCCTTCTTCTGGTGCAAAGACCTTGCCGCCGCCGATACCGTTGCCCGTCTGCCGCTTTACTTCTTCAATCTGCCCATCAATCCTCTGGTTCTGGCAATGACTGCGCTGATGGTTCTTCAGCAGCACATGACGCCGATGTCCATGGATCCGGTGCAGAAGAAGATGATGGCTCTCATGCCGATAGTGATGTTGTTTATGCTTTATGATCTGCCTTCGGGACTTACACTTTACTGGACCGTCAGCAACTTGTTCAGCATTATTCAGTTGAAACTCCAGCAAAGAAGCCGGAGCAAAGAAAACCAGAGTACTCCCGTTAAAGGTTGAGGGAGCAAAGAAAATCCATAACGGGAAGCAAAGAGGACTTCCCCGAAAAGTTACAGGAAACAAAATCATGTCAGAAGAAAACCCCAAGTTCGAGCAGCAGAAAGAACAGCTCATCCGTACGCTCGCGACCATGTTTGATTACCTTGGTCTCAACGGAACTTTCAGAGTTGAAATGCGCGATGAGCGTATCTCCGTCAAAATCGCCAGCGAAGATGCCGGACGTGTCATCGGTCGCAAAGGACAGACTCTTGAAAGTCTGCAGCTGCTTGCCAACCGCATCATGTTCAAAACCGACAACGAATTTCCGCATGTCATGCTTGACATCGACGGCTACGCCAACGGCGACAGAGAACCCCGTGCCGAAGGTGAAGAAGAACGTCCCCGCCGTGAATCCGGACGCCGCCGTTCCAGACGTGACGGTGACGGCTTCTCCCGTTCCTCCCGCGAACAGCTGGAGCAGCAGGCAAAGGATGCCGCCAAGGAAGTCAAACGCTGGGGCGAACCGGTCAAGCTGCCCGAAATGAATGCCCATGACAGAAGAATCATTCACTTGACTTTGCAGGACGATCCGGAAATCACCACCGAATCCGAAGGCGAAGGCAGTGTCAAAAAAGTGGTCGTCTCACTTAAAAAAGCCGAATAAGTTTTTCACGGTGCTTCCGTAGCTCAGTTGGATAGAGCAGCTCCCTCCTAAGGAGCAGGTCATGCGTTCGAACCGCATCGGGGGCGCCATTTTTAAGATATATTTACACTTTGGGTTCAATTTTAACGGTGCTTTGCACTTGAAAAAACTCAAAGAGATGATATATTATAGTCTGATTCAGAATTTTCGTATAACAATAATATATAAACGGAGTACTGCTTAAATGAAAAAAGATATTCATCCTAAGTACGAAGACGCCATCATCTCCTGCGCCTGCGGTGAAGTTTGGCACGTCAAATCCACCCGTCCCGAAACCAAGGTTGCTATCTGCGCCAAATGCCATCCTTTCTTCACCGGCAAGCAGAAATTCGTCGATACCGCCGGTCGTATTGACAAATTCAACCGCCGCTACAAAAAGGCTTAATCCTTTACGGTTGGTAACAAAAAACGGTCTGCCCTCTGCGGCAGACCTTTTTTGCGTTAATTCCCCTGAAAAAACAGTCATACACAGGATTCGAACACAAAAATGGTTCCGGAAGATATCAAAGATTATGTAGACAGATTGAGAGGCCGTTTTTCTGAACTTGAACAGAAACTCGGGGATCCCGATATTTACTCAAAAGTCAATGAATTCAAGGCTCTCAATCAGGAGCACCGGAAACTTTCGACCCTCTTTTCTGATTTTGACGCCTGGATCAAAGCGCTCAGTGATCTGGCGGACAGCCGCGAGCTTATGGCAAGTGAAAACGATACCGAAATGCGTGAACTTGCTGCAATGGAAATTGAAGAACTTGAAAAAAATTCCGCTTCCCTTGAAGAACGCATCCAGCTTCTTCTGCTGCCCCCTGATCCCAATGACTCAAAGAACATCATCGTCGGAATCAAACCCGCCGCAGGTGGCGATGAAGCTGCTCTCTTTGCCGGTGAACTTTTCCGCGCCTATCTCTACTTTGCTGAAAAGCAGGGCTGGAAAGTTGAAATCCTTGAACAGACCGATACCGATCTGGGCGGTGTGAAAGATGTTTCTTTTTCCCTTTCCGGCGCAGACGTTTACAGTCTGATGAAATACGAAAGCGGTGTTCACCGTGTCCAGCGCGTTCCCGCCACCGAATCCGGCGGCAGAGTCCACACCTCGACCATCACCGTTGCCGTCATGCCCGAAGCGGAAGAAGTTGAACTGGATATTAAACAGGAAGATCTGCGTTTTGACGTCTTCCGTTCCAGCGGTCCCGGCGGACAGTGCGTCAATACCACGGACTCCGCTGTCCGTGTCACCCATATTCCCACCGGGTTGTCCGTTGCCAGTCAGCAGGAAAAATCCCAGCACCGCAACAAAGAGATTGCATTGAGAATTCTCTACGCCCGTCTGCTTGAAATCAAACAGACCGAAGAAGCGGCAAAGCAGGCCGCAGACAAGCGTTCCCAGGTGGGAACCGGCGACCGGAGTGAACGTATCCGCACCTACAACTTTCCGCAGAACCGCGTCACCGACCACCGGTACAATGTCTCCTGTTTTGACTTGCCCAAAGTCATGCAGGGAGAACTTGATCTTGTTCTCAACCAGATCCTCAAAATCGCCTGTGAGCAGCAGCTCGATGCCCTGCGGAATGTCAAATAAGGTATTTATTACAATATGATGGAGTTGATCAACAATGTCGGAACCGGTCCCATGCTGGTTCTGTGTCTTGCCGCTTTTCTCATCGGTATCAACAAAACCGCCGTTCCGGGTATCGGACTTCTGCCGGTGATCCTGCTTGCATCTACCTTTGAAACCCGTCTTTCCACCGGGCTTCAGCTGGGTATGCTCGCCCTCGCCGACGTCATGGCTGTTGCCTGGTATCACCGTCACGCAGATTGGAAAATTCTGCTCCGTCTTCTGCCCTGGGCACTCGCCGGACTTGCCGTAGGCTCCGCCATTTTGCGCTTTATCCCACTGGATGACACCCGCACCATGAATATCATCATCGGCGTGATTGTCATCGCCCTTGCCGTTTTCAGTCTTATCAAAAAGCGTCTGGACCCGGAATCCATCCCCTCCGGCACCAAAGCCGCCGCCTGTTACGGTATTCTGCTGGGAACGACAACTCAGCTTGCCAATGCCGCAGGTCCCGTTTCCGCACTTTACCTGCTTGCAATGAAGCTCCCCAAAGAAAAGTATATGGGTACAGGCGCATGGTTCTTCCTCATCGTCAACTGGATCAAAGTCCCCATCTTCGCCTTTGAGGGCCGCGTCACCTGGGAATCGGTCAAACTGGATCTTCTCATGCTCCCCATCATCGTCATCGGCGCCGCCGTCGGTATCCTCCTCCTCAAAAAGATGCCCCAGAAACTCTTTAACGATATCGTCATGGGTCTCGCCGTCATCGGCGCCCTCAAACTTCTCTTTTTCTGAACGCGCTGTTCCCGACAAGGGTAGATGGTTCTTGGGGAAGGGGAAAACTTCTTTTCACGAGAAAAGAAGTTTTCCCCTTCCCCAAACCCCAACCCTTTTCAAGAAAAGCGAAGTATTTTATAAAGTAAGAACAATACCCTACGGGTAATTATCTACCCGTATAGGGAACAGAGCCTTTCTGAAATAAGAGCTGAGAGGAATCGGGGGGAGGAGAAAAACTTTTTTTCCCGTGAAAAAGCGGGGTATTTTATTTTGTCAACGGCGTTTGAGCGTTACCAGAAGGATCTCGGCGGGGTGTCCCAGACGGACGGGGAAGCCGCTCCACATACATGTTCCGTTACTCATCACAAGCAGCATATTGCCGACTTTGTAATTGCCCCAGGCAAAACCACCGTTACTGCGGGCTACAAGATAATCAAAGCCCCGGACCATGCCGCCGTGGGTGTGTCCTGAAAATTGCAGATCTGCTCCGTTTGCCGCCGCTTCGTGCGCAACTTTGGGCGCATGGGCAAGCAGAATACGGTAATCACTTTTATCCCCTCCGGCAAGAGCGGCGGGAATATCCGGAGATGCAAGTCCCAGTTTGCGGGCGTGTCCGTCCGGAATACCGCAGAGACGCAGTTTCAAATCTTTGAAATAAACGTTTTCATTGAGCAGCATGGGCAAACCGATTTTTTTGAAGTGCGCCATCAATTCATGGTAGCCTTTGTAATATTCATGGTTGCCCGGCACGCCGAAAACACCGTATTTCGCCCGCAGTCCGGCAAGTTCATTCAATGTTTCCAACTGATGCGGCTGCGCGCCGTCGGAAAAGTCTCCGACAAGACAGATAAAGTCCGGTTTGAGAGAATTGGTCAATTCAACGATTTTACGGATTTTTGAACGATTGTTCAATCTGTCCACATGCAAATCGGCAAGCACCGCAAGTGTTACGCCGTCCGCTTCGGCAGGAACCCGCTCAGAACGCACTTCAACTTCACGGATACGGGGCATGGACAGTCCATTGTATATTCCCAAAATTGCCAGCAGAAATGCAATAGCAAGTCCGGCAGCATGGACTTTATTCAACAGGGGATGTTTCCGTAAAAGCTGCCTGAAATCATATTTTTTCTCTTTGAAGTTCTGATAAAAAGTTTTGACACAAGTGATGACAAACAAAATACTGTCCGCAACAACCACAAAGAGAAGAAACAAAAAAGCAGTTGCATAAACCAGTGCAGCACCAAGCAGAAACCATCCGGGCAGTTCGGGCGCAAAATAATTGCCGCCGATCAATTGGATGATTTTAAATTTGAAGCCGACAACAAAAACACATACTCCTGCAAGGACTTTAAAATACCACTTCCATTCAAGCGGCAGAACAACGCGCCACAGCAGAAAAAGAAACACAAACAATCCGAGTATAAACAATGTCATAGATATCACCTCAATAATTTATCCGGAAAAAAAAATAACGTGCAAACAGTTCTTTTTCAAGTAAAAAAGCCTTCTCCTGCTGATAAAAAATAAATTTTTCTTGTTTTTTACAGAACTGCTGTTATATTAAGTCTCAAGGTATTTTCACACAGGGAGAAATATGTTTTTTTATATCATCAAACGTCTGCTGCTGGCAGGGGCAACGCTCTTCGCCATTTTGTTTGCCAGTTACGCCATGCTGCGCCTGGCGCCGGGAGATCCGACCCGGAGCAATCTTTTCGGCAGCGACTCTGCCGGAAGTGCCGTTGATGCCGAAAAAGGCGGACTCATGCGCAATACCGCCCTGCGGGAAAAACTCGATCTTGATAAACCCATCATCATCGGCTTTTCACGCTGGTTTTCCCGGGTTCTCAAAGGCGATTTCGGAGAATCCGCCGCCGTCGATCCCGGCAAACCCGTCGTGGATATGATTTGGGAACGATTGCCAGTAACCGTAAGTTTGAATGTCTGGGCAGTATTGATTACCTATCTGCTTGCCATCCCTATCGGCGTATGGTCCGGCACTCATGCAGGAAGTTCCGGAGATAAAATTACAGAAATCCTGCTGTTTGCGCTCTACTCCCTGCCCGTTATGTGGGTGGGGCTTATGCTTCAGGCACTCCTTTGTGAAGGCGGCTGGAAAGCGGTATTTCCCCTGCACGGATTGACGGTTCCGGATCCTGACAACTACTCCATCTGGCATTTGCAGCTTGAAATCATCAAACACTACACACTCCCTGTTTTCTGTCTTGCCTACGGCGGTTTTGCGGGACTCTCACGCTATGCCCGCGCAAGTATGCTTGAAGTCATCCACTGCGATTACATCCGCACGGCACGCGCCAAGGGATTGACTGAATTTGAAGTCATCTGGAACCACGGTTTCCGCAATGCGCTCATCACACTCATCACCCTTTTCGGCGGCTTGCTTCCGGGACTTGTCGCAGGCAGTGTCATTGTGGAATACATTTTCAACATTCCCGGCATGGGCGGGCTTTCTCTGCTTGCCCTGTCCAGCCGTGATTATCCCCTGCAAATGGCACTTTTCGCCTTTTCCGGATTCCTCACGCTTGCCGGAATCATGCTCTCTGATCTGCTCTATGTCGCCGCTGACCCGAGAATCAAATTAAGTTGAAAATATTATGAAAAAAAATTTTTTACCGTACCTGTTCCTTCTGCTGACTGTCTTTGGCGGACTTTTTTGCGGCTATGGCATTATGTGTTGCCGGAAAAATATTTTATTCTCCGGCACCCGTACGTCCGCAGTATCTATCGCCGTTCCCTTTGAATGTAACATATCATTCGCAGGGGCCGTTCAAAGCAATAATCCGGTACTGGAATTCCTGACGGATGAAGAAAAGACAGTCTGCCGTATCCAAATGCGAATAACTTCTGACAAAAACGGCAAAAAAAATCTCGCGGCAGATATTTATTATCCCGGCGGCAAACTATCCGGACCGGCTTTGATTCCCGGCGTGGACAACCCCCGGGGAAGACTTGATTTAAAAATCCGTTGCGACGGAAAAAATTCAACTGCTGAAATCCGGGAAAATTGCAGCATTTACATCAGCTCATTCAAAAAATATCCATCTGCTGAAATAAATTTTCCCATCATTTCAAAAATAAAAATATCCCCGGAATATGGGGTGTCACTGACAATCGCCAAGCCGGGCAGTTGGGAAAAATGGTTGAATTGTTTTCAAATATTAAGCATCGTCTTTTTCAGTATTGCGGCAATTTATCTCTTAACGAACTTTATTCTGCCTCAAAAAAATGATACAACTCATGCACCGCCGTATGTACCGGCAGGAATTATTTCAGCAGTTTCTGCGTTTGCCCTGATTGGCATCTTATGGAGTTTTCTTGAAATCACGCCGAAAGCTTACGATTTATCCCATACAGTTATTTCCACTGATTTGCTCAACCCTGAACCGGGTGAACAAATATTATATATTTGCAGTCTGATCTTATCCGCAGCAATACTTTTTGCTGTCAATTATCTTCTCCTGGAAAAAAATTTTTCCACCCGCTGGAAAATCACTGCCGGTATTTCGGCACTTGCTCTTATTATCCTCTGCCGCAAGCCCGAAGATTTTTTAAATTCAACTCAAACAGTTCTGCCTGAAACATTATTTTTCTGTCTCGCCGGAGCTGTTGCATTTTATCTGATCCGATGCCGTAAACAGAAATTTCAGAAATACTTTTTCCTGCCTGTCCTGTTGGCTTTATGGCATCTGGTAAATTTATGCAAAATTTATTTATTCAGGAACTTCGATTACTTTGACGCACACCACTACTCAGTATTTCTGCATCCCTTCTGGATGTCGCACTCGGGATTTTCTCCTTTTGAAATACCTTCAACTTATGGTGCTTACGCATTCTTTACCGCCCCTTATTTCCGCCTTGCAGGGTTATCTCCGCTCTCAACAGACATTTTTATTGCCGGACTGATTCTGCTGATTGCCGGACTTCTGTTTTTTTCTTTCAGAAATATCTTCAAAACATTGTTCTGGAAATGTTTTGCTTTGTGCGGCATTACCGGCTTGTTTATCTGGAACGGAACACCGGCTGTTTATCCGCAATATCTGCCGTTGAGAATGATTTTTCCCGCCTTGCTGATTTTTCAAATATCACGGAATTTGAAAAATCCGTTGACACTCCGGAACTGTATAACCGGTTCTGCCATCGCCGTTACAGCAGTCTGGTGGAATCCGGATTCCGGTTGCGTTCTCTTGACGGCATGGACTCTTTTTATTACCGTTATGCTCCTGATTGAAAAGCCGAAACAAAACTTTTTCAAGATATTTCTGCTTCCCGCAACCGGATTGGCTGTCACTGCAATTTATTTTACAGTGAATAAGCTTTGTTACGGCAGTTTTCCGGATGTGGAAAAAATATTTACAGTTCCGCTGTGGTTCGGAAAATTAGGTTTTCTGCAATTGCCGATGCCCCGGCTCGGTTTATGGCTGATACCGGCCGGTGTTTATTTTGCCGTTCTGAGTAAAACAGCTTCTGCCTTTATCAAAAGAAAAATGTCCGACAGAGATAAATACTGCCTTTTCATCGCCCTTACCGGTTGCGGATTCTTGAGTTATTACGTCGGGCGCAGTCATTTCGGAAATTTGCTGTCAGCCTCTTATCCCGCCGTCATTCTCCTTGCGCTGGGCGCTGAAAGACTTCGGGAAAAATCATACAGTGTTCTGCGCTTTGCTGCCGTATTTCTGCTGCTTGTTTTTTCGCTTCACAGTTTTAATGCCGGAAATAAGAAAAGCACCTCTGCCGAACGCCAAATGTTCAACGTGTACTTCAATCGTTTATGCAGTAACTTTGAAAAGCAGCTTTCCCCCGCAAAACTGTTGATCTACTCAGGTTATCTTGAAGCGTTAATTGCTGTTGAAACCGGAGCAAAATCGCCATTGGCGCATCCGGCGCTGGAAGAAATCTTTTGGATAAAAGACTGTCAAAACTATTCGAGATACCTGAAAAATTCAGACGGAAAAACTCTGTGGATCGTCAATATGGACTATCTATCCAAACACGCACCGCAGTTTCTGAGCAGAGAACTCAAAAAACATATTAAATCCCGTCTCCGCCGCGAAGTGCCGCCCAATGCAATGCTGATGTTTTATCTCTGATTTTACCAGCCTGCGCCGATGCGGATCCCGTGATAGGTGAAGTCAAGCGGGGCAAGTACTGCTTCAGGAAGAGCCGGATGAAAGAATTTGGCATCGCCGCCCGTCAACACGATCGACTTGATGTTGTGTTTTTCACGGGCAATACGGATATATTCTTTTACCATGCCGATACAGCCGCAGTCCACACCGAAAGCAATCGTGTTGCGGGTCCCGGCTCCGATATCCGAAGGAATATTGCGCGACAAGGGAATATCCGGCAGTTGTGCCGTTCCCGAAAAAAGACTGCGCCGCATTAAGGAACGTCCGGGCGCGATCGCGCCGCCGAGGAATACGTTTTCTCCATCCACCAGTTCCATTGTGATCGCGGTTCCGCAGTCAAGAACGATTCCCGGCAGAGGATAAAAGGCGGCAAGCGCTTCGGCATTTGCCACGCGGTCAGCTCCGAGTGTGGAACAATCAACCTGAGAAAAGTCCACTTTTCCGCAGCTGTTGAAAGAATCCAGAAAAAAGACATTCATCCCCTGCAATTCCTTGCGGAGTTTGGGTACAACGGATATGGCGGCGATTTCACCCTCCGGAAGATCATTCTTTGAGAAGTTTTCCGTATAAAACGTCTGGAGCAGACTGATACCTTTGTGCGTATCATACTGCGCCAGAGTTGTATGGGTATTGCCGATATTGAGCAGATATTTCACGACAACTTTTCAATAATTTTGGTCAATGGCATAAACAAAGCAACAACGATAGAACCGACGATACCTGCCAGGGCAACGATCATCAACGGTTCGATCAGAGAGGTCAGGGCGCTGACGGCGTTATCCACTTCGTCCTCGTAGGTGTCGGCGACCTTGTTCAACATCTCAGAGAGTTTACCGGTTTCTTCACCGACCTCGACCATACTGATAACCATGTCTTCAAAAACGTGCGTTTCTCCCAGAGGTTTGGCGATACCTTCACCCTCTTTCACCGCATCATGCACCTTTTGGATCGCCGTTGCCACAACGTCGTTACCGCTGGTTTCCTTAACGATTGAAAGTGCCTGCAGAACCGGTACACCGGAACTCATCAGCGTTCCCAGTGTGCGGCTGAAACGCGAAACAGCCGTCTTTGAAACGATCGGTCCGAAAATCGGCATATTGTACGTCACCCAGTCCATCGCATATTTTCCCCAGGGGAATTTGACGAGGATCTTGAAAAATGCCACCACGCCGACCACACCGCCGACGTAGTAATACCAGTGTGAAATAAGCGTATTACTGATACCCAGAATCAGCAATGTCACGCCCGGCAGCGGTTCATTGGGGCCCAGCAGGTCTTTAAAGATTTTTTCAAAGTTCGGCACGATGAAAATCATCAAACCGACGACCGCCAGAAGTGAAATAGAAAGAACCACGATAGGATAAATCATCGCAGACTTGACTTTTCCCGCAATCTTGGCGGATTTTTCCATAAATGCCGCCAGACGGTCAAGAATGGTCTCCATCGCACCGGAAGCTTCACCGGCACGAACCATGTTGAGATAAAGTTTATCAAATGATTTGGGATTCTGAGAGAGTGCTTCAGCAAAAGTCGCACCGCCCTCAACCGTTTCTGCGGTTTTGCCCAACACCACTTTGACAACCGGATTTTTCGCCTGTTTTTCAAGCGTGTGCAGAGAACGGATCAACGGCAGTCCCGCATCCAGCAGAATCGCCAGCTGTCGGGTGACAACGGTCAACTCTTTGCGTTTGATGACCATGGGTCCCAGAGTCATATTGAATCCGCCGCCGCCCTTTTTGGCACCGCCCTTACTGGACATCTTTTTCGCAGCATCCTTGCCGACTTCAAGTTTGATAGAGGTGGGGAACATTCCTTTGGCACGGAGCGCCGCCATCACCGCCTCTTCGTTGGCGGCGGTCATTTTTCCTTTTTGCTCCTTGCCTTTGCCATCCATGGCAACGTATGTAAATTGGGGCATAATCTAAATCCTCCCGTAAAATTGAGGTCAATATAAATCAAGTGTAACGGACAACTTCATCCACACTGGTTTCACCGTTGAAAATCGCCAACAGTCCGTCTTCACGCAAGGTACGCATACCCAGCTGACAGGCCTTGTCACGGATGACGTTTGCCGGGGCTCCGGCGGAAATCATATCACGCATTTCCTGGTCAACGGTCAGAAGTTCGGTCAACGCTTTACGTCCCTTGTAACCGGTGTTGTTGCAGACAGGACAGCCTTTACCGTAACAGAACTGGATTCCTTCGACCTGAGCGCGTTCCAGTCCGAGACGCTCAAGGTCTTCATCCGTCGGCGTATACATAGTCTTGCAGTTTTTGCACACGCGGCGGATCAGACGCTGTCCCAGCACACCCGCAAGTGAAGAGGCTATAAGGAACGGTTCAACGCCCATATCCATCAAACGGGTGATGGTACTGGCGGCGTCGTTGGTGTGGAGCGTACTGAACACAAAGTGTCCCGTAAGAGACGCTTCCACAGCAATCTGCGCTGTTTCAAAGTCACGGATTTCTCCGACGAGGATTCTGTCAGGGTCCTGACGGAGGAAGGCGCGCAGCGCTTTCTGGAAGGTCATGCCGACGGCATCGTTGATCGGACACTGCATGATTCCTTCAATATCGTATTCCACCGGGTCCTCTGCCGTCAGAAGTTTATCTTCAGGGTTGTTGATTTCACCCAGTGCAGAGTAAAGTGTGGTGGTCTTTCCGGAACCGGTCGGTCCCGTCACCAGCATGATACCGTTGGGCAGACGGATGATTTCACGGATTTTATCAAGCACATCCTGTCCGATACCCAGCGCATCCAGTTCAAGGTTGACCACGCTTCTGTCAAGCACACGAAGCACCACGGATTCGCCGTAGCTGGTCGGCAGACAGGATACACGCAAGTCAACAGGACGACCGTTCATCTTCGTCTGGATACGTCCGTCCTGCGGACGGCGGCGTTCAGAAATGTTCAAACCTGAAATAATTTTCACACGGCTGATGACCGGTGTTGCCAGACTGCGCGGCGGCGGCGGCAATTCGTAAAGTGCGCCGTCCACACGGTAGCGGATGCGGAAATCTTTTTCAAACGGTTCAAAGTGAATGTCAGATGCCTTGTCGCGGATCGCCTGCTGCATCACAACGTCCACAAATTTGATGATCGGCGCATCGTTGGAGTGGTCTTCGTCGTCGTTTTCAATTTCTTCGATATGTTCACCGAATTCAGCAACGATGTCGGCAACGGAGTCCACTTTTTCAGGGTAGTAGCGCAAAAAGGCACGGTCAAATTCATCCGGATCGCAGGGAACGGGAATCACCGGATGTCCGAGAATAAAATGCACCGTTTCAACCACCTGATAATCAAGGGGTCTTGCCATGGCAAGATAGAGATTTTCTCCATCGAACTGTACCGGCAGCACGTTGTGGGTGCGCGCGGTATTGTCATCGACCATTTCGATAATGTCGCGGCTGATATCCCCGTTTTTGGGATTCCAGACGTAGGAACCCAGACTTTCTGCCATAAGTTCCAGCATCTCCCGGCGTGAAAGCAAGCCGAAGTTTTCAATCACTTCAAGGGCAGTCTTACCGGAGCGTTCACATTCCTCCGCGACTTCTTCAAGATGTTTTTTCAGTCCGGGAATATCCGAACTGCGCTCATTCTTAATGAGGTCAATCAATGCAGAGCTTTCAATATCAAGCATTTTAAATTCTCCGGTATGTACTACGATTCATCGCGCAGGGTGACAAAAATCACCTCTTCCAGCGTGGAAATTCCCGCTTCCGCTTTGCGGATGGCGTCGTCACGCAGACTGCGCATACCGTTGCGGCGGGCAAATTCACGGATCTTACCGCTGGTTTCGTTGGCGAAAATGAGTTTGGCAATATCTTCGGTAACTTCAAAGATTTCATAAATACCGATACGTCCCTTGTATCCGGTATATCCGCACGCCTGGCAGCCTTTGCCCTTGTAGAACTGGTGGTTTGCCAGATATTCGGGCGTCAAGCCCAGCATGCGGATCTCTCCGGCTGTGGGCGTGTAAGGCTCTTTGCACTCTTTGCAGACACGGCGCAGAAGACGCTGTGCCATGACCGCACGCAAAGATGTGGCAACCAGGAACGGTTTGACACCCATATCCACCAGACGGGTCACCGCACCCGGCGCATCGTTGGTGTGGAGTGTGCTGAACACAAGGTGTCCGGTGAGTGACGCGTTGATCGCAATTTCGGCGGTCTCCACGTCGCGGATTTCACCGACCATGATGATGTTCGGTGCCTGACGCAGCATGGAACGCAGCGCCGCTGAGAAGGTCATGTCAACATAACGGTCAACCTGCACCTGGTTGATACCTGCAAGCTGATACTCAACCGGGTCTTCAACGGTGATAAGTTTGCGCGCCGGTGTATTGATGGTGTTCAAAAACGCATACAAAGAGGTGGTCTTACCCGAACCGGTCGGTCCCGTCACCAGGAAGATTCCATCCGGGTAGTTGATGATCTTGTTCACAAGATCGAGGTCATCGGCATAAAAACCGAGTTTGGGAATATCCAGCTGGATACTGCTCTTATCCAGAATACGCATAACCACACTCTCACCGAACACGGTGGGAATGGAGCTTACACGCAAGTCAATGTCTTTGTCGCCGACGATAATCTGGATACGTCCGTCCTGCGGAATACGCTTTTCGGTGATATCCATGCGGGACATGATTTTGATACGGCTGGTGAAGTTTGCCTGAAGATATTTCGGCGGACCGTCCACTTCACGCAGCGCACCGTCAATACGGTAACGGACACGGTAACGCTTTTCCATCGGTTCAAAGTGAATATCGGATGCCTTCATCTTGTAAGCATCAATAATCAGTTTCGTCACCAGACGGATGATCGGCGTATCATCATCATCGCGTTCCGGACCGCCGATGCTGCTTTCGGCAATCTCATCAAGTTCAACATCCTCGGCATCGTCGAGCATGGTTGAAACTTCCATATTCTGTTCAGCGTAATATTTTTCAATACACGCCTCAATCTGTTTTTTCGGAGCGGCGACAACGTCAACATCTCCGCCGAGCAGATAGCGCAGAGTATCCAGCGTTTCCATATCCGCCGGATCGCTCATGGCGATCGTCAGCATATCATCGTGTTTTGCAACGGGAACAACTTTATAATACCGCGCAACTTCAACGTCCAGACAGGCAATGACGGCGGCAGGAATATCGTAGTCTGTCAAATCCATGACTTCCATGCCGTACTGCTGTGCCAGCATGGCGAGCAGTTCGTCCTCACCGACGGCGCCGGTTTTCACCAGAGCATCCACGACATCCATCTCGCCGAACTCTGATTCCAGAGCAACCTGACGGGCTTCGTCAATCTGCTCATTTGTGACCATTCCGTACTCTTTGAGAAGGGTCAATATATATTCTGAGTCTCTTGCCAAAACAAAACCCCTTTAAATAAATTTGTGTTGATATTTTACTACATTGGAAAATCTAACCCTGCACAGCACTTTTGTCAAGTGAATATCAACATTTTTAAGCAAAAAAATACGATTTTCTCTCTTCTTTTGCGCAAAGTGCCGGAAATACGGTATTTTACGGCTCTTGATTTTTCCTGATTTCGTTTTTTATTGTATTTACAAAAACAAGTTCAGCACGGTGCTGCAGCTTGAAAAAAGAGGAGTTTTATTGATGGAGAAAATCAAAAAAAGAAACGGCAGGGGAAAAATCCCTGTTCTGCCGGTTCTGCTGACAGCTGTCCTGTCTGCCGGCTGCTGCTCAGTGACCATTCCGCCGCCGGAAACATACCGCTGCGGAGAAATCCTTGCCGAAAGTTTCTGCGGAAACAATCCCGGCAGATTCATGACGCCGCTTTCAGGCTCCATGAAAAAGGAGTTCGGTGAAAAAGAATTCAACCTCTCACGCGAAAAAGTCTGTCAGGCGATGGGGAAACCCGTTGGTAAACAATTCGTCGGCAAACTGGCGCATCCGTTTCTGGATATCGAATTGTGGAAAATCACCTTCAAACGCAAAAGCAAAGAGGGCAAAACCATTGTTCAGGACGCCCTTTTTCAAGTTGTTTCCGCAACAGAAAACGGTGAACCCAAAGTCATAAGTTTCGGCTTTCTCTGAAATTATTGAGGAATAAATCATGAAAATTTTTATTTTTGCAGGAATATTTCTGCTTTTCTGCAGTCTTGCCGCAGCTGAACCCGGCATACGCAAACTGCATTTTGTCCAGGACGATGCCCAGGATTACATGGTGTCAAAAATCTACAAACTCAAATATGTCCAGGCAAACGACATCACACCGTTTGTCATGGGTATCGTCATGCGCTACAACATGAATTCCAGTGTCGGCTGTATTGAATACGGACAGAATAACGCTCAGATGCTGACAGTCACCTGTCCGGTCAAAATGATGCCCTATGTGGACGATTTTATTGCAAAAGTTGACCGCAACATCAAAATCGACGGCAAAGTTCCCGGCGATATCATCAAAGGAACAGGTATCACCCGCGCCGTCTATCAGCCCAAGTACCGTTCCGGACAGGAAATGCTCAATATTCTGGTGGAAACCGTCATCGGCGCAGGTCCGTACAGTTCCGTGTATGCCTGGGATAAAAACTCCAACCAGATTTACTGGAAGGACAACACCTCAAACACCGCCTACGTCTATCAGTTTCTGGGATATCTCGACCGTCCTGTCCCGCAAATTACGCTCAACTTCACCGTCTATGAAGTGCGCGACAGCACCCTGCGCGATATGGGACTGGACTATCTGGCCTGGAAAAACGGTCCGGGACTCAATATCTTTGAAACCGCATTCCGGGTCATGGATATAAGTTCATCAGGAACTGCCGCTATCCAGAGTCTTTCGGGTCCGGTCGGCGGATTTCTCGCGGCGCCGCAGTTTGATGCCTCCTTTATCAGACTGCTTCAGCAGAAGGGTAAAGCCGAAGTTAAAAATACCGCAACGCTCACGGTTTCAAATTCGGATACCAACAGTTACAAAATCTACTTTGATCCTGAATTGCAGAACATACGCAAATCCACAAGTGACGCAACAAGCGTGACCGCAGGCAATCTCGGACTGCCCGCAGGATATTATCAGCTTTTTATGCAGATCAATCAGCCTGTGGTCAACATCCATTACGGAGAATCCCAGCCCGGTTATCCCGCAACGGAGGCATTTTCTGTTGACAATTACACAAAAGGACTTTATTCAAAGTTGAACGGCACACTCTTTTTCGGATATTCCGTCCAGACCGCAAACGTCCTCGAACGGGATTCTTCAGGTAACGAGCTTGTGGAAACAAGTGTCATCAACAGCAACGTTCTCATGCCTCTCAAAGAGGAGCGTATCCTCGCCGTCTGGGACCGGGAGCAGGAGGTGGAGCAGACAATCGGCATTCCCCTGCTCAGTGATATTCCCATTATCAAATACCTCTTCTCAACCACCACGACCAGCGTTGAAAAATCAAAAGTGTATCTGACAGTCAGTGCCACGCTGCTTGACACCACCAAACCCGACGGCATGAAAGCTGGAGAAGTCTTTCAGATCACCGCCGCCAATAAGCAGGGAGGTTCTTCAAAATGAAAAATTTACTTTTTACCGGACTTTTTCTGTTTGCAGCCGGCCTTTCCGCCGTTGAAGTGCAGGGCGTTCCCCGCGACTCAAACTTCAACAACACCGGCGGATACGACGGGACGCGCATTGAAGCGCAGTTGATGGTCAATGTCAAAGATGATACCAATACCATCCACTTCATCCGCGACAACAACGATCCCCGAGTGGTCACAAAAACTTATATTCTCAAAAACAGCGATCCCTACCAGTTCAGGGATTATCTGCGGCAGATTGTGCAGTCAAAAAGAGTGGGCAATACCAGTTTACAGCAGCAGTATCCCGGAAATACCGCTGCGCCCTTTGCGGCAACGGTAAGCACACCTGTTCCCAACACACCTGCGGCACAGCCGGGATATTCCCCGCGCGTTCAACTGGGCAGCAACACGGCGGTTGAGTGTCTCAAATACGCCGACGGTACGGGACTGCTGATGGTCAGCGCTGAAGAATACCGTTTCAAAGACAGTACCAACGGTATCGGTATTGATACGCTGGTGAAAATTCTGGATAATCCCGCATTGGGAGATTTGAATTACGGTTATCAGATGTTTCTTTACATGCCCAAGTTTGTTCCGGCACGCAATCTCATGCCTTTGATTGAAAACTCCGGCATGAATATCAGCGACGTTTCGGAGTTGTGGCAGGGTCAGGACATCGTCGCTTATGACAGCGGATTGAACTGGCTGGCGTTTGACGTCACCAATTATTCCTGCGCCAATATCGCCGCCATGCTGGCAAAGTTCGATGTTCCGATTCCGCAGGTCAGACTGAAAATAAAGGTTTATGAACTTACCACCGAAAACGATGATAAAATCGGCATAGATTTTCAGAACTGGAAAAACAATGCGGGAACGGACTTTTTCTCCATCGGCGGACGTTACCGCAACAACTGGGCGGCAACGTACTCTCCCGGCTCAGTTCTGCCGTTGAAAAATTACGGTTCGGAGCGGACGGGATTTTTCAACTTCAATCCCCGCTGGAACACCCGGTACATCGACCTGCTTGCCAGCAAAGGCAAAGCACACATCGTCCACTCCGGAGAAATCTGTATCCGCAACGCTTATTCCGGCTCGTTTTCGCGCTATACGCAACTGATTTTCATTGATTCGGGAACCTCTGTCAGTTCCGCCTCAAATCCCGCGCAGGGAGCAACGGATTTCGGCGTGGGCGCGTATCAGCTTCTGTCGGATATCGTCGGACACGCACTCCGTCAGGATATCCCCGTTGCCAAGGGACAGCAGCAGAAAACCACCGTTTCAACTGCCAACTTCGGATTTTCAATGAAAGTCAACAGCGTTGCTGTCGGAACAGAGGAAACGCAGTTTGATATCACTCTTTCAAACACAAGTTTACTGGGTTTTCAATCCGACGGACGCCCCCGCATTTCCGCAGGAAATACGGTCAGTCAAATCGTAAGTCTTCCGCACGGCAAAGATACTTTTGTCATCGGCGGACTGGTCAAACACACGGTGGTTGAGTCCACCACGGGCATACCGTTTCTCTCGGATATCCCCTGGATCGGCAAGTATCTTTTCGGTTCGACTTCAAAGTCAATCAAACAAAGTCAGCTGGTCGTTGTCGGACAGTGCATCAATGACACCCTACCCGATAAGCCTGAGCTGAAAAAACACTCCAAACCTGAAACAAAGGGTAAAGATTACACGATTGCCTCAAATGCCGACTGATGTTTTTTCTCCCCCCGGGATTTACCTTTCCCGGGGGGAATTTCAAACAGTCTGATTTCCGCTGCTCCCATTGAAACGCTCTCTGTTTCAAAGGTGCGCTGGCGTTTTTCATAAGGGGAAAGCAGAACGGAATTTTTCTCCCACTGAGAAAAAGTTTCCTCAGAAGTCAGCAGATCGGCAAGCGTATTTGAAACAAAAATTTCCAAACGGTTAACGCCCTTTTTCAAATGTTTTTTTAAAACAAAATCAAAGGGAGCAAAGAGTTTTTGACCGGCATTTCTGCCATTGAGAAAAACTTCTGCGGCAAAACGCACATCCGTCAAACGCAAAAGCAGAGGATTCCCGGTGTTTTCAAGTTCAAAATCGCATTGATAACAGATTTCTCCACTGAAAGAACGTCCGGCAATATTCTGAAGTTCACGGGAATCAGGCACAAGAGACACACGTTCATTCCGCCACTTGAAATCATTGTCCGTACATACGACACGGCGGACTGTCCGTATATGCTGATTGCACAGAGAAATCTCCCTGCCCGCACAGACAGCGGAACATCCCGTTATATCCGGCACCAGCAGCACAGAATCAAAGGGCGGAATGGTGATTTCTTTTTCAACAGAAGTTTTTTCCTCCCTTTCAGAAGCAGGATCGATTTTCGCAAAAGATTTTTCCGGCGGCAGAGGGAGTGTTTTTTCTTCAGCAGAAGTATTGAACACAAAATATATTTCCCGCTTGCGCCACACTCTTTTGACGATACGCACACCGGCAGGGGGAGGCGTATACCACAAAGACTCCAGGTCTTCAAGAGAGGAAACAACGATATTCTTTTCACGGAGATTGTTTTCCGCCTCAGGAGATAACAGCGCATTGTCAGGCAGAAGCAGATGACGGTAAATTTTTCTGCCGATTTTGATACCGCCGCTGACTTTTTCAGCACGCGCCAGAAGATCGTCATCCGCAAAATCAAAATCACTGCCGCGGTCAAAAACCGCTTGACACAAACGTTTCAATTCCGACTCCGCCTGATGAGAAAATCTGCCGCCCGCCCAGAATGACCGCTGGTCAAAGTACAGAGCAACGGGCGTACAATCTTTGCCGCGCAGGAGCCATTTACCCAGATTTTCTATGTAACGGTTGCGGATACACCCGAATTTCCACAGCGGATCGACAGTATCAAGATGCGGACGCAAATGGGAAAGCATATTTTTGTGACTTGAAGCATAACCGCTTAATACAAGGATATTTATTCCGTCAGCCATCACGGTATCTATGACAAATTTCATCTGCTGCGGCGTGATCCCCGAACCGTAGACGGCAAAGATTTCAGCCATTGAAAACTTTTTTCCGGACTGACGGGCGGCGGATGAAGCAAATTTTGCAAAAGGCAGATGTTCCTTTCCCGGCATGATCTGTCTTGAAATCACATCAATCCCGGGCAGATCGAGCGCACGCAAAGAGCGCATAAGGTGTCCGCTTCCGGCGCAGACAGCACCGGCGGGATCGTGGTCCAGATCCAAATGTCCGCCTGAAAGCATTTTCTTTCTGCGGCAGAATTTGCGGATCGGTTCAAAATAATTTTTCACAAAAAGTTGAGAAAAGACATCGTGAAAATCAATTCTTGCCCGGGTGATTTCCCAATCTTCCTCATCCTGAGGCGGAACAAAAAGCTGTTTCAGAAAGGGAAGGATATCATAATTTTTAAGTTTCAAAAAGATACGGTCAAAATCTTCGCACCAGGGAAGAACATTTCCGTAATTTGTTCTTGAAAAATGCGGTTCATCGGTGAATGCGGCAAAAAGCACATTTCCGGCGTATTCACGGCATTTTTCAGTTGCGGGAACATGCGTGAGAGCAATGAATTTTTCCACCGCCTGACGGTTGAGCAGATCCGCAACGGGAATCTCCTCCTCAGGCGGCATGGGTGACCGTTGTATCTGCAAATTTTCATCTATGAAATACGGCGCAAAACTTTCAGGATCAGCCCGGCGCACCCGGCCTGCAGCATAGCCGGACGGCCAGCCGCCCTCATCATACAAATAGCAGTACAAGCCCAATGCCCGACACTCTTCTGAGATAACTTTGAGCATATCAAAATAAGCAGGCGTAAGATAATCCGGCTCCATGAAAGAGGGCATGGTTCTGCTTCTGAAACATTTGGGCCAGGGGTGCGGACAAACCGCCCTCATTCCCTGATCCGCCATCAGACGCAGGTGTTTTTTGATTTTTTCAGGCGTCATCGGCTCGTTGAGGAGCCAGAAATATGCAGGAGAAGGAAGTTTTCCTGCGGGAACGAACTTTTTTTTCACTTTATAATCTTCCAGAAAAAGGTTGTCCAACCGGTTGTTCTGACTGTGAATTTATCCGTATCGGTAAAGACGGTTCTGCCGGAATAAAGGTCGATAACTTTACGGGCTTTAAAGGGAAGTCTGATAACATGATTGCCGGAAATTCTTGTTCCCAGCATAAGGAGATCCCCCCTTGCCCGTGCAAAAGTACCGGGTTTGACATAAGCATGACAGCCGCTTTGCGAAAGCAGCGCCGCCCAGGAATCTGACCGCAGAAGCGGCAGTCCGCAGAAAACGGAAACGGCACCGCCGGGAAGAATTTTCCTTGCCATGGAAATTTTTTCACCTTCTGTGTAAACGGCGATTTGTTCCGCCCTGTCATCCGCACAATACACCCGAGGGGATTCAATCAGTTTGCAATGATGCACTTTTCCGGAAAGCTCCCGTGAAGCAAGACTGCTTCTCTTGTAAAAAGCCTTTAATTTCATTCCGGTCAGCCCGCTCATGGAGTCATCTGAAAACCCCTTTTCTGAAATCAGTCCCGGCGCATAGAACCAGAATGAAGTCACGCCTTTCTGACGGACCTTTTCAAGCAATGCCTGCCGCTTTTTGCCGTTGATTTCATAAAGATTGAGAAAAATCACAACCTTGCGCGGTGTTTTTTCTGAGAGAAAATTATCAAGAGTGATGATATCATAACTGTATCCGGAGTAACTCAAAGCATTGAGTGTCCCCCGGTAGAAGAGTCCGAAAAAGTTATCATTTCCGAGACGGCGGGGTTCCTCCATCACCGGCGGTCCGTGAATGGCACGCTGAATGGGGTCAACGACGACAACAATATCGTTCTCTGCCTGCCATTTATTGCTGAAACGCCCGTTCCAGAGTTGGATATGCTGTTTCAATGGTTCCAGTACAGCAGGGGTATTGAACCAGTCGGGCGTGGTCGCAAAGCAGTTGAAATGCACGCCGCAGCCGTTGAGAAGAGTCGTTGCCAGCATTTTCCGCACCGTGGCACGGGTATCCGACGGCGTTTTCGACATACGCGTTACGGGGTTGTCAGGACGTGACAAACTTGCGATATAAGTTCTGATATCCGCTTCGCTTGAAGAGAGTTTGCCCGCCCTTTTGTACGCTCCCGGCGCAGAGAGGTGCAGACAGTCTGTTCTGTGATATCCGTAAGTTGTTCCCATGTTCCAGTCCACATACGGGGAATTGATCACCCTCTCAAAATCAGCGGTCACCCCGGGGGCGGGATAGTGAACGGCCAGGTATCCGAAGTAGGCGCCGAACATTCTGCCCGGCAAAGCGGTCTTGATCTCTTTGCCGACAGAGATGATGAAACCGGCAAATTCCTGATGATAACAGCGGTAATAATCCAGCAGTCGGCAGGCCGCAGGAGCCGCCGGATCATGGAGAAAATGTCCCCGGTTCCAACGCTGCTTTCTGTCCGGGACCTGTGCCGTTTCAAGGGTAACGGATTTGTCCTGCCATGCTTTCTGCAGAGCCGCATTGTTTTTGTACTTCTCTGCAAGATACCGCCTGAAAGCCTCTGTCATGCGTTTACCGCAGTCGGGCATACCGTTGACCACGCCGAAAGGCAGTCCGTCGCCGGAGGGACCGTAACCGATGGAGCAGCCGATAATCCGCCTGCCCCATGGCTTGGCGGAGGCATATTTCATAAAATCAATGAATCTTTGAGCAACTTTTTTACGGTAGGCTTCTGAGGCAAAAGACGGTGCAAGCTGTCCGCCGTAATATCCGTCATCATCGGGACGTCCGCCCGCGCGCGGCTTGACGGGATTGGAGTATCCGACCCGTTCATCGGGATTCTTTTTCAGCCACTCCTTTTCCTGCATGACGGCTGTCTGCAGAATAAAATATGCCTCCGGAGCCAGTTTCAGCAGACGTGAAATACCGATATCGATCACCCATTCGGACGCCTTATTGTTATACAGCGTTTCATCCGGCACGCCGAACATGAAAATCCGCACACCTGCCTGATACATTTTGGCAACAATGTTATCGCGGTTTTCACTTGCGCCGGAAAAGGTCAGATACATGACCGGCGGCAGAATCCTGCCGTTGATATCAAAACCGGGCAGATTGCCGCCGTAGACGATTTCCCCCCGCGGTTCGGGTTCTTCTGCAATGTGTTTGACGGCGTTGCACTCACGCTGAACCATTTTCTGATAGCGGGCGTATTCCTCCTGCGTACAGAAAAAGCGGGCAACGGGAAAACGCACCTGATAGGGTCCCATACGCACATCGCCCTGTTCCCACGCATTTCTCCATGCGGAATCGTCAAAATCCCGGGTGTTCCAGTTTTTTTCAACTCTGTCAGAGGCTTTGAAGTGTTTTGAAGTGAACAGCGGGATTTTTTCACCGGAAACAAGTTCAATTTCACCAATCATCAAAAGTCCGCGCCAGCCGCACATATCAGCGTCAACTTCAAAGGCAAGGACGTTTTTTCCCGGATGAAATTTTCTGCTCATATCCAGATACCACACCGGTACTTCACTGCGGATTACCGAGGCTTTTTTATCGGGGATACGCGCCAGCGGCACGCCGTCAAGAAAAGCGCGTCCGCGTTTATCCACGATATAACGGATCCACGCCTTTTTGATTTTTCCGCTGATATTGATGACAGTTCTGAAACACACCTTGCGCGGTCCCTCGTTGAAAACCTGGGTGATATCTGTGCAAGCAGCATAGGGATCGCCCGCTTTTCTCAACCAGAGCCAGCGCGCTTTTGAAACAGGAGTCCTGTAATATTCTTTGATTTCCGGCAGAAATTCCCCAAGTGTAAGAGTCTCTTCCGCCTGAAGAGAGAAAGCAAGAAAAACAACAGCAGCAAGAAAAATTTTCAACATAGTCTGTATTTCCCGTTAAAGTTTTGTTTCATCAAAATCATTCTGAATCATATTATAGCAAAAAAAGTCGTTTTTTCCAATGGCTGCAAATGATATTTCTGTATCTGTTTACGACATAAAACGTTTTTTTTCAGTTCAGAACCGCTTTAACGGTTGTAAAAAAGTTGAAAAATATTTTTTACGGTGCATATTATAGACGCACATTTCAAATCAGTAAAAAGAAGTCAGGCAAATCAGGGAGGCAATATGTACGGTGACGGTTTCCGTTTTGGACTGGGAAGTTTTCTGAAAATCTATTTTGTCTGTTACCGTGAAATACCCGTCTGGAACGAACCTCATGCCGTTGCTCCGTTCTGGCGTTTTTTCTACGATTTTGAAGAAAGTGTCACCCTTGAAACAGACAACGGCAGAATCACCTGTGATCCGGAACACTTTTACATCATTCCCGGCTTCACCCGTCTGTCATGCAGTTCACAAAAGTTGTTCAGAAGATTCTACATCCACTTCGGACTGGGGGAACGTGTCCTTGAAAACAACAACGTTTATGTATTACCGGCAGCTTCGCATGAACTTGATCTGATCCGCGAGTTTGCCGGGGCAGGTGAAAAACTGCACAATACGCGTCAGACAATACTTTATGCCCAGGCGATCCTTGCTTCAACACTGCTGCGTCTTCCTCCGGAAATTTCAGAATCTTCCCGCCTGACGGATCCCCGTATTGAAAATGCAGTCAAATATATCAATGAACACTGTCACGCACCGCAGAACAATACATTTCTTGCCAATCTTTCAGGCATGAGCCGCGACGGTTTTCTGCGCCTTTTTGAACAGGAAACCGGACGTTCCCCTCAATTCTACTGGCGCAAAAAACGCATTGAAAAGGCCTGTGAACTGTTGATTTCCACCTCACTGAGCATTGATGAGATTGCAGAAAAAACCGGCTTTGCCGACCGCTATCATTTTTCAAGAGTTTTTTCAAATTTTCTCAAAAACTCACCTGCAAAATTCCGCAAAAACAACTGACACCGGAAACAAAAATCAAAACGGGACTGCTGCAAAACTCTTGTGTTTGCAACAGCCCCGGAAAATATGTTCTTTTTATTTTTTGTCCTGAGAGACAAAGTAAGCTTTCAGCGGCGGGAAGCCGTTGAATTCCACTGAGGCGTAACTTGTGGTGTACGCGCCGCAGCTGAACCAGTAAATCCTGTCGCCCGGTTTGATATATGCCGGAAGCGGATTGCGGAAATATTCATACATCACATCCTGACTGTCGCAGGTGGGACCGGCGATAATGAAGTCTTCGCACAGTTCGCCGCGCGCTTCGCAGTACAGCGGATACTTGATGCTTTCATCCCAGGTTTCAGCCAGTCCGTTGAACTTGCCGACATCCAGATACAGCCAGCGGTCAACACCGGTGGAGGATTTTTTGCTGATAAGCACGACTTCACTCACCAGCACACCCGAACCGCCGACAAGGGAACGTCCCGGTTCAAGGATGATTTCCGGCAAATCGTCCCCGAAGTCCTCTTTGAGATAACGGGTGATTTCCTCGGCATAGACGGTCATATCATTGGTTTTGCTGATATAATTGGCAGGGAATCCGCCGCCCATGTTGATCAGCTTGAGTTTGATACCTTCGCCCTCAAGGTAGTCGTAAATGTAACGGACCTTGGCAATGGCACTGTCCCAGGCACCGATTTCACGCTGCTGGGAGCCGACGTGGAAACTGATACCATAGGGTTCAAGTCCCAGCTCTTTTGAAAGCATAATCAAATCTATCGCCATATCGGGGTGACAGCCGAACTTGCGTGACAGCGGCCAGTCAGCGGTTTCGCTGCCCTCAGTCAGGATACGGCAGAAAACCTTTGAACCCGGTGCTTCCCGGGCAATGTTGCGCAAATCGGTTTCGCTGTCGGTGGCAAACAAGCGGATACCTTTTTCGTAGCAGTAACGGATATCCGCAGATTTTTTGATGGTATTGCCGTAACTCAAACGGTCGGGCGTTACTCCCAGCGCAAGCATTTTATCCATCTCGTAGCGGGAGGCAATGTCAAAATTGGAGCCCAGATCCCGCAAAACAGCCAACACTTCATCAGAGGGATTGGATTTGACGGCATAATAAACTTTGGCGAACGGGAAAAATTTGGTCAGATCCTCGTAATTTTTCCGGATAATATCCAAATTGACCAGAAGAAAGGGCGTTTCGTGTTTTTGTGCCTCTTCCCGAAACAACTGCCACTCCGACGGAGTGTAATAGTCAGAAATGTCGATCCGCATGGTTCAACCTTTCTTTGTTGTTGTCCGCTGCCGTTTCTTCCGGCAGACTTTTTTTTTAAAACTCTAATGGGCGATCTTTGATCCAGTCAAAGAATGACAAGTTTTTAAAGTATCCCCAATCCGTATAAATGCAAATTATTTTTTCAAAAATTTTTCTTTTTTTATCAGTTTTTGCTATTTTTTCACAACATTCCCCCGCTGATCCCTGAAAAAGACCTGGACAAAAACCAGATCCATGAATCCGGAGGACGCGGATTTAAAGGCAAAAGTGTTGCCGACACGCGCCGTCTGATTCCTCAGCAGGAGTCTTGTTTCCTTATCCAGCCTTGACCAGCGTGGAGAAGTGATGAAAAGCACCTCATTTTCTTCGCGCCGGGCAAGTTCAGCAAGCAGGGATTCCAGCTGACGGCGATTGGTGACTTCACAGAAATCACGTTCAAAAAAGAGTTCCGGCGCCTGCTCCGGCAAAAAGAAGACATCACTTACAACGATTCTTTTGCTGTTGGCAAGAACAGTTTTTGTCAAACTGTCGGACTCTTCAGACACTTTGAGTAAAGCATAAAATCCGCACAACTGCCAGATGATTGAAATGCCTGCAAGTCCGTACAGGAGAATCCGTTTTTTATATGGCAGAAGTCTGACAGCCCTGATACTTAAATAAACGGCAAAGGGCATGACAAATAAAAAGTGCCGTGCGCCCCAGAAAAGTCCCACATCATGCCGGGTCAGCAGCGGCGGAACGATCAACGTATAGGCAAGGACGATTCCTGTCAGGAAACGGTCCCGCCAGCATCCTGAAAAAAGCAGTTGTTTCAAATTGCTCCAAAAGAGCCAGCACAGCGGCAACGTGCTGATGAAACCTGCACTCATACACGCACGGTAACAGAAGTTTTCTCCTGAAAGAAACTCGTATGCGCCGTAAAGAGTCAACGCTCCGGCACATACAAAAAAGTAAATTTTTAAATTCCAAACCTTTTTTTCACCTTTCACCCACGCAATGAGCAGCAGAAAAACCACAGGCACGATGATCGGAGACGCTGAATCAAAACGCAAAACATGCTGATAAAAGTTCCAGAAGACGCCGAGGACTTCATCTTTCAAATCAAATCCCTGACGGTTGTTGAGATAATAGGTCGCACCGTGCAAGCCCAGAACATGTCCGGTCAGAAGATACTGCATCAGCCAGACAGGGAGCATACCGCACAAAAAACCGCAGGAAAGACGCAAAAGCGCCTTCCACTCTTTCTGAAAAAGCAGAACCACGCCTGCCGCAGCTCCGAGAAAATACAGTTCCTCTCTGAAAAATAACCCCAAACCGAGAACAACACCGCCTGAAAGAAACTTTCTGTCCCTCAAAAGCATAATGCCGCAGAAACCGGCAAGAACCGCAGGAATCATCTCCCACAACATCAAACTGTAAAAGGCGCAGGGCGTTGCAAACAGTGTCAGCATTCCCGCCGCAAAAGAACGGAATTTATATGCAACGGCTCCGGCAAGAAGCACGCCGCACACAAGAGGCAGAAGCGTAATGCCCCGCGCGCCGGTGAAACGGTATATATAAGAGGATAGAACGGGGAACTGTTCCGGATAAAAACTGCGGTATCCCTTTGAAGTCTTTTGAAAATGGAATCCTCCCGTTGGAAAAGTGCCGGGAACATCATGCTTGATTTCAAACTGCCCTGTCTGAGCAAAATTCCGCATGATGATATACTTGTTGCCGACATCGGTGATCCAGACGGGCGCAGCCGGCAGAACCGCCGCCGCTGCAAGCAAAATTACTGCAGAAGCAAGTATGGCGGATACTGCCGGATTTTTTTTGATGAAATCCATCATCTTTTTTTATTTGGATTCCTGTTTGTTTTCTTCACCGTTTTCAGGCTTTTTCCAGCGTTTCGGCGCGGGACGGACGGGCGGAATGACCTTTACCTTAAAGGAGTTTCTGCCGAGAATACGCAGAACACCGTCAATAAATTCTGAATCAGGTGTGACATCAAATCCCGCCTCAATGAAAACTACAGAGTCGTCTTTTCTGACAAAACAGAGCATAAGTTTGACGGAGCCGGGATGTTTCTTTGCAAGTTCAGCCAGTTCCTGCTGTTTTTCAGGAGAAATCTTATCTTCAAAAATATGCAGATAAATTTCTTCGCTGAAACGCTCTGCCGCCTCCGTCAGAGGCAGAACCTTTTCGACCACCACACGGGGACGCTCATTTTCATCACGTTTACTGACGGTGATTTCAAGCAGCAGCGGCGTGCCGGGTGCCGTTGAAACGCCGTTTTTTTCCATATCCTTGAGGGCTTTTTCGTAAACCATGCACTCGCAGGAGGCATCAAAGTCTTCAATGGTCAGGATACCGAAAGGCTTATTGTTGAGCTTGCTCATTTTTTTGGCAAAACTTGAGACCATACCCGCCAGACGCATGGGTGTACCGTCTGCGGCATCCGCAATCGTACGGATGGGCGTTCCGAAAATACTCGCAAGTTCCCGGTGAGGATCAAGAGGATGTCCTGAAACATAGAATCCGAGAAGTTCCTTTTCGGTTTTGAGAATTTCATCCCAGTCAAATTCGGGAATATCCGGAATGGGAATGGTGCAGGCATCGTCCGGGTCATCATCGCCGCTGAGCAGATCAAACAAAGAGCCCTGTCCGGCGGCTTTGTCTTTGGCACGCTGTGCGGCAAAAGCCATCATGGGTTCGGCAATCGCCAGAATCTGGGAACGGCGCAAGCCCAATCCGTCAAGCGCACCGGCACGGGTCAGGTGTTCCAGCGTACGGGAGTTGACATCCGTTCCGCAGCGTTCGCAGAAATCCTGGAAACTGGTGAAGACACCCTCTTTTTCGCGGTTTTCAATGATTTTTGAGGCGGCAACTTCGCCCATACCCTTGATGGCTCCCAGTCCGAAACGGATTTTTCCGGAGTCAACAGAGAAACTGATTCCGCTGGAGTTGATATCCGGCGGCAGAACACTTATACCCATCTCGCGGCATGCGGTAATCAGAAACGCCAGTTTTTCGGCGTTTTCGATTTCACTGGTCAGCACCGCCGCCATAAATTCCACAGGATAATTTGCCTTGAGATAAGCCGTCTGATAAGAAACCACACCATAAGCGGCAGAGTGGGATTTATTGAATCCGTATCCGGCAAACAACTTGATTTTCTCCCAGATGACTTCAGCAAGTTCTGCGGAAATGTTGTTTGTCTTGGCACAGCCCTCAACAAATTTGAGGTGCTGTTCTTTCATCACATCCTCTTTTTTCTTACCGATGGCACGGCGGAGAATATCAGCACCGCCCAGACTGAATCCGGCAAGTGCCTGAACGACCTGCATGATCTGTTCCTGATAAACCATGATACCATAGGTTTCTTTGAGGAACTCTTCCATTTTCGGATGGTCGTAAACGATTTCTTCAGTACCCTTTTTACGGGCGATGAACTGCGGAATGAACTGCATCGGACCGGGACGGTAAAGCGCAACAAGAGCGATGATGTGTTCAATGGTTTCCACCCCGAAACTGCGGCACAGATTCTGCATACCGCCGGATTCCAGCTGGAACACCGCAACCGTATCGCCCTTTTGAAGCATCTCATAGGTCTTTTTGTCATCAAGCGGCAGTTTTGACAGGTTGATGTCCACGCCGTGCTGCTGTTTGATCATATCCAATGCGTTGCGGATGATGGTCAACGTCCGCAAACCGAGAAAGTCCATTTTAAGCAGACCGAGGTTTTCGCAGGGTTCTTTGGGGTACTGCACAACCATATCCCCTGTGGCACTGCGCGACAGCGGCACAAGATTGTCAAGTCTCTGGTCTCCGATGATGACGCCCGCCGCATGAACGCCGGTCTGACGGTTCAAACCTTCAAGAACTTTGGCAAACTCCACAACTTCTTTGACCTTGGGATCGCTTTCAACCAGAGCCGCCAGTTCTTCGGATTGCTCAACAGCCTTTGCCACGGTCATCTTGGGTTCTTCGGGGATCATCTTGGTCAACCGGTTGCCGAATTCAAAGTCCAGTCCCATCACACGGGCAACGTCTTTGACAACGGCTTTGGCTTTGAGCAGACCGTAAGTACAAATCTGCGCCACGTTGTCAAATCCGTATTTCTGACGGACATATTCAATAACTTCAACACGGCGTTTTTCACAGAAGTCGATATCAAAGTCGGGGGGGCTGACACGTTCAGGGTTGAGGAAACGCTCAAAGAGCAATCCGTAACGCATGGGGTCGATGTCGGTGATAAGTGTCAGATATGCAACCAGACTTCCTGCACCGGAACCGCGTCCGGGACCGACGGGGACACCGATATTTTTACCGTAACGGATAAAGTCCGACACCACCATGAAGTAACTGCAGAATCCGGTACGTTCAATAATGCCCAGTTCGTAATCCATACGGTCGATGATGGATTTCTCGTATTCGTTGAGATTTTCTTTGCGTCCGTCAAAATCGTAACGCATCATCATATTGTCAAGACAGATTTCGCGCAGCGTCTGCCCCGTGGGAACAGAACCGTCGGGCAGATAAAACACAGGATAATGGTTTTCGCCGTAACGGAACTTGACAGGATCAGCGGTACAGCGTTCAGCAATCAGTCTGGTATTGGTGATGGCATCCGGCACTTCGGCAAAGAGTTTACGCATTTCCTCTTCGCTCTTGAAGTAGAATTCCGGCGCAGAAAACTTCATGTGCGGTTCGCTCAGCTTCGCCCCGGTCTGGATACAGAGCATGACTTCGTGCGCCTCGGCATCTTCTTTTCTCTGATAGTGGACGTCGTTGGTCGCCACCAGCGGCACATTGCGGCGGCGTGCAAGTTCAATGATTTTTTTATTGGCAAGGGTTTCTTCTTCCATACCGTGATCCATGATTTCAAGGAAGAAGTTGTCCGGACCGAAAATTTCAAGATAATCATCCAGCGCTTTTTCAGCCGCCTTATCGTTTCCGTCCAGAAAGAGGCTGGGAATCTCACCGCCGATACAGGCAGAGAGAGCAATCAATCCCTCGTGATACTCGCGCAGAAGATCTTTATCCATACGCGGCTTGTAATACATACCCGTCCGCCACGCTTCGGAAATCAGTTTGCACAGACTCTTGTAACCGGTTTCATTTTCGCAGAGCAGCACCAGGTGGTGTCCCTTGATGTGCGGGACATTTGCAGAGTGGTCAAAACGGTTGGTCGGAGAAACATACGCTTCGCAACCGATGATGGGTTTCATTCCGGCTTTAGAGAGGACACGGTGAAATTCCTCGGCACCGCCGACGTATCCGTGGTCGGTGATGGCGATGGAGTCCATGCCCATTTCCTGAGCCATTTTGACCAGACCTGAAGCGGTGCAGGCGCCGTCGAGCATACTGTAATGGGTATGCAGATGCAGGTGAACAAAATCAGATGCCATTTTTTCTGCTCCGGTCAGTATTCAATTTCAAGTCCGTCGTAACCGACCTGAATGCCGTGCGGATTGTAATGCGCTTCAAGTTCGGCATGTGTCAGGCGGCCGTTGTGCGAAAAGTGGTTGATGAAATACTGCGTATTTTCATCCACACATCCCATCTCTTCAAGGCGGGTTTTGGAGGCAATGACCCATTTTCCGCTCATGTGTCCGTCTCTGTTATCAAGGATACCGCCGGTACAGTCGGTGATAACCACATCAAAACGGATGTTGAGTGCGGCGATATATGCCCAGTCCTCTTCGCAGAAATATCCGGTATCGTTGGCGATCATCAGATACTTTTCACCGTGACGGATAATGTAGAAATTGGGCTGCTCGCTGGGCATGTGATTGGCTTTCATGGGGTGGAAAGTCATATCCTCTTCAGGCAGTTCAATGGGCATAAACGCCTTGATTTCCACCGGATTGATGCGGTAAAATGCAAAATCACAGCGTCTTTTGGCATAGGCAGTATAAATGGCATCCATCACGCCGACATTGCCGTAAACATTGAGAATGTTATCTTCAGCAACGACAGAAAATCCCGGACGGCGGTAAATCAATTCCTCGACTCTGAAGTGATCTTCGTGGCTGTGGGTGATGAACAAGTGTCTGAGATTTTCGGAGTGGAGCTGAAACTTGTATTCCTGCGCCATGGAATCCGGACCGAAATCAATCCGCACACGGTCATTGAGTTTATAAGCGGTACGCAGACGCATATCTTTGCCGCCGTTTTTCCATGCTTCGGTACAAACGCGGCAGTTGCAGAAAATCGCAGGAACGCCCTCTGCGGCGGCACTTCCCAGAATCGTAATTTTTCCCATTTTCAAAAAATCTCCTGACGTAAACAATCAATATAAAAATGTCTTCATCTTACATTAGCATAACAGCAGGGATTTTTCAACGCCGTTATGAAAAATTTTCAAACAGATAACCTGACAACACCGCCGTTCCCCCATTTTTTCCGCCGGAAAAAAATTGGAAAATTATAAAAACGGTGCTATATTAATAAATTCACCTCAAAATGCATTCTGCAAGAGGGTTAACTGATTTTAAGGAGTTTTCAAGTGAGTATTTTGGATGACGACGGTTTATGTGCCATTGATTGGGGTCGTGCGGACCACCTGATTGAACTGGCTCTCAATGAAGATCTTGACATGACAGGTGATGCGACCACTCTTTCTGTCGTACCCGAATACGCTGAAAGCCGCGCCGTTCTGCTCTGCAAAGAAAAAGAAATGATTGTTGCCGGACTGCCTATTGCAGAACGTGTTTTCAGACTTGTTGATCCTGTGCTGGAGTTCGATGCCCGGGTCGAAGAGGGCGAACTCTGCCACTACGGCGATATTCTCGCCGTCATCAAGGGCCCCGCACGCGGAATCCTGACCGCAGAGAGAACAGCTCTCAACTTTCTTCAGCGGCTCTGCGGCGTTGCCACGACAAGTTACCGCTACGCCAAAGAACTTGAGGGATACAAGACGGTCGTTCTGGATACCCGCAAAACCACGCCGGGATACCGCAATCTTGAAAAGTATGCCGTTGCCGTGGGCGGAGCAACCAACCACCGTATCGGTCTTTATGACCGTATCATGATCAAAGACAACCACCGGGAACTTGCCGCCCTTGAGGGTGACGGTGCAATTGCACGTGCTGTCGAACGCGCCAGAAAAGCTTATCCGTCTCTTGAAATCGAAGTCGAAGCCGACTGTCTTGACGAAGTGGCGCAGGCGGCTGAAGCCGGTGTGGAATACATCATGCTTGACAACATGGATAACGAGACCATGAAAAAGGCGGTTGAAATCGTCGCCGGCAGATCAAAACTTGAAGCCTCCGGCGGCATCACGCTTGAACGTCTCAAATCCATCGGTGAAATCGGTGTGGATTTTGTCTCCTCCGGCGCGCTGACACACTCAGTCAAAGCGGCGGATATCTCTCTGGATATCGAGGTGGAAAAGTGATTGCTTTTCTCTCAGGAGTTCTTGCTGAGAGCAGCGCATCAAGCTGCGTTGTGGATGTGAACGGGGTCGGCTATGAAGTGCTGATCCCCGTTTCCACCTTTGAGAAACTGCCCCATCCCGGGGAAAAAGTCAAACTTTTGATTCATATGCAAGTCCGTGAAGATGCCATCACGCTTTTCGGCTTTTATTCGTCTGAAGAAAAACAGCTTTTCTGCAAACTTATTGAAGTTTCAGGTGTCGGCGGAAAACTCGCGCTCAACGTTTTGAGCACCATGCCCGCCGGAAACTTCAGCACGGCAATTGCCTCAGGCGACGTTAAAGCCATCAGCCGTATCAGCGGTATCGGCAAAAGAACCGCAGAAAGACTCATCGTTGAACTCAAAGGCAAACTTGATCTTGCCGGCGGCAGCGACGGTGCGCCGGCATTACCCTCAAACGAGGCAGTCAACGATGCGGCACTTGCCCTTGAACAGCTCGGTTTCAAACGCGATGCCATCAACAAAACGCTCAATGTTCTGGTTTCAGAGATTCCGCTTGAAGAGCAGACCTCTGAAAAACTGCTCAGAGCTGCAATTATGAAACTTAAATTCTGAAGAATAAAAGGCGCAATATGATTTTAAAATATCTGAAAAACCGCAAACGGAATAAACTGCTGTCTGAACTGGTGTCTGAACGGAGAGCCGGAGATGATCTTTTTTCGTCCGATGAAAAAGCGGCTTTTGATGATATCATTCAGAATTTGCGTAACAATCCCGATCCTGAAGTTGCGGTAAAAACAGCAGAAAAGGCGATGGAAAAAATCAAATTGCCGCACAGCACTTCGCACATCCGCAACCTGCTTGATCTGCTTCTGGTCGTCGGTGCAGTTGCTTTCGGCATACGCGGACTTTATTTTCAGCCGTTCCGTATTCCCACAAGTTCCATGCAGCCGACTCTTTACGGTATCCACTATCAGGAATTGGGCGAAAAGGTGCATAAACTGCCGTCACTTCTGCGCGGACTGCTCTTTGCCAACACCCGCGCCAAAGCCGTGGTGACGGCTCCCGGCAGACTGGACCCGGAGTCTTTGAAACACAAAACCGGACTGCTTTTTGACCGCACTGAATTCACCATCGGCGGAAAAATCTATTCCCTGCCGGGCGATCCTGTAAAGGTTGCAGACTATGCTTTGCTTGATCCTCAGAAAGAGTATCAGACCGGCGATGTTCTTGCCGACGGCTGTGTCGCCTGGGGAGATCATCTTTTTGTGGAGCGTTTCAGCATTTATCTTCTTCCGCCGCAGCGCGGTGAAGTGATGGTGTTCACCACCGAAAACCTCTTTGACTCCGACGGAACGCCCCTTGAGGCTTCCAGCGGACACTATTACATCAAGCGTCTTGTCGCACTCCCGGGTGATACAATCAAACTGCTTGATAATCAGCTTTATATCCGTCCGTCAGGAGAAAAGGAATTCAAAAAGGCTCAGGCTTTTTCGCCGCGTTTTGAAAAAGTCTATTCCGGTAAAGGCGGTTATCAGGGACACCTGTCGGATATGGGTGTTGAGCAAATCACTTCCGGCAGCGAGATCACAGTTCCTGAAGGACACTACTTTATGCTGGGTGACAACTCCCGTTTCAGCAAAGACAGCCGTTTCTTCGGCTTTGTTCCCCGCCGCAATCTGGTCGGCAGAGCGTTCATCACCTTCTGGCCCTTTTCGCGCCGCTGGGGACTTATTGACAACAAAGCACCGCTGGATGTCCCGACGGGAGAACACCGGTTCGGAACTTTTCCCGTCATGTATAAACAGTAAAATCCTGCGAAAATAAAAAAACGGGATTGAATTTTTTGCGGTGCGGGGATATAGTATCTTTCAAGTATAAAACAGTACTTTAATTTTAATCAGGAGAATAATATTATGGCTATCAACGTTGATATCACCGAATTGATGGACTACATCGAAGAACACATGATGAAAACCGAAGAGGCTCTTCAGAAAAGTTTTGCCGCCATCCGTACCGGCAAAGCCTCTCCCTCCCTGGTCGAAAACATCATGGTTGACTACTACGGCACCCCGACCCGCATGAAAGAAATCGCCGGCATCACCGCCCCCGAATCCCGTCTGCTGGTCATTCAGCCCTGGGACCGTTCCGCCCTTTCCGGTATTGAAAAAGCGATCCTCGCCTCCAACCTCGGTATTACGCCGATGAATGACGGAAAAGCTCTGCGTCTGCCCATCCCCGAACTGAGTCAGGAACGCCGTACCGCCCTTGCCAAACAGGCTAAAGCTGAAACCGAAGATGCCAAAGTCGCTCTCCGCAACATCCGCCGCGACGGCAACGAAAGTGCCAAAAAGGCTGAAAAAGACGGCGCTCTGACTGAAGATGATCTCAAAAAGATGCTTGATGATATCCAGAAAATGACCGATCGTTACATCGCTTCTCTGGATGCCATGCTCGGCGCCAAAGAAAAAGAACTTATGACCATGTAATGAGCAGAAAAGTACAAAACTCTGCCGTTTTGCGCGGCGGAAAATTTGTTTCATTGCTTTTTACTGCAGCCGCAGCGGCTTTTCTGCTGCGGCTGTTTGCCGCTTATGAACTGGGCAGCATCAACAGCGGCATCAACAGCGTTTTCACCCCCTCCCGTGCCACGGATCTCTGTACCTACATGCGTCTGGCTGAAGAGATCGCAACAGGAAAATACAAGGGCGTTTTCTATTATCAGCCCTTTTATTATGCTGTTTTTCTGCCCCTTATCCGTCTGCTCAGTGGTCCCGGTGTCTGGCAGGTAATCATTGTTCAATCGCTCCTCGGTGCGGCAACAGCATTTCTCGCAGGACTCTCCGGCGCAAAGATTTTCAACAGAAAAGCCGGCCTCTGCGCCGCATGGATGACCGCCTTTTCTGTACCGCTGATTCTGTATACCCCTTATCATCAGAACGAAACGCTGCAAACATTTAATATTACCCTGATTTTTTATCTCGCCCTGCTTGCCGTTTACCGTTCCAAGTTGCGGTATGTTTTTTTTACCGGATTATTTTTCGGTATTGGCATTCTTACCCGCGGTAATCTCTGGATCCTTCTGCCTGCGCTTTTATTTGTTCTGGTTCTTGCAAATTATCAAAACAGAAAACTGCTGTGCAAAAAAATCCTCGTTCTTCTCTTTCCCCTGTTCCTTGTTCAGCTGCCCTTTATCTGGCACAACACCCGCATTCAGGGGCGGTTGACCGGTCCCAGTACCGCCGCAGATGCCGTTCTTGCCCTCGGCAATACCTGGGAGGCTCCCCCCGGCGGACGCAATATCGGTCTGCCCGCCGGTCCCATGGAGTACCCCGAAGCCTATCACCGCGCTATGGCAAAAGCCTCCGATGGTGTTTCCGTCCCCCGGCAGATGTGGGATATGCTCTGTTCCTCCCCCGGCGCTTTTCTTGAACTCCAATTCCGCAAACTTCTGCTTTTCTGGTCCGCAGGAGAAATCCCCAACAACGTTTCTCTTTACGGTGAAGGTCAATACAGTATCCTTCTCCGTTATATGTTTCCCGGCAGCAGCAGTGTTCTGCTCGCCCTCGGTATCGCCGGATTACTGTTTTTTGCAAAGAAAATATTTTCCCGCAAAAAAGGTCTGATCCTTCTCTATGGATTTATCCTCCTCTACTGGGGCGCCATTGCCGTTTTTTACATTCTGTCGCGTTTCCGCGCCCCGATCATCCCCCTGGTAACCATCCCCGGAAGTGCTTTCCTTGTCTTCTATTTGAAAACTTTTTTCCGCAACAAAAAGAAATTTCTCCGCCTTTCTGCCCTTTTGCTGTTCTCAATCTGGATTGTCGGGTTTTCTTTTGATTTTTACCGCACAAATTGTGAAAGTATCGTCATGCGTCTTGTCCGTCCCGACGGAACAATTCTCCCGGCTCAGAAAAATTATCCCGAAGTCCGTTTCGATCACGGTCCCTTCTCTTTCGGCGGTTGGACTACCGTTGAACTTTCCCCCGGAAACGTTCTTGAAAAAAAATCCACCGCCCCCGCCCAACGCGTCCAATGGAGCATTTTAAGCAAATCTGCCGGTCCCCTGATCTGGTCCATCCCGGGAGGAGATACGCAAGTCGTTGATCTCAAAGCCGGTATGAATGAAATCATACTTCCCGCAAACGGAAATGTCTGCCGTTTCGAAATTATCTCTCTCCCCGCCGGAACTGCCGCCGTCTTTGACGCCCAACGCCACTACAACCGCAGCTCCCTCAACGGTCTCCCCATTTCCGGCGAATGGCTCTCCCGCTTTTTTTCCAGGTGAAAAAAAGCTTGGCAAAAAAAGCCAAGTTGCGGTCGGGTGCGTTGCCCGACCGTTTAAGGGAAGAGTCCCTTAAAAATCCCTCACAGACTTGCCCGTGGGTACGGCGGCTGACTCTTAAAGAGTCTCGCCGCCGAATTTTTTTGGTTTTACCCTGCGGTAAATCTGACCGTTGCATACCCCCGCGGCAAATCAACACCCGAGCCAAACAACACTGTGGCAGGCAAACCCCAAGGGGTATCACATGACTTACCACGGCGTAGCCCGTCAGGGCGAAGACGGGCGCACCCATCTTGTCAGACAGGTCAGACAGGTCAGACAGGTCAGACAGGTCAGACACAAGCGCCACACCCACGCGACACGCACACCGCCGTTGCCATCACGTTGCCCGGCATACCCCACCGGCACATTTGCGCCCGAGCCAAACCACACAGCGGCACCGCAAACCCACGGGGTATCACATGGCGCACCAATAACCCTCCCAAAAATTCCCAAAAAATCCCCAAAATTCCCATGCAAGCGCCACGCCCCCGCAACACGCATACCACCGTTGCCATCAAACAGGCAAGCATACCCCTGTGGCACATCTTCGCCCGAGCCAAACCACACAGCGCCCCCGCAAACCCACGGGTATACCGAGGCGCACCCATCTTGTCAGACAGGTCAGACAGGTCAGACAGGTCAGACAGGTCAGACACAAGCGCCACACCCACGCACCCCGCATACCGCCGTTGCCATCACGTTGCCCGGCACACCCCTGCGGTAAATCTGCACCCCGAGCCAAACCACACAGCGGCAAGCAAACCCACGGGGTATACCGAGGCGCACCCATC